>DATIJS010000072.1:0-2762 GCA_035478335.1 Saccharimonadales bacterium (SeqCode) | reverse complement strand
CTCAAGATCGCACGAGGTCATCTCGACAAGGTCATCAGAATGATAGAGGATGACACCTATTGCATTGACGTCATGCACCAACTATTGGCAGTTGAAAGTGGGCTTAAAGAGACAGGCAACCTCCTTCTAGAAAATCACCTTAAGTCCTGTGTTGCAGATGCTATCAACAAGGGTAAAGCTGATGAATCTATTGCAGAAATAATGCAAGTTTTTAAGAAAAAAAGTTAATCCCTATATGTCTGAAGTAAAAAAAACATTTAGTGTTAAAGGCATGCACTGTGCTTCGTGCGTCCGGGTGATTGAGCGAAAGCTCAAAAAAGTTGAAGGAGTATCGGAAGCAAGTGTCAATCTCGCTACAAATAAAGCGACTGTAACTTATGACGATCATGTTTCTGAACATACTCTTGCTTCAGCAGTCAAAACCGGCGGCTATGAGTTAATAACTGAGGAATCAAAAACCAGCTCTCATGACCATTCTGGTTCGGACACACAACTAAAGGAAAACGTAACAGTATCCCTCGTTCTTGTTTTTGTAAGTGTCGTTATAATGCTATGGGAAATTTTTCTTCCAGTTAGTCTTACAATTTCAGACTTTTTTCACCATCTTCTTCCTCTCTTTGCTACTTATATGATGTTCGTTGTTGGAAGACCTTACCTTGCTGGAGTGTGGCGCTTCATCAAATACAAGAAAGCAGATATGGACGCTCTTGTTGGAATTGGAACTCTTGTTGCTTATAGTTATAGCTTCGTTCTCACAGCATTTGAAACACCGCTTAAAGCATATCTGAATACAGAACACACGTATTATGACGTTGTCATCATTGTCATAGGACTTATCACGCTAGGTAAATATCTTGAGGCACGAGCAAAATCTCATACTTCTGATGCGATTAAAAAACTATTCGGTCTTCAAGCAAAAACGGCACGAGTAATACGAGATGGAAAAGAAATTGACGTCCCGATCGGGGAAGTTAAAGAAGGTGACTTAATAAGGGTTCGTCCTGGAGAGAAGATCCCTGTTGATGGAGTAATTATTGAAGGCGAATCATCGATTGATGAATCTATGGTTACGGGTGAAAGTATTCCGGTCGATAAGACTATCGATTCACAAGTAATTGGCGCAACGATAAATAAAACAGGCTCTTTTGTCATGCGAGCGACAAAGGTAGGTTCAGATACCATGCTTTCGCAAATAATAAAATTAGTTGAAGAAGCACAAGGTTCAAAAGCACCAATACAACGTCTGGCCGACACGGTATCAGCCTATTTTGTTCCTGCCGTTCTTATAGTCTCACTTCTTACGTTTTTTGGCTGGGTAGTATTAGCAGGAAGTTTTATTAACGGCTTGATAAGCATGATTGCAGTGCTTATCATCGCTTGTCCTTGTGCAATGGGTTTGGCGACTCCTACCGCCATTATGGTTGGTACAGGGAAAGGCACAGAGAAAGGTATCTTAATCAAAGATGCAGAGAGCTTGGAAATTGCAAATAAAATTCAAACAGTTATTTTTGACAAAACCGGAACGCTTACGAACGGTAAGCCTGAAGTGACTGATGTTATATCCGTAAATGGCAAGAAAGAATCTGAGCTTTTGCGTTTGGCTGCCTCTCTTGAAAAAGGCTCGGAGCATTCATTAGCGGAATCAATTATTAAGAAAGCAGACGAACAACATCTAAAACTTGAGACTGTAACAAAATTTCAAGCTGTCGCGGGACATGGTGTTGAAGGAATAGTAAATAGAAATAAAGCATTTCTTGGAAACAAAAGGCTTATGGATAAAGAAGGGATTGACTATAAATCCTTTGCGGAACAGATCAATAAACTTGAAGGCGAGGGGAAAACAGTCATGATGCTTGCCATTGATGGCAAACTCGAAGGGCTTATTGGAGTTGCAGATACAATAAAGGAATCGGCAAAAGAAGGCGTAAAAGCACTGCAAAGACGAGGAATAGAAGTCGTGATGATAACAGGTGATAATCAACGAACTGCAAACGCTATTGCTCAAAAACTTGGTATCACCAATGTCTTGGCAGAAGTGCTACCTGACCAAAAAGAAGCTGAGGTTAGAAAGATTCAGGCTGAGGGTAAAAAAGTAGCGATGGTTGGAGATGGTATTAACGATGCTCCCGCGCTTGCGACGGCTGATGTAGGTATTGCAATGGGTTCTGGTACCGATGTTGCAATCGAAGCGGCAGATATAACGCTTATAAGTCATGACTTGAGAGCAGTTGCTTCTGCCATTGAGTTGTCTAGAAAGACAATGAGAACAATCAAGATGAATCTCTTTTGGGCATTTGGATATAACGTCATTCTTATTCCTGTGGCAATGGGCGTCTTCTATCCATTCTTTCATATTTTGCTAAATCCTATTTTTGCATCGTTGGCAATGGCAATGTCTTCAGTCTCAGTTGTTAGTAATTCTTTATTACTGAAGAAAGTGAAAATTTGATAAACTATAAACAGGAAAATATGAAAGAAAATCAATCAACATCGAAACTTGTAATTTGGGCACTGGTAGTGATGATCGGGCTGATTGGGATTCTTCTCTTTAGACTTAATTCTTTGGAACACCCCTCTACATCTGTCATTGCCGCGATTCCACAAGTCGCGCAATCTTCAAATCTTTGGGCGATATTTCTAACAGGTCTTTTTGTAGGCGGACTATCTTGCATGGCTGTACAAGGTGGATTACTTGCAACGACCATTGCGCAGCGTGAGGAAGAACGATTGAAAGAAAAAGCCCAGAAAGGCGCAGCTTTCCC
>DATIJS010000071.1:0-4211 GCA_035478335.1 Saccharimonadales bacterium (SeqCode) | reverse complement strand
GCTCCCAACAATAGTGAAAATGCAAGAAATCTTTCCTTTTCTTTGTGAGAAAACCAGGCTGATAAATAGATTGCAAGTGCAAGCTTCACAAATTCAGCTGGTTGTATTCTTAAGGAGAATAAGTTTATCCAACGGGCTGCTCCCTTTGCGCTGGATCCGATTCCGGGCATAAATACCAAAACCAAAATTCCAAGTGCTATAAGTAAAAACGGGAGAGCAAGCTGGTAAAGCCTTTTGTAATCGAAATTGTAAAATATAAAAAGCGCTATAAATCCCAAAATAACCCACACAAATTGATCTTTTATGTAATGGAATTTGTCAGTAAAAATTTCATATGCTATGACAGATGATGCGTCGTAAATCATAAGAAGACCAAAAAGAGTTAATATTCCTATAATTGTAAGAAGTGGCAGATCAAGTCTTTTCATGAACTTAAATGAAGGAAATAAATATACCAAGAACTGCCAGAATAAATCCTATTAGCCATAATCTCATAACAATCTTTGGTTCTTCCCATCCCTTATTTTGCAAAAATAGATGCATTGGTGCAGCAGAAAGAATTTTTCGTCCTAAAAACTTCTTGCCCAGGAGTTGAATAAGTGAAAAGCTAACTTCAACTACAAAAATTCCACCTATTATCACAAGAGTCAATGCCCGTCCTGTCAAAAGTCCTGTAACTGCAAGAACTGCTCCCAGAGAAAGTGACCCAACGTCCCCAAGCCAAAGTCTTGCTTTGTAAATATTAAAATACAAAAATGCAGTTAAACTCCCTATTAGAATTGCCAGAAAAATTCCCAGAGAGTCATCAAGACTTGCTGAATTAATCACTAAAAAAGCAATCAGACAAATAAGCAACAGCCCTGATGCCAAACCATCCAATCCATCTGTAATATTGAATGCATTAACGAATGCAACGATCACAAATGCTGCAAAAGGTACAAAAAACATTCCCAAAAATAATTTACCAAACCCGTGAATAAAAACAAAATCATAATGAAGTTGTATATAGAAAACAAGGGCAATTATAAAAGCCAAAATCCACTGAATAACAAACTTATGTCTGAAACGCAAGCCAAATAAATTCTCGCTTCCTCCGACCAATTTTTTAAAATCATCAAGAAAACCAAGAATGCCAAAACTTATAAATGCAAAAAATAGCACAAATACTTCCCAGGGCAAAAACTTTGTACCAAAAACCCCATATGCCCAAAAGGTGCAAACAGTCACTACCAACACTATTAGTAATCCACCACCGAATGGCGTACCGACTTTCCAGGAATTAAATTTATCAAAAAGGGGAGTTCTTTTATTGAACATATCCCGGGTTGCCTGCTGAACTCTTCGGAGTTTTATTCTATAGAGGAAATCAATAAACGGCACCAGCAAAAGTGCAGTCACGACAAAAGAAGATATAATAAGTCCAAGCAATCGCTCCATGCATCATCATTATAGCTATTTAAACATACTTATTCAACTAAATCGGAAAATATTTTCTCAGCTTCTTCTAATTCCTCTTTTGTATTTACTCCCCTCCAGGGCATATCGGCAGTTTTAAGTGTTGCAATTTTTTCATTATTTTTAACTGCTATCTCAATAAGATCGGTCAAATAATATTCACCTGTTATTTGATTCATAATTATTTTTGGCAGATATTTTTTTAAAAAGTTAACAGTAAAAATATAGCATGCCGGATTTATTTCTGTTATTTTTCGCGTTTTTTCCGTAGCATCTTTCTCTTCAATTATTCCATCGACTTTTCCATCCCTACTTCTCAAAATCCGTCCGAGTCCAAAAGGATTTTTCAATTCAATTGTTAAAAATGTAATTGCTGCTTTCTCCTTATAGTGAAGATCAATTAATTTGGAAATTATTTCTTCTTTATAGAAATGTGAATCATCTCCCTGAATAACCAAAACCTCACTAATAGATGGACTAAGCTTGCTAAGTGCTGATTTTACAGCATCTGCTGTTCCGAGTAGTTTTTTCTGCTGGGCGAATATTACTGATGTATTTTTCAAAACCTTTTTTACGGATTCTTTCGCAAAACCTACAACAACAATAATTTGTCCAAAGTCCATTTTTTCAAGTAGATTTACCGAACGGAGAATCAGAGGTTTGTCAGCAAGCATCATAGCAACTTTATTTGTATTTTGCGAATTCATGCGCGTTCCGCGTCCTGCCGCCAGTATGATTGCCCCCAGTTTTCTATTTTGCTTCATTTTTATTCCTCAGTTATTCTTTTTATATTTGCTCCTAAGCCGGTCAATCTTTTTTCAAAATCCTCATATCCACGATCCAATTTTTCAATTCCAAAAATTGTTGAAACTCCTTGAGCGCAAAGCGCGGCCAAAACAACAGCTGCTCCTGCGCGTATATCAAGCGTGGTCATTACAGCATTATGAAGTGGTGTTGGTCCGTTAATTTTGACTGCATGGAAGTATTCATCTTTTTCGTCCTCAAGATTAAAATTATAAACTTTTTCCGGATCTTTGACAGATGGATTAAAAAGCTTCACCTCAGCACCCATTCGATCCAGATCCTCGACATATCCAAGCTTATCCTCAAACACAGTCTCATGAATAATTGACTCTCCATCTGCCTGCGTCATCAACACTCCCCACAACGCCTGCCAGTCGGTTAAAAAACCGGGGTGAATTCCTGTTGTTATATCTATAGAGTTCAAATTGCCAGTACTAAAAAAACGTATTCCGTCTTCTCTATCCTCAATTCCGGCACCGGTTTCTTTAAGTTTTACGAGAAACGCTTTAATTTCTGCCTTGTTTGCATCTTTAATAAAGATATCTCCGCCGGTAATAATCGCGGCAACCGCAAATGTAGCAACTTCAATCCTATCAGGGCTTATTCGGAATTCAGCACCTCTCAGCTTATCAACGCCAACAATCGTGATTTGCCGTTTGGCACTGCGCTTTACATTTGCTCCCATCAGATTTAGTAAATTTATAACATCATCAATTTCCGGCTCCTCTGCTGCATTGTCTAGAACTGTCACTCCTTTTGCCAAAACTGCAGCCAAAATCATAGTCTCAGTTCCGGTGTGGGTATTTTTTTTGAATTTATAATTTGCGCCTTTCAGACCCTTTGTTTTTGCATGAAAATAACCATCTTCCCGGTTGTAGGAAATATCCGCATTTAAGTTTTTAACCCCATCTATTGTCCTATCGATCGGTCTAGCACCAAGCCTGCATCCTCCAGGATTTGGAATTATTGCCTCTTTTACTCTTGCCAAAAGCGGCGCAATAAACATTGAAGAGGTTCTTGCAAGAACTGCCTTATCAAGAGGAATTGAAAATCCGGAAAACTTTTTCATCTCGATTGTGACAGTATGTCCTGAGATTACGACTTTTGCTCCCAACTCACGCATGATATCTACCATTACAAAAAAATCAGAAATTAAAGGGACATTGTAAATTGTAACTTTTTCATCAGTCAGACATGCTGCAACCAGTGTTTTTAAAGCTGCATTTTTTGCTCCTGAAACAGTAATATTTCCATCCAGCTTTTTTCCTCCTTTTATAACAAATTTATCCATATTAAATAAAATTCGAAACCCGAAACTCTAAACTCGAAACAAATTCAAATTTTCTAAATTATAATATTCAAAAAAATTTGTATTTTTGTCATTTGTATTTTGATATTGTTTCGGATTTCGTGCTTTGATATTCGAATTTATGCAAACTTTAATTCCGAATGTATTTTATAAACGTCTCCTGCTCCCATTGTAACCAACACTGTATCTGAACGAAGTCTATTTTCGTTTATGTATTTTACCACATCTGAAAGTTGAGAGAGATAAATCGCATCTTTATTTTTACCGGAAATTTTTTCAGTTAGAATCCTAGACGAAATTGTATCATCCGCTGCTTCCCTAAGAGAAGCATATATATCTGTTAATATAACAAGGTCAATCTCTTTAAATGATGTAGAAAATTCCTCGAGTAATTTTTTTGTTCTCGAAAAGGTATGAGGCTGAAATATAACAATTATTTTTTTCTTGGGAAATTGCTTCCTCAAAGCCTGAAGGGTTTTCTGAATTTCCGTCGGGTGATGTGCGTAATCGTCATAAACAAACGCACCTGACTGCAACTCACCAATATATTCAAGCCTTCGCTTTGATCCTTGAAAAGCAAGCAAACCGCTTTTAATTTTATCAATTGATAAACCCAGCTCAAGCGAAACAACAATTGCAGACA
>DATIJS010000070.1:0-8361 GCA_035478335.1 Saccharimonadales bacterium (SeqCode) | reverse complement strand
GGATTGATTTCCCGAGACGGTGGACAAACAAGTGTTCCATCCAAATCAATTAAGGCGTGTCTGATGCCAAGTTGGGCCAGCATTTGCGGCGTAATTTCTGTTATTTCTGAAACTCTAAAATCAGGTTCGCAATCTACATAATCGGGATCACCAGGGCGTACTGGTTCTCTAAAAATTTCCCATAGATCGCTATACCTTTTCCGCTCATTCATAAATGGGATTATACCAAAGAGGTAAATGATATACTATAGCTATGAAGCTTTTGATTGTTGCCGGTGGCGGGGGGCATTTTGCTCCTGCTCTATCGGTTATTGAAAAACTTCCCAAAGATATTGAAGTTTTAGTTGTTGGGCGAAAGTATGTTTTTGAAGGAGACAAAACGCTCTCGCTTGAATACCAAACAGCAATCAAGTTGGGAATTCCATTTAAATCGCTTACAACAGGACGTTTGCAAAGGAAGTTTACCCGCTATACTTTCAATTCACTATTAAAAATTCCCATCGGGTTGTCACAAGCAACGAGCATACTTGCTAAATTTAAGCCAGATGTTGTTTTGTCATTTGGGGGATATGTTTCAGTTCCCATTACGTTGGCTGCCTCGATTTTGCGGATTCCTCTGGTCCTTCATGAACAGACTCTTGAAGCAGGAATATCCAATAAGCTTGTTGCAAAATTTGCGAAAAAAATTTGTATCTCGTGGACTGAATCAGCCAAATTTTTCCCTACCACAAAAACCATACTCACCGGAAATCCCTTGAGAAAAGAATTTGAAATGGGGGATTTAAAAACTGACAAATTTAAAAAAACTTTGTCAGATATACGGCCTGATGAACCGACAATTTACATTACTGGTGGAAGTTCCGGATCTCATGCTCTGAATGTTTTGGTTGAGGGGTGTATTGCAAAGCTATTGGAGAAGTATAATGTAATTCATCAGGTAGGAGATTCATCTCAATTCAAAGATTTTGAAAGACTTTCCAAATTGCGGGAGAATTTGGAGCCTGAATTAAAAGCAGGCTATACAGTTGTTAAATTTATTGAACCCTCCCGCGTTGCTGATTTTTTAAATACTGCTGATTTGGTTATATCCCGATCAGGCATGAATACTGTTACTGAGCTTATATATTTTGGAAAGCCAAGTATCCTTATTCCACTCCCTTATGGTCAGCATCAGGAGCAATTGAAAAATGCGCTTTTTATGAAAAAACTGGGGCTTGCAGAAATTGCCGAGCAAAATACATTGACCTCTGAAAAGCTATCTATATTAGTTACGCAAATGTTTGATAACATAGATAAGTACACAAAAAATTCAGCAAAGGGGCGAGGGTTGATAGATCTTAACGCTGCTGAAAATATAATTGTGGTTGTTAAAAATGCCGCTGACAAAAAGAAAAATTGAAAAAACCAGAAAAAAGAAAAAACTGATATTTTTCCTGACAGTTATTTTATTAATGTTAATAGGAGGAGTAGGTATATTTTTTTATATTTTGTTTTCCCATAGACCCTTATTTATAAGTCCACTGCCCAATAATTACAAGATAAGTTTGACTAGGGATAAGGATGATAGCGTTGAATTAATTAAAGACGGTCTTAAGAAAAAAAATATTGGGTTTGTTGAAGTTGTGAATAACGGCAATTATTACAAGATCAGCATGAAGGACAAGTCAGTTGTGATTTTTTCAAAAGAGAAGGATATAAAAGGCCAAATAGCCTCTTTACAATTTATACTTGCAAGGCTTACAATGGAAGGTAAGCTGTTCGTCAGTCTTGATTTGCGTTATGACAAGCCGGTAATCAAGCTTAAATAATTATGAGTGATGGAAGAATTGTAGTTGGAATTGATGTTGGAACATATAAAATTGTTACAGTAATTGCCAAAATAACCGAGAGCACAATAAATGTTTTGGGTGCATCTGAGGTCAAATCTTTGGGTATTCGCAAAGGA
Organism: Saccharimonadales bacterium (SeqCode); assembly: GCA_035478335.1. Classification (GTDB taxonomy): domain Bacteria; phylum Patescibacteriota; class Microgenomatia; order Levybacterales; family UBA12049; genus DATLDE01. Next base: position 6,416 of record DATIJS010000070.1, on the reverse strand, counting down.
CAAGTCGTTGATATCGAAGAAGCAGTTGGGGCAATAAATACTTCACTGGAAGCGGCCGAAAGGATGGCCGGTTATTCAGCATCACGTGTGATTGTCTCACTGGGAGGGTCACAAATTGAATGCCAGAATTCCCGCGGAGTTGTTGCTGTTTCAAATCCTGAGGGCGAGATAAGTGCATCTGATTTGGGTCGGGTGATTGATGCTGCCAAAGCAATTTCTCTTCCCTCAACGCGCGAGATAATTCACGTCCTTCCCAGAAGTTTTATAGTTGATGGTCAGGAAGGGATTAAGGATCCCGTCGGGATGAGCGGCACACGGCTTGAAGTAGATACTCATATCGTTACTGCAAATAGTGTTTCAATTCGCAATCTTGAAAAAGCATTTTCAGAAGTTGGGGTGGATATTGATAGTTTTGCTTTTTCAGGTTATGCCAGTTCACTCGCCGTTTTGTCAGACACCGAGCGGGAGTTGGGAGTGGTTCTGGTTGATATTGGAGCAGGCACTACTGATATCTCAATTTATGTTGAGGGTGCAGTTGCATACTCAAGCGTTCTGGCAATTGGTGCAAGACACGTTACAAATGATTTGGCAATTGGTCTAAGGCTTTCAATAGAAAGCGCTGAGAAAATTAAATTATTCCTCTCGCAGGATCCGTCAAAACGGGTATTGAAATTCGCTGATGAAGATGGTGAAGAAAAGGAAAAAGAGGGCAGACCGAGTGATGAAATTGATCTAAGCTCTTTAAATCTAACGGAAGAAATCCGCAAGGTGTCACAAAAAACATTGATTGACGGTATTATAAGGCCTAGGCTAAATGAAATTTGCGCTATGATCGGGCTTGAGATTAAGAAGTCAGGATTTGGCGGACAGACCCCGGCCGGAATTGTTCTCACAGGTGGTGGAGCGCTAACTGTTGGCATCAAAGAATCGGCACGCAGAACTCTGGCAATGCCTGTAAGGATCGGTTTGCCGACCAATATCAAGGGAATAACTGATGAGGTTCAGCATCCGGCATTCTCAACAGCAATAGGACTTATTGAATATGGTATGAAAAATTCATCTGCAAGCAGATCATCTTCGATGAAATTTTCCCTTCCGGGCGGTTTGGGTTTTGGGGCATCAAAAATGCTCAAGAAAATAATAAATCTCATTAAGTCCTTTATTCCATAAAAATGGTTACTCAAGACCTGCTTAATTACGTCCAAGATTCCTTAAAGGCAGGCAAAAACATCAATGATATTCAGTTGGAATTGGTAACAAGCGGTTGGCAGGCTGAAGATATTCAGGAAGCACTTCAGCAGGTCGGCGGCGGTTCAACTGCGCCAGTCTCGTCATTGCCTCAGTCCAATACTTCTGGAGACTCATTGCCATCCATAAAAATTCTTTTCCAGGAATCATGGCAGCTCTTCAGGACAACTTTGGTGCCATTCCTGAAATTATTTGGGCTAATTGCGATAGGAGTAGTTGTTGTAGGAGTATTTATTGCAGTGATAATGTTTTTGTTAAGCGCATCGGGTATCAATCTTCTTAAACCAAACTTCTATTTGGGAAGTATCAGTACGACACAAATAATTGTGAGTATATTTACCATTTTATTAACGCTTGCAGGACTAGTATTTTTTATATTTGTGATAACGCCAATGCTTCAGATTTCTTATATTATGATTTTAAATAGCAATGGGAAAGTACCAATTCGCTCAATTATAAAAGGCAGCAGGTCAATGGCAATTCCTTATTTTTTAACTGCAGTATTTTCAGGTCTGATAATCGCCGGCGGAATCTACGCGTTAATAATTCCGGGGATATATTTTTCTGTAATTTTTAGTTTTGTGCAGTACGTTTTTGTTTTGGATGGTTTAAAAGGCAAAGCAGCTCTGAAGAGAAGTTACATGATGGTAAAGGGCCGTTTTTGGAATGTCTATTTCAGGATTATAGCAATTGCGGTAATTTATTACATAATTGCTTCGGTTTTTCAGATGATATCAAAACAAATTCCGTTTTTTGGAATTGTGTCTGTAGTATTTGATGCTTTCTCAGGCGTATTTATTGCCTGTTATACATTTCTTATCTATAAACATTTAAAGAATCTACCACTTTTTTCAAAGCCTTTCAGCATGAAATGGATTTGGATTACTTCAGGAATCGGTTTTGTTGCTATTCCAATATTGCTTACGATCACACTTATTTCGATTAACCCAAACAGGCAATTTGCACAGGCAAACAATACCAAAAGAAGATCCGATACTAATGCAATTCTAAGCTCAATCAGCCTATATCAGCAGGAAAGCACGAATGGAGCTGTTCCATGGGGGTATACTACATCTCCCAGAAAGATAAGCAAAGCAGATGTTGACTTATGCTCCGTAATTACCCCCAAATATATTTCTGAATTGCCGGGTGATCCGAAAATAAACAATGGATCTCCGGTTGCTAATTGCAAGAGTGATTATGATACGGGTTACACGATAGAAATAGTTGCGAGGAAAAATAGTTCACAGCCTTTAATCAAAATTTCAGCACCTAAAGCGGAACTTAATGAAAATATTTCAGTGAACCGTTGAAATTTAATTACCTCTATTTTCTTTTGTGACTTTTTGTACTGGACTCCGTTATATTAAGTAGGTAATATTTATCTGCAGATGAAACCAACATATGAAGAGCTGGTTAAGAAATATATCGGCTTAATTTACTTTTTTGCCAAGAGATGGGTTTACGATCGCGAAGACACTGATGATGTCGTTTCGGAAACATACAAAAAAGCATTAATCAGATATGATAATTTTGATTATCAAACTGACAATCAGCTCAAAAGCTGGCTATTAACTATTTGCCGAAATACTGTAATTGATAATCAAAGATTGAAAAAGCCGACAGTTTCACTCGATGAGACTCTGGAGGTGGCAGATAGTCAAAATGATATAGAGAAATGGATGGATCAGGAAATTGCAAATGAAAATGTAATTAAATTAAAGTCGGCGATTGGGAAATTGAATGAAACTGATTATGACATTATAACTATGAAATATTTTGAGGAGTTAACGTTTAAAGAAATTGCGGAAGTGCTTGATATTACTGAATCAAAAGCAAAGATGCGCTGCTACCGGGCGCTTACAAAATTAAAGAAATTAATAAAATTATGAAAGTAAAAGAAATTTTATACAACAATTTAAAAGAAGGCTATCAGAAAGAAATTGAATCAGCGGATATTCTGCAACTGCAAAATATAATTTTGGAAGAGAATGGAAATGAAAAAAAGAAAAATTATTCTTCTTCATTTGGGCAGTTTCGGTCGGGTAGGCGCTTGATTATTCCTTCATTTGCCTTAGCTGCTCTTATAATTATAATTTCAACTATTTTTAAGGTCGGGCCTTTTGGGAAAATCGGCAAAATCAAGAGTTTTAATATTATTGAGCAAGTCTCGGCACAAGAAATTGTTCAGAAAGCAACTGATGCTTTAAAAAGTATCGACCGCATTCATTACAAAATTTATTACGGAGGAAAGGCTTACGAAAAATCACTCACTCCTGAAGAGAGCGCAAGGGTAGGTTTTCAAGGAATACGACCAGAAAATAAAACTTATGAATTCTGGTATGATTTCAAAAAGAGTATTACCCGCGTTGAGATTCCTGAATATTCGGATGCGTTATCAGGGAAAACTGTCATAATTGAGAAAAAAATTGACTTTAATGACTCCGCAATGCTTTACGCTTATAGGGCTGATGAAGATACGAAAGAGGGTTTATTCCAAGATTTTCAAGGCGCACGATCCTTCGCTTATCAGCGTACAGGTGCGTTTCAGCTCAATGCACCAGAGAGTCCGCGTAAGAAGTTTGAGGAATTACTTACGTCTTTTAAAGACAATAAGGATACTAAGCTTGAGACGGTAAGCGAAAATGGGAAAGACTATTATCAGCTGACACTTCACTTGTCGTATGATGAAAACAGTTCTAATATACAGGTAACAGGCTATAAGGTTCTCATCGAAAAAGAAACGTACAAGCCATATAAGGAAACAGTTTCATACGATAACGGGCAGGGAACTAGTGAGCTTACCTATCAGGAAGTGGATTCGGATTTTGAAGACAGTATTTTTGGTCCGATTCCGCCTGTTGGATACTCAATTGCCCAGAATCTACATGTAAAGTTTGCTGACAGATTTGGGAAAGCTGGTCCGGTAGTACTGTCTTCATGCTCAAGAGACCCAATGATAGATCCTAAAGCTGTTGTTAATCATGCAGGCTGCACGGATGGAGTTATTGGAACATACACTCCCGATGCAGAGTTGTTTAACGATAAAGGTCTTATATTTTCACTTGGAAATATACCCGTAGTAGGTCTCAATTTCAAGCTCTATAAATCCAAACAAACTTTTGATACAGAGTACGCCGCAAAACAAGCAAACCAAATAGATTACGTAGAGTTAAAATCTGAAAATGGAGAATTGGTTTTTCCTGAAATAGAAAATCCTGCAGCTGGTACTTTTAGGAAGTTTAAGTTGGAGATGTATGATTCAAAAAGTGATAAGAAAATTGATGAGATCGAAACAATTCAGGAAATGACAGTAACCGAAGCAAAGGGGTAAATGTATTTGATATGAAAAAAGTATATAAACAAGAGGACTATATGAATACTGATGATTGACTCTGAGAGTTTCAGTATTTAAACTTTCTCTATAGAGAAATATAAATATCACTCAAAAAGAAGATGAAATGTTAGAGTAAAAAATATGACAAAATCTGAAACAATCCAACTGGAAAAGGGTGAAGAAGCTGATCTAAAAATGTGTCCCAGGACGACGCATCGCCACCACACTGGGTTCATTATACTGACGATTATTATCCTCCTCGGTGTTTTCTTAGCCGCTGTAGCCTTCTGGGCATATCGTAATGGTCATGTAACGAGAGTAACTCATCCGGGTGCGATTACATTGTACGACCGGACTGGCAAAACCAATCTTTCTAAGTTGGACGAAAAGAGCGATCCACACCGGCATTTTGTGCAATTCACCATGGATTACCTCGAGTCCAAATATGGCTCAGACGCCATCAAGCACGGTGGCCTTACTGTCATAACCACTATTGATTTAAACCAACAGCGTCTCGCGGCGGATGCGATTGCCAATCCCCAAACAGGCATTGCGGCCGTACGAAGCGCAGGTGGGTCAAACGTCGCCATCCTGTCAGCCGACCCCAAAACTGGTCAGATCCTGGCAATGATTGGCTCCCACGATTTCAATGATCCAGATGCGGGTCAGGTAAATATGACCCAGACAAAGAGGCAGCCGGGCTCGGTATTCATGCCATTGGTATATGCAGCTGCGATGAAACACAATTTGGGTCCCGGTAGCACTATATTGGATGACCAGACCAATTTTGGTAGCAACGGTGGGTCATACTCGCCAATAAATGCCGACGGTAAATTCCACGGGGTTGTGTCTTTACGCCAAGCCCTCGGCAGCTCACTCAATATTCCGGCGGTCAAGTTGTTATCCGATGTAGGTATTCCGGAAGTGCTTACACTGATGACTTCCAGCGGTCTCAAGCTCGATGGTGGCCCAGATAAATATGGCTTGTCCCTTGCCCTAGGTGGTGCGGAAACGACGTTAAATGACCTCGTAAATAGTTACGAGAGCTTTGCCAACGGTGGAGTTCACTATGCTCCAACGTCAGTTCTGAAGGTAACCGACTTTACAGACAAAGTTCTGGAAGATAACACGAAGCCCGCAGCAACCCGCGCTTTTGATCCGCAAATTGCCTATCTCATATCCGACATGTTAAGTGATCAATCGGCCCGCAAATATTTACTCGGTAAAACCGCCGCATTCAATATTCTGGGACGGAAGGCCGCCGTCAAAACTGCCATCACCGAGCGATTTGGCGACGCTTGGACCGTCGGGTTCACGCCCGATCTCGTTACTGGTGTGTGGATCGGCAATAATGACTACAGCCAGATGCACAGCAATGTTGCGGATGTGGTCTCGATTCTTTGGAATAATTTCACATCGGGAGCACTCTCAGCTTACCCAAAATCGAGTAGTTTTACAAAACCTAAAGGTCTTCAAACTCTTACTCTTGATGCGGATACAGGTGGTTCAGTCACCGCGACGACCAAGACCAAGCACACAGATATTTTCCCCAGCTGGTATAAAGCAGAAAAATAAGACCCACCCTTAGCCATTCCTCATTTCATTGAACCTCTGAGTAGAGCCATAAAATGTTGAACGTACTGTTTTTATTTTTTCCTATCTTGCATTTACTATTTACATCTGGTAGGATTTGGGGAAGTAGGGCACTATATATGTTAATCAGACCTCAATCAACCAATTTTGCAAAGATAAGAGTAGTAGGCGTAGGTGGTGCAGGATGCAATGCTATCGGCTCGATGATCGAGCATGGATCTATAGTCGGCGTTGATTT
>DATIJS010000069.1:0-2800 GCA_035478335.1 Saccharimonadales bacterium (SeqCode) | reverse complement strand
GTTTCCAAATCACTTATGGTGCGCTTGCCCGGCATGATGCGCCGCCCCCGCAAAAAACAAAATTCAAAAAACAAAAAACAAAAGATTGAGAATGGAATTTTTCTTGACACAAGCGCAATTATTGACGGGCGTATTTTTGATGTTGTTTATTTAGGCCTTCTTACAGGTACAATTGTCATCACTTCAAGTATCCTTCTTGAACTTAAGCATTTGGCAGATTCTCAAGACACTGTCAAGCGGGAAAGAGGCAGAAAAGGTTTGGTTGCACTGGAAAAGTTGAAAAAATCCAAAAAACTAAAAGTCGTGATTTTGGATGAAGAACCGATAACTGAGAACAAAATAGAGGTTGATGAGCAGCTGATCAAATCCGCAAAGGATCACAAAGGAAAATTGATAACTTGTGACTATAATCTGGAGAAAAAAGCAAATATTGACAATGTCACGGCCATAAATCTAAATGCTCTCGCAAATGTACTGAAGGTTATTGCAGTTCCGGGTGAGGCACTTCACGTAAAAGTTTCCCATCAAGGTAAAGAAGCGACTCAGGGTGTTGGGTATTTGGATGACGGGACTATGATTGTCGTTGAAGAAGGAAGCGGATTTATCGGAAAAAGCCTTGACGTTGTAGTCTCAAGAGTAATCCAAACAGTTACGGGGAGAATACTTTTTGCGAAGAAGATTTAGTGGTTAGTGGTTAGTAAAATGAAAAATATAACCTCATTTAAAGATCTTACAGTTTGGCAAAAATCAATGGATCTGACAGAAGATATTTATAGACTTACAAATAGGTTCCCCAAGGATGAAATATATGGTTTAACCTCCCAAATTAGGAGATGTTCAGTCTCAATTCCTTCAAATATAGCCGAAGGCTTTCTGCGTGGACACACTGCTGAATATAGACAATTTTTACGGATTGCTTATGGTTCAGGCGCAGAACTCGAAACCCAATTGTTAATTGCTTTACGAATTGGTCATATTAAGAAAGAGCAATTTGAAAAGATTAATGAATTGCTTATTGAAATAATGAAGATGTTAAATAAACTTCTTTTCGTTCTGAGCACTAAACCCTAATCACTGAGTCCTATTGATGGCGAGCTTGAAAGAGGTAAGAATCCCATTCCACCCTTGTCAAGCAAAACTAATTTACGAGCTTGAAAGAGGTAAGAATCCCTGCCCAAGATTCCTACCTCATTTAAACAAATAAAATGTTTTGCTTGCAAGCGAGCTCCTTCGCTATCGCTCAGTCCGCTCCAAGATTCCGCCTCTTCAAAACCAATAATGTCAATTCATTCTCCGTTCCAAGATTCCTACCCCATTGCAAATAAAAGAACCACTTTCAACCACTTCGATTTATTTTGACCTCAATTGTAAGAATTTGTTACCCCGTGAAAAATATTGATCTGTCAATTAAAAAATCTATTTTTAGCTTCACCTATTTTTCTTGACAATATTCCGGATTTTGGTATATTTGTTACTTGTCGGCACTTAGTTTTATTCCTGCCTGAAGGACTAGATGCCGTTTACCTTAAGAGCATTGCTTATCGTACCTGACTTTATCATTTGTGTAACGAAAGCGATGCTCTTTTTTTGTGTAAATTTCAGGCTTACCTCACTCAATTACGCAGATTTACCTTTATTCTGCGCCACGTTGTGATTTCTATAAAAGTGCTACCGGAATATTCAAACCTTTATCAATTAATTTTTTGAACTGGTCTGCTCCCAGTTTTACCAAAACTTCGCGATTGTAATCTGCAAGAGTTTTGGGTGTTGTATCGGTCTTTTGTGCCTGATCTTTAATTTTTTGCCCCCAATAGCTTATTGAAAATTTCATAATTAATAGAAATATAACATAAAATTCTGCATCTGTCAACCTATAATAAATAGTACTAACAATATCATATATCCCAGAGTAAATTCTATAACGTTTAGACTGTTTTATCAGGCTAATTTATTTATCAACAAATATGTGGATAAGTTATGGAAAGAAATTATGGAAGAAATTTTCTTTTTATGTTCTTTTCTACCGCGAAAAGAACCAAAAGCTCTTTTCAGGTGAAAATCGGCCTATTTTGCGTCGTTCGTTTATCGGGGGATTGTCCCTATCCACCCCTGTCAAGCAGGCGAGCTCGGCTTTCAGCCTCCGTTCCCTTAACCCTCTCAGCCTTCGGCTTCGAGCTGGATTACCCTGATAAACCCACTAGCAAAACTTAACGGCCTTTGTTTCAATCGTATATTTTGGGTTAAATCTGTGTAGAACTCTATATTAGAGGTTGAATTTGTTCATTAGCGGGGGGAGAACTGCATTCCTTAGGGATGGGCGGTAGTCGTGGTCAGACCTGGATTTAAGCCAGAGTGAGACTGTAGATATGAGTTTATTAACTTTTGAAGCTTTTCTATGGTTTCTCTTCAACCCAACGCGGTGGAAATAAAGCGCCTGACCGATATTGGCAACTGTTCCGTATTGAAATAACTTCGCAAAAACTTCATTGAAGACAAATGGATATCGATTTGATTTAAAATACAAAAGATCTTTTGGAATCAAAAGCCTGTTGATCATAACTGTTTCAGGATAAAGAGACTTTGTGTGAAGAAGATTGTCATAGATTGTTTCGTGCTCCTGAGGGAGAGTCACTCTTTCAATTTTGATGCTATCTTGATTGATTCTGGTGTATTGGGTACCGACTGCAACTGTCTTGGGGTTTTGGAGAAGAAAGTTTACTTGCCTTTTGAGTCTGATTGGGGAATTGAGGTCGTTGGAGTTGGTGAAAGCGAGGAATTGGCCCTGAGCTCGCTTCATAGC
>DATIJS010000068.1:0-3906 GCA_035478335.1 Saccharimonadales bacterium (SeqCode) | reverse complement strand
GCGCCAATGCAATAAAAACACCTGTTAGTAAATATTTTTTATTTTGGTAAAAATAGTAGCTGAGAACTGCAAAAAAAGATGCAATAAAAACACCTGTCTGATGATCTGATGTTGAAAGAATAATGAAGGAGAAAAGATACAAAATACTGCTTGTTAGTGCCAAAAATATATCCTTATAGTTTTTATAGGTAATGAAGTAAATCAAAAAAGCTACTGCGCAAACTTCTATCATTGGTGTCAGAAAAAATAGCTTTAAGTTTCCCGCTGTTAACAAAAAGTAGAGTGAAGAAATATATGGAAGAAGCGGAAAATTGGTAAAAAAGATATCTTTATAAAGAACTTTTCCCTGCAGCAATTTATATCCTGTATAAAAATAGATATTGCTGTCTGATAATCTAATACCAAAATTGGATAGTTTAAAGAGGAAGAAAGTTAAAATTAAAATAAATATCGGCAGAAATTTTTTCATTTATATTAGTCTTCGACTATAAAACGGATTTCTAATATGTCATTCCCGCGCAGGCGGGAATCCATGGATCCCCGATCCCAACTTCGCCAAGCTGCGCTGGGCGAGACAGGTCGGGATGATCCGCCAGCTGGCGGATCACTTTTTTAATCTTAACATCATCCAGCGGAGTTTGTCTGCTATCTTATAAAACTGATATAAAGCAGGATTAATTACCAGATCATAACTTCCTACATACTCAACATGCTCCGGACCATATTTTTCTTTAAAACTATGAAACCCGTACCACGGATCTTTTTTGTCAGGATCAGGTCCCATTGCCCCCCACATGTCAAACGATTTCAAACCCAATTTCTTGCCATATCTTATTGACTCCCACATCATCAGATTACTGCTCATTACTTCCCTATTCTCACTGCTTGATGCGCCATATGGATAGTAAAGTTTGTCTTTGAAAACAAACAAAATCCAAGCGGTTAAGGGTTTAGCGTTAAGCGTTAAGGGTGAAGGACTATAATTAGCTATCAATAAATGTGCGCTTAATTTATTTTTGTCCAAACTTTCCCCTTTACCCTTCACGCTTTCCCCTTTCAATGTCTGCCGCATCTTTCTATGATAATCCTCCGTATGCGCATAAAACTTCTGTCTTTCTGTTGTCTCGCGGGTAAGTTTTAAGTAATTTTCAAATGCCTTATCTGAATTATCTTCAACAACTTTTACCCCATTTTTTTGCGCAACTTTTATGTTGTACCTCGCTTTCTGGTGCATATTTTTGAGGATCTCTTCTTCTGATTTGGTAAGATTCAATACGAAATTAAATCGTGTAAAAAGCGGATGTGCCGCAGGAATTAGATCTTTGATCTTTGCTTTTTGATCTTTGATCTTTTTTATGTTTGGCTCTAGCTGTATAAAAACACACCTTTCCTCTTTACCGATTTTCTTCAACTCTTCCAAAACTTCTTTAGTTGGGAAATCCCCTTTTGGCAGATAACCGATTGTAAAAGGAGAATGGGGAATCTTATGAATTGTTAACTGAAATCCCGAGGCAAGCTTATCGTTTATAAATAAACCCCGTCTGATAACTTTTACACCAGTTTTTTCCCGGAATTCTCCCCACTCATACGCTTGAAGAGGATGCGAGACAACTGTATCAAATGCTTTAATTTCAGATGAATTAATCGAGCGTATTATCATATTTCAAATATTTAATGCGGAGGGTACAGGATTTGAACCTGTGAAGGAGACAAGCCCCTCGAGTTTTCGAAACTCGTGCAATTGGCCACTATGCGAACCCTCCATAAGTGTGCCTGGCGGGATTTGAACCCACGACCTTCAGATCCGCAATCTGATGCTCTATCCAGCTGAGCTACAAGCACTTAACTTTATGCTCCAAGCCAACTCATCAGATAGGTATCCTGTGAGCTAGGGAACATCCTTGTATTTTACCTGATAAGGAGGCGGCAATCAATCAAATCTCTAATGAGTTACTTTTTCAAGAGGAAAATTTTCGGAAAGCCAATCACCGGATTTTTGCATAAAAGTAGGCTTAACATACTCACGGTATGGAAGATATGGAAGAAGAACGCGCTTTATTTCCTCAATTGATTTGTCTCCCAAAGTTATTTTCAGTTCACCCGGATAGTACGATTTGGTCGTTAGATAAAGCACTTCTTTGCCATGATGTTTGATAAAGAAAAAATCATATAATTCTTCCCAGATAAAAAAATAATCTTCAACCCGTATTCCCTCTGATGTAATTTTGTAGTAAAAATCATGAGGCGGGACGATAGACATTGCAAAAGAAAGAAAAACCAGAGAAACAACAACAAGCATTAAAAGATATTGACCAAAAAGAAAAAGTATAATTTCTAAAGCGACAGCTATTAAAAAACTGTTGAAAAAATACTCACGTGAATGCTCTTTAAACGGTCTGCCGGGGGCGTGCCACTCAAGAAATGTTCTGACGTCATGCTCAGGAGTGTGATCTGCTTTTTTTTCTTGATGCTTATGTTTTGAAGCGGGCACCTATTTAATGTAACGTATTCTAAAGACAAAAGTCAAGAAATTTTTAACTTCTTAAATTTATAATAAGTATTTATATCGCAAATTAAGCTTCTCTCTAAAAGTTTTGGATTACCGAATCCTACTAGATCGCGAAAAATAGAAATACTCTTATCATTACTTAAATATAAAGATTTCTTAAGTGTCAATGTTGGCTTTAAACCCAAACTGATTAAATTATCCCTAACAAATGCCATTAAATTAACATCTGTATTCCTAAAATTTAATTGTTTATAGATCATGGTTCCTTTTTTGCTTAAATATTTCTTAAAAGATATTGATCCTTCAGTATCAAATAAACCCTTCATACAATATCTGCTATAGATGAAATTTTCTATTATCCAAGGAGGAATATATTTTGCATTTGCAATAATCCCATTACTTTTTAGAAAATCTGCAACAATTCGTGAATTTATGCGTATATCTATCGCATTATCCTTTCTTTTGATTAATGAAATCGTTGCTTCAGGAAATAGTTTTTTGGCAAGACCCGCAACATATGGCACATACTCAATGTCAGCATTAGAATTTAACGTGATGCAGGCTTGATATTGGGAAACATATCCATCTCCCAAACAAATTCCTATAAATTCTGCTAGTTCGTTACATAGTATAGGCAGCAATATTACTTTTAAACCGTTAAGATTAAATCTGCTTGAGCATGATGGGGAACAAAATTTATATTTTTGTTCCCTTTTGCGAAAACTTTTTTTGCAATAGCTGCAAATTCCAGATATCATATTTCTTACTAAGCCACTCTGCATTAAGTATATATTATTTCTGAGGATGATTCCATGTCGATTTTTTGCTACAATACATGAACTGGAGAGGTGTCTGAGCGGTTTAAAGAGATAGTCTTGAAAACTATTGTGGAGGTAACTTCACCGCGAGTTCGAATCTCGCCCTCTCCGCCTTCGCCAGCAGAAGCTGGCTTCGGCGGATAAAATCCGCAGAACCAGCGAAGGCTGGATTCGTCCGCCGAAGCTAAAGCTTCTCTGGACTACGGCGGACAAAGTCCGCTTACAATAGTAGCTGTAGCGTAGGAAGATTTCAGATTCGATGTTCTATTATGTTTATATTCTAAATTGTAGTAATGGCAAGCCATATGTCGGCTGTACCGATAACTTAATAGAAAGATTAGAAAGACACAAAAAAGGATATGTACCTGCAACTAAATTATTATTACCAATAAAACTTATTTCTTATTTTGCTTTTTCAAATAAATACACAGCTTTTAATTTTGAAAAATATCTTAAGTCTGGATCAGGAAGAGCATTCACAAAGAAACGATTAACATAATTTGTCCTCGTAGTTTAATGGATAAAATAGGAGCTTCCGAAGCTTCTGATGTGGGTTCGATTCCCGCCGGGGACACCGCG
>DATIJS010000067.1:0-4131 GCA_035478335.1 Saccharimonadales bacterium (SeqCode) | reverse complement strand
TTTCGAATAGGTTTTTGTCTTCTGACGTGCATAAAATCAGGAACTTTCAATTATTTTGAGGAATTTCTCAGCCGTTAGACTTGCCTGCCCGATTAAGCCCCCATCTATATTGTCCTGACTAAAAAACGACCCTGCATTCTCTTCATTAACACTCCCCCCATACAACGTGATAACTCTTTTGCCGATTTTTTGACTTATTTGTGAGGCATTTTTGTCAGCTTCCTCAGGACTTTCCGGATGAAATGCTCCCCCTCCGCTTATCGCACTGGGCGGTTCGTAAACAAAAATTATTTTTTCTGCACTTTCCACTATCGCTTTTCCTCTTAAAAGATAATAATCCATTTGCATCATGTCACTTATACATAAAATCGGATGAATCCCTTCCTCTATCAATCTTGTAACTTCTTCAATTACATCATCATTTGTTTCATGAAAATATTTTCTTCTTTCCGAATGTCCGACAATTGCGTATTCAGCAACTTCTTTTACTTGCTTTGCATTCACCTCACCTGTATATGCGCCTTCATCAAATGGTGAAACATCTTGAGCGCCTAATTTGATTGGCAAATTGTTCTGCAATATATATGCTTTCATGCTGGGAAGAGATGTAAAAGATGGACAAACAATTACCTGCTTCTCTTCTCCATTAAAAGCTAAGTCGGCCTGCCCGCCGGATTGGAGGGAGTTTTCAATTTCCTGAAGCCAGCTAATCGCCTCAGTTGTAGTTTTATTTGATTTCCAATTACCGATAATAAAAATCTTTTTCATGCTCTTTTGAATCAGTTGATCAGCACATAGCAAAAGGGACGTATGCTACAATGGATACTACCCCTATTAACTGAGCGCAAACTGAATAACTAGATAATTATACCCTATGACAAACACACTACTCAAGGATTTAAATACAGAACAGCAAAAAGCAGTCCTCGCAACTGATGGTCCGATGATTATTATTGCAGGTGCAGGATCTGGGAAAACAAGAGTCCTTACTTACAAGGTACTTTACCTCATGATGGAGAAAAAAATCGAGCCTGAATCAATTCTGATGATCACATTTACTAACAAAGCTGCCAATGAGATGAAAGAACGGATGAATAAAATGCTAAAAAATTATCATTCATCATTCATCAATCATCAATCATCAAGTAGGCCCTGGATCGCAACTTTTCATTCTATGTGCGCAAAGATTTTGCGGATTGAGGGAAAGCATCTGGGATTTTCAGATAAATTTTTGATTTATGATTCACAAGACCAACTTGATGTTCTCAAAGATGCCATGGCCAAACTTGATATTTCTGTTAAAGATTTTAAACCGGCATCAGTTCTAGCAACAATTTCCCAGGCAAAAAACGAACTTATTACTGCATCTGATTATTTAAACTATGCACGAGGTTATTTCCAGGAAGCAGTTGCCAAAATCTACCCGATGTATCAAACAATCCTCAAAGAAAACGATGCGCTTGATTTTGATGATCTTATTCTTTATACAATCAAACTTTTCCGCGAGAATGAAACTATTCTCAAAAAATATCAAATGCGCTTTGAATATATTTTGGTCGATGAATATCAGGACACCAATAGAGCTCAATATATGCTGACTAAACTGCTTTCCGGAAAGTGGAAAAATATTTGCGTTGTCGGAGACTTTTCACAAAGCATTTACAGTTGGCGTGGCGCAGACTACCGAAATCTTATGAAATTTAAAGATGATTTTCCCAATACGCAAACTTTTTCTTTGTCACAAAATTATAGATCAACCCAAAAAATCCTTGACGGTGCAACTGCTGTTATTTCCAAAAATAAATCCCATCCGGTTCTCGAACTCTGGACTGAGAATCCTGCAGGTGCTGAGATAGAAATTTATGAAGCGCAAAGTGAGCAGGAAGAAGCAGATTATATAATTCAGACTCTAATACAAAATCAAATTAAAAACCTTAACGATGTTGCTGTGTTATACCGGACCAATGCCCAATCGCGTGTAATCGAAGAAGCATTTCTGCATCATGGAATTCCATATGTCCTGATCGGTGGAACGAGATTTTATGCCAGAAAAGAAGTTAAAGATGTCCTTTCATACCTGAGGGTTCAATCCAATCCCAAAGATATGGTTTCATACAAAAGGATTGAGAAACTGGGAAAAGGCAGACTACAGAGGTTTTTGGATTATCAACAAAGTTTAAAACCTGTCATCCCCGACTCGGGTCGCGAGGATTCAATGGATTCCCGCTTTCGCGGGAATGACAAAACACTGCCTACAACTATTGATCTCTTAGACGGTGTAATCAAAGCAACCGGATATCTTGAATTATATGATGAAAAAGTTGAAGAAGATAGAATGCGGCTTGAAAATATAAAAGAGCTAAGATCGGTTGCAATCAATTTTCCTGATTTGTCAGACTTTCTGGAAAATGTCTCACTTGTAGAGCAAGAATATAACTCAGAAAAACAAACAGATGGGGAGAAAAAAAACGCAATAACTCTTATGACGCTCCATGCAGCAAAAGGATTGGAATTCTCTATGGTATTTATGATCGGCATGGAAGAGGGATTATTCCCCCATTCAAGATCTCTAATGGATCGCAATGAACTGGAAGAAGAGCGTAGGCTTTGTTATGTTGGCATGACCCGGGCCAAAACAAAACTGCATCTGACCTTTGCCAAAAGACGTCTTTTCTTCGGACAAAGAACAGCCAATACTGTTTCGAGATTTGTGATGGAATTACCTGAAAGTGTAGTAAGCCAAAACTTCGGCTCGGTAAAACTCGAAATCGAAAGCACAGAAGATCTTTTTTAAGCTATAAACCGGACCTGAAATCTTGACATATCTAAAAAAATATCCCATGATATATAAATGTCGCCATCTGTTGATTCAGAAACATATGCCCTGCAATCCGAAGAAATCGGAAAGTCGGTTAATTATTCTGTTGTGAACCTAGATGTGGAAACTGAAACTGATATTAGAGCGTTTGATTATTCAGTAAAAGCTTTGCTACCCAAACAACCTCGCTATATGTTTGGCACCCTACAGGATGGTGAACAAAGGCTTAAATTTATTGTTGCAAGCTCACAAAGTTCAATTGAAGGTGCGACTCCACAAACAAGAATTTACTTATTTGATGGCACTACTATCGACCATGCACAATTTTTCCATGAACTGAGGAAAAAACATGGAGATCAAACATTACATTCCGCGGGGTTTCTTGAATTAGCTTTCGACAACTCACTTGATATTCGTAAAAGGAATCTAGCAGGTTATTCTGAATCGCTTGAAAAACAATTTGGATTAGATAAGGAAATATCAGATTCTTATCGGAGAGGGCCATTGCTTCAGAAACTAGGAAACCGCTTTACGGCTTTGGATAAACAGTTGGCTACCTCTTTACCTGCTGCCCAGTAAATCTACAAGCTATACTTCTTCAAAAACATCGACTTTATTTTCTCAACCAAGAAAAGATATGTTACTGTAAGAATTATTAGAATTATGAAAAAGAGAGGTGGGGGCATAACAAATCCTAGCAATTTTGCAAGAGGCGTAAACGGAAGAAGTGTTCCAAATGCAACGATTCCGATTGAGGTAATCGCAAGCCATTTGCTTGGGCGGGATGTATAAAAAGGCTTCTTGGCAGTACGTATCACAAACACCACAAGTATCTCAGTTGCAAGTGACTCTATAAACCAGCCTGTCTGAAAAAGCGGACCTCTTGCATGAAAGACAAAAAGCAATATTGCAAATGTCAGGAAATCATAAATTGAGCTGAGAGGTCCGAAAAACAACATGTAATTTTTCAAAAATTCTATGTTCCAATGCCGTGGTTTGACGAGTGACTCATGATCGACATTATCTGTCGGCAAACTCAATTGAGACAAATCATAAAGTGTATTTGTTGTCAGGATCTGAACAGAGGTCATTGGTAAAAATGGCAGGAAAAATGAAGCAATTGCCGCTGAGAACATATTGCCAAAGTTGGAACTCGTACTCATCAAAATGTATTTAATTGTGTTATTGAAAGTCTTTCGACCCTCCCGTATCCCGTCATGTATTACCTCAAGATTTTTGCGAAGAAGAACAACTGATGCAGCATCTTTGGCAACATCAACTGCAGAATTAACTGAAATCCCGATATCAGCATT
>DATIJS010000066.1:0-7155 GCA_035478335.1 Saccharimonadales bacterium (SeqCode) | reverse complement strand
GCCCATTTTATTTTTATCTTAGATAATTTTCCCTCAGTGCAAGCGAGTAGAATATCATAAAGGTCTGTTTGAAGGAGTCTCATGTATGATTCAATTTCGGGATCACCAAATCTTGAGTTAAACTCAATAACTTTTGGGCCTTTTTTGGTCATCATAAGACCCGGATAAAGGCAGCCGACAAATGGCGTATTATTTTTTGATAAACCTTTCAATGCAGGTTTGACAATTTCTTTCTCAATCGTCTCCAAATCTTTTTTGGAAATTTTTTCAACCGGTGCGATAGTTCCCATTCCGCCTGTGTTGGGTCCTTTGTTTCCATCATGTATCGGTTTATGATCACGAGAAGTTGGGAATATAGAAAAAGTTTTTCCGTCAGAAAAGACATGAATGGAAATCTCTTTGCCGGTTAAAAATTCTTCTATCACTACTTCATTTCCCGCATCGCCAAAAATCTTTTTTTTCATAATTTCATCAATTGTTTTAAGAGCATGTTTTAAATTGGGTGAAATTATAACCCCTTTTCCTAGCGCTAAGCCGCTTGCTTTGATAACCGCGGGAAAACTGTGTTTTCCCAAATATTTTTTTGCATCAGATATTTTTGTAAAACTTGCAAATTTTGCTGTTGGAATATTTTCATTTTTCATCAAATCTTTGGCAAAGGACTTAGACCACTCAATTTTTGCTGCTTCCTTTGTCGGGCCGAAGATTTTTAATTTATTTTTTTGAAATTCATTTACAATTCCTGCTGCCAAAATATCATCAGGTGCAGCAATAGTTAAATCAATTTTATTTTTTTTGCTTGCCGCAAATCTTATTAATTTTTTAAAATCAAGTGCAGCAATCCCCGTGTTTTCTCCAATAGATTCTGTTCCTATTGTGCCGGGTGCAAAATAGATTTTGCCGATTTTAGGTGATTGTTTTAATTTCCAACCTAAGGCATGTTCACGGCCACCTGAGGAAATAATTAGTACATTTTTTTTAGTTACCATATGAACTCTCCTTTACTTATGTCTACCCCATTTTTGATTACATGCACCACTCTTTTTAGAGCAGTTGGGACTAGCATATATTCTGTTTTTCTATTCCTTTCTTCCCAAGATTCCAGCGTATCAGTTGATTGTCGTCTTACTTCTGATTTCATAATAACCGGCCCAACATCAAACATATTCCCAGGTAGTATTTGATGAACACTAAGTCCTGATACTGGAATGTTGCTTTCAAAGGATGCTGCAAATTTATTATTCCCACGGATAACAGGAATTCTTCCTCTGGAAGTTTGGACGGTTTCAGATTGATCATTGGTGAGAAGTGCTGGGTGATGATTGATAATCGGAATTTGTTTCTCCTGCATCTTCTTTACAAATGAGTCACTAAATACAAAATTCCATCCGGAAAGGAAGATTATATTCGGATTAATTTCTTCGATATATTTTATCACTCGCTCTTCATACTTTTTTCTATAAGAAGTATCAGAGTATTTTCCATCATAGGAGATTACGCTTGTTGGGATATTATGATTTCTAGCGCGTGTGAGACTATATGATTCATTACTATTTGCTATCACCTCAACAGCTGCATCTAAATCGCCTGACTCAATATGATTTAAAATATTTTCCAAATTACTTCCTTTTGAATGTTTTGATGCGAAGACGGCAATTTTTGGTTTACCAACTATTTTTTTCAAGAGGCGCGGTAGTGTTTTTTGCTTATCTCTTATCGGATGAGGACCTCCAAATGGTGTGTAGTAGAAGTCTTCTTTTTTACCGCCCATTGCTTCGGCTGTTTTTTCAATTGGAAGAAAAATTACCTCCTGCGCCAGAATTAATTTTGCAATATTTTTTTCAATTATTTCAAGAGGTTTTGTTTCAAATTTGGCAGCCGGTAATTCTTTTTTGTCTCTCATGTCAATTCCCATATCGCACTGATCAACAACAGGAGGGGAAGCAAAAGCCATATAGATTTCAGTAGCGCCAGATTTTTTTAATTCTCTTGCTAGTGCAATGCTGGTTGTAAACCTAACTCCGGAATCATCAACTACAACAACTTTTTTGCCGATTACTTCATCAGGGACCACGTTGTGTTTTCGTCCCACAGCAGCAACTCTTCTCTCCTGCCCCGGTTGAATAAATGTCCGGCCAATATAATGACTTGTTGTTATAGCATCAACAAGCGGTAGTCCAAGCTCCTTGGCAACTCCTTTGGCTGCCGGATAGCCAGAATCAAAAACGGGAATAACAATATCCGGCTTTATTTTTTTTGCTTTAATTCTCTCAGCCAGAAGCATACCGGATCTCTCTCTTCCCGCCTTAACCCGTCTGCCATTCATAAAGCTGTCAGGTCTGGCAAAATAAATGTATTCGAAAATACAGAATTGATGGTGCTTGGGAGTGCCGAAAAAGTAAGAATTTAAATTTCCATTTTTATCTATTTTTATAATTTCACCCGGTGCAACATCTCTTATAAACTCTGCACCCGCCGTATCAAGCGAAACTGATTCTGATGCTATTATCCATCCGTTTTTTAATCTACCAAGGCAAAGCGGTCTAATCCCAAAAGTATCACGAACTGCAAAAATTGATCCGTCTTCTGTCAGAATTGTCAGATTAAATGCACCTTCAAAATAGGGTAGTGTATGAATAAGAGTTTGTTCCCAAGTCTTATATAATGGTCTTTCTTTCAGCAAAAGTTCGGCCATCAAAGTCGTATCACTAGTTATTTTCTTATAAGATTTGCCAAGCTTTTTTTGCATTTTTGATACATCCGGAACATTTCCATTGTGACCAAGTGTTATTTGGTATTTGCCTTTCGACACATCGATTGGCTGTGCATTGGCAAATGACGATTCACCTGAGGTGCCATAGCGATTTTGACCTATTGCAGACTTACTATTACCTAAATTTTGAATTACTGAGTCAGTCAATACATGAGGAACAAGGCCCATACCTTTGTAGGTAACAATTTTATTTTTGGGCGTGTAGATACTTATACCTGCACTTTCAAGACCGCGGTGTTGCAAAGCAGCAAGAGCGAGTCTTGCCAAGAATGGTGCGTTATTATTTGAGTCCCAAATTGCGACAACTCCGCATTTTTCTTTTAAATCGATTTTACTCATACATTTAAAAAGAACAAAAAAACCCGCTTGATTGCGGGTTATTATTTTTATGCTTATATCCTGAGCATTGTAGACTATTTATAATGTATATTTTTTGTTGTGTCAATAGGATTTTTCCTCTTTCCATAGTATATTATAGCACACTCTGTCAAAAAAAATAAAAATCCTACATTCTAAATTGAAAAGCACCACTTAGGATTTCAATTGGTTTCTTGTATTGTAATACTTTTCTTGGTCTGTTGTTAATCTCTGAGACAATATCATCAAGCTCTTCCTGAGTCAGGTTAGTAAAGGATGTCTTTTTAGGTAAATATCTTCTAACTAAACCGTTTGTGTTTTCATTTGTACCTCTCTGCCACGAACTATATGGATCTGCAAAGTATGTTTTCATCTCAAGTTCTTTTAATTCATAATGTAAATGATTCTCTTTTCCATTATCCAAGGTTGTTGATAGCCTTAACTTTTCAGGTAAACGGGTAAACATATCCTTTTGTACGTTAATTGTTGCCTCACTTGTGATTGAGGAAACCTTTTTTGCCAACAGAAAACGTGATACTCTCTCAACCTCTGTGTGAATGCCATCTTTATGTCCTTTGCCCTCAACCGTGTCTCCTTCCCAATGTCCAAGAACCAAGCGGTTGTTGATTTCATCAGGCCTCTCATGAATACTCACTCTTTGAGGAATTCGTATTCTTTGGGATTTCCTGCCATATTTTTTCCTTCTGTGTTTTTGTTTTCTTGGGAGATATTCCCACAGCCTGTCTTCCTTCAGAGCTTTTGTATAGATGAAGCGGTAAATTGTTTCGTGACAAATGATCTTTTTTTCCTGTTCCAGCTCAAGTCTTCCTGCTATCTGTTCAGGACTCCATCCTTCCTTGAGCTTTTCAAGTACGTAGGAATATATCTTGCTGCCTTTTAAAGGCTGTCTTTTACCAGCATCACTTTTTCTCTCTTCAGCTCTACGTTGAGCATGGATTGCATTATATGACTGTCCAAACCGATTCCGCTTTAATTCCCGGCTAATGGTTGTATGATTACGCTCTAGTAGTTTGCCTATCTCCCGGACACCAATTCTTTGAGCATAAAGTGTTGCAATCCTATCCCGTTCTTCTTCTGTTAATTTTTTCCGTTTCTGCATACCTACATTTTACCTGTAGGTGGTGCAATTCGATTTAGAACTCGTAAATTACATTAAACAGACCTTAATATGTTAAAATCAAACCCATGGAAGATATTGCATCACGTGTTAGGAAATTAGTTGATAAGATTGATCCTGAATTAAAAAGGCAGGAAATAATAAAACTTGAATCAGCGAGTTTGGAGCCAAATTTCTGGCAGGATCATCAGAAAGCAGCAGTTGTCATGAAGGAGCTCTCTGATCTGCAAAAAGAACTTGAAGAAATTGAAATGCTGCAATTGATGGTTGAGGAGGGAGAACATGAAGAGGCAGAAAAGCTTCTAAAGAAAGTTGAAACACTTCTTTACTTTGGCGGTCCAAATGACAAAGCTAATATAATTATGGGTATTCACTCAGGGCAAGGTGGAGTTGAAGCGATGGATTGGGCTGAAATGCTTTTTAGAATGTATACAAGATATTTTGAAAAAAAAGGTTGGAAGTATGAAATTCTGGATCAAACACAGGGTGAGGAAGCAGGTATAAAAAGTATTACGCTTGCGGTTACAGGCAAAAATGTTTTTGGTTTCCTCAAGCATGAAGGAGGCGCGCATCGCCTGGTTCGTCAGTCGCCCTTTAACGCCGATAAATTGCGCCAGACATCTTTTGCTTTGGTTGAAATTTTGCCGGAAGTAGACAAAGAAGTTTTGGATCTCAAAGATGATGATGTCGAATTTGAAGCATTCAGATCAGGCGGTCATGGCGGGCAAAACGTGAATAAAGTCAGTACTGCTGTCAGAATAAAACACAAAGCAACAGGAATTGCAGTAACTGCATCTGTTGAGCGGTCGCAAATCCAAAATAGGGAATTTGCGATGAAACTACTTCGTGCAAAATTGTGGGCGATTCAGGAAGAAGAGCGAAAGAAAAAAGAAGCAGAGTTGAAGGGCGGTTATAAAACTCCCGGGTGGGGGAATCAAATCCGCTCTTACGTATTGCATCCATATAAAATGGTCAAGGACTTACGCACGGGTGTTGAAACAGGCAATACCGATGCAGTTTTGAACGGAGAATTGGATATTTTTATAGAAGAAGAACTGCGGGTACTGTAGAAGATATAGTCTTTTCTTACCATATTTTTACCCCGTCCTGATTCACCTCTTAAGTTAGATTGTTTTAATGGTCATTCAAAAGAAAGGAGGTGAATAACTATGGCA
The DNA here is from genome assembly GCA_035478335.1 of Saccharimonadales bacterium (SeqCode). Classification (GTDB taxonomy): domain Bacteria; phylum Patescibacteriota; class Microgenomatia; order Levybacterales; family UBA12049; genus DATLDE01. Next base: position 1,712 of record DATIJS010000066.1, on the reverse strand, counting down.
GATACATCAAGTAGAGGATTGGGATCACCCAGCATTGACCCTAAAAAAAAGCACGACATCCAAAGTAAAGGTGGACAGGCAAGCTCCTCTCAGCAAGATATGAGTACTCTTGGTCAGAAAGGTGGACAAGCAGCTCAGCAAAGCGGTAACGCTCACAAGCTGAATAACGAGGATAGAAGTAAAGGCGGACAGAACAGTCCGACTAACTTTACAACAGGAAATACGGAAGAGTTTGATAATACAGCAAGTATGAGTGGAAGCACCACCGGGAACGAAATTGATGATCAATAGACATTCTTCCTGCACAAATAGTCCCTTCAGGCTATTTGTGTGAAATTATCAAGATAGTAATATCAAAAAGAAAGGAGGTGAATAACTATGGCAGGAAATCAAAATAGTGGAAGGAAAAGTAATAGAGGCCGCAAAGGAGGACAAAGTTCAGGTCGTGGACTGGCGTCAGCAAGTAAAAGAACACGACAAAGAGTAGCATCAGAAGGTGGCAGTTCTTCACATGGCGGCGGGCAGCAGGATTAATTCCCAAACAGATAGTCGTTTCCCTACTATCTGTTGAATTTATTAAATGATCAATTTCTTATCCACAACTTCGGGCAGTATGTTTGAATATTTAGAATTTTCATATGTTGGCAATTTGATTTGTCCACTCTCCAAAATAGCGTATAGAAGTTGATTGCTTTTATGCAATGCAAGGCTAAGTGCTGATTCATCATCAAGGCCTGAGTCAATTTCTATATGAAAAACTCCTCTTGGATCTTTTGTCCAATTCCAGCTTGTCAGACCGTTATAAATAGGATTCTTAACACCTTCTAGGGATTTTAGATTACTTAAGTATTCCAAAATTATGTGTTCAAAAAGGTGTCCTATTTCGGTGTTTTTGACTTCCTTTGAGAATTTATAATTATTCTCATTAAAACATTTAGAGCGCATGATGCTGGGCAACTGTTTTTTCAGGATAGAATATGTCATAGGCAACTCGCTAGTGCACACACATGAAATTAACATTTCCATACGGATTTTTGTGGTTTTTTCTTCCTGCGACACATCCAGGAGAAATAGATTATTCGAATGATTTAACGGTTTTTTAACCTTGGCAGTAAGGATAGACATGGATAAATTCTTTCTAATTTCTTACGGAATACATACATAATACTAGAAAAAAAAATGAGGTGCAAGCCTGTGAAGCGACAATTGGGCCTATTATTTTGTGTTAATTAATATTTTTTTGAAATAATATCCTTCCTTTTTGTATCCAAGGTTTTTATAAAATTTGTGAGCTGTTTTGAGATTTGTCCCTGATTCAATATAAATATTTTTGCAATCTAGTTCTTTTGATTTTATTTCCAACTTTTCAACAAATTTTTTACCAATTCCATGCTTTCTGTATTCTTCTAAAACAAATAATTCTTCTAATTGACAAATTAGATTGGGGTGTCTTACAACATTTCTGAATGAAAATGATGTAAAGCCAACGAGCTTAGTATTGTCTTCCGCCACATAAATATAACTATAAGGAGATTTTAAAACTTTTTCAAATGAATTACTATCTGGATTGAGATGTCTTTCAGAATCAATTGGTAAATTATAGAATAAATTGTAAAGTCCCATTAGTTCTTCGTAGTCTGATATTCTTGCAAGTCTTATTTCCATTTTCCACCTCTACCTTTAATCCAATTTACAGATGTGAGTAATTTTCC
>DATIJS010000065.1:0-3359 GCA_035478335.1 Saccharimonadales bacterium (SeqCode) | reverse complement strand
TAGAGCAAGAAGAGTAAGAGCTATTGCTGATGTCTTAAGTATTGATCTATTCATAATTAACTTTACAATTGGCCTTAACCAAAAGCATTGAAAGGGATAATATCATTATTATAGGATTTTGTCAACCCCCCAAATTACAGGCTTTAATCAGGGCATTTATTGATTCAGGTTTAATCGGGGTTGACTTTGTCTTTACCGGCAGTTTACTATAAATATAGATCATGAAAAAGTTATATCGTTCATTTTTGGGTTTATTGACTTTTGCATCACTATTTATACAAGCAAAATTGGCTTATGCTGACTTGTGTCCACCGGGGGACTTTCAAAATTTGTGTGCACTTAAAGCAGATAAAGCAGGTGGAATAATTGGAAATATTGTATCTGGGTTGATTATATTGGCAATTGCCCTTACTCTTATTTATCTTGTTTATGGAGGAATTAAATATATTACTTCAGGTGGGGATAAGGCCAAGGTTGATGCAGCCAGGTCTCATATAAGGGCTGCAATTATAGGGCTGTTGATATCACTTGCGGCATTTGCAATCCTAAATATTATTACTTATCTTTTTCTCGGACAGTCTGTTACTAAATTCAAACTACCTACGCTTCTTGATTGATTATTGATCCTCCTTCGTTCGCAAATCGGCGAACTACGGCGAGATCTTCGTCACAAATTCGAGATTTGTTCCTTGACAAACATTTAATAATATGGTGTAATACGTCTTGTTACAAGTATTTATCTTCTGTAACTTTCCGTTGATTCGCGTTTTTCAAAAATCTCTACAATAAATAATATCGAAAGCTTATCTTAAAACCAACAAAAAATAATTCCTTGATTAATTTAATACATTTATTTTATGGCAACTAAAAAAATTGCAACTCAATCAGACATAGTCAGCGTTGATGATCTTGTGGGCAAAGCACCTGCCTCTGATTCTGTAAAAATTCCTTCGGAAAAAAAGGCTGCAGGCAAGGCAAAAAAATCGGCTTCCAAAAAAGAGGATTCTACAGAACCTGAAAAAAAAGCCACTGAAGAACAGATTGTTGAACAAACTCAGGAACTTGAAAATGAAGAGGCTGTCAAGCCTGAAACTGCTGAGCACGAGCAAGCCGTACAAAGCGAGAACATTGCGGGCAGGCCCGCCAGCCACTCTAGCCAGCCAGCCAGCCAAGTAGAGCAAGTTGAACAGAGCGACGAGAGCGTTGCAGGCAGGCGTATACATATTGGCGGGAGTGATGAACAGTCTTCAGGTCAGGTTTCAAACTATCCGCAAAGACCAACAAATTTTAGAAATGATAATTCTTCGGGAAGACCCTCGAATGATAATCGCTTTAACCGTTTTACCCCCCAAAGAGATATTCAAACAGGACCGACTGAAACAGTCGTCGGCTTTCTTGACATCCAGCCTGAAGGTCATGGATTCCTAAGACCTAAGTTCATCCCAAGCAGTCGTGACATTTATATTTCTCAATCCCAAATCAGAAGATTTATGCTGCGTGCAGGTGATCGGGTTGAAGGATTGGCACGACCGCCAAAAGACACAGAGCGCTACTATGGACTTCTCAAAGTTGAGAAGGTAAACGAGATGCCCGCTGATGAATCAATGAAAAGGCCTCATTTTGATGATTTGACCGCAATTTATCCTGACAGGCAGGTAGTCCTCTCAACCGGCAAAACACCTCTCTCAACCCGTGTGATTGACTTGATTGCACCGATCGGGTTTGGACAAAGAGGCATGATCGTTTCTCCTCCAAAAGCCGGTAAAACAACAATTCTTAAAGAAATCGCGGCCGGAATTTCAGCCAATTATCCTGAAGCCCATTTGATGGCAGCTTTGATCGGTGAGCGACCTGAGGAAGTAACTGATATCAGTATGAGCGTCAAAGGAGAAGTAGTTGCAAGTAATTTCGATGAACCACCTGATGCTCAGACCAGAGTTGCTGAGATTACTTTGGATCGTGCAAAGAGAATGGTAGAGCTTGGGAAAGACGTGATAGTTCTTCTTGACTCAATTACTCGTTTGGCCCGTGCTTACAATCTGGTTGTAGATCCATCAGGCAGAACTTTATCAGGCGGATTTGATCCTGGAGCATTGTATCCGGCCAAAAAGTTCTTTGGCGCAGCCAGAAATGCTCAGGAAGGCGGCAGTTTAACTATAATCGGCACAGCGCTTATCGAAACAGGCTCCAGAATGGATGATTTGATTTATGAGGAGTTTAAGGGAACCGGTAATATGGAGCTTCATCTGGTGCGCTCACTTGCCGAAAAGCGAGTTTTCCCGGCAATCGGGATTGAACGCTCCGGAACTCGAGGCGAGGAAAAGATACTTGATCCTGAAAAACTGACAAAAATAGTTACAATGCGACGCATGATGGATATGTTGGATAGCAGTGAACGTACAGAAAGACTGGTTGAGCAGCTGACAAAAGCTGAAGACAACGACAAATTCCTCGACATTTTGGGAAAGACTTAAAATTCCACCCCTGTCTCTCCCGATGTCCATCGGGATCGCAGGCGGGCTCCCTCGTTTCACTCAGTCCGCCCCTCGGCGGCGCCAAATCCTAAGAAGATTTAATCCATGCGTAGTTCCAATACGTTGGTACGTGTAAGCATACATAATAACGTGTTATAACTAATTTAATTAAAGATAAGATTTGCAAACAAATTTTCAAATTGATACAATCTCGACTATGGTAAATTCTAGTGATCAGGAATCAGAAAAACGTCTTAGAAAAGCTTATGAAGGGTTTGCGAATCCAGCCAACCGTGAAGCCTTGGAAGTAATAGCGACTCGTGTGTGGGTGAATAGAGATAAATTGGAAGCAGCGAACGGTACTGGAAACATTGGAAGGGTAAGGCAAGGAATTATAGATGAAATTTTTACTGTTGGAAGAAATAGGGCAGACAAAACCAAATTACCTTTTTTAATTACAACAGATAAAAGAAGAACTGGTCCAATCGTAAATTACCTTACTCTTATTGCTAGATTGCATTCCGAATCTGACCGGGTTAAAGTTGAGGAAATCAATAAAAATATAGGAAAAATGCTTGAAAATAATTTGGATAGAAAAGCAAATCTTCCTCTAATAGAAGCTAGAAAGATTTTTGAAGGTTTTGTAAAACAGATAACATCTTTAAGACCTCCTGCTGGAATTCCAAACCATGGAGAATCAGTGCGACCAAGTCCTCCGGGAGCCAGAAGGTAGTATTCGAAGGCTACCAATCATTCTCTTCTCTTTTGCGGATTATTGCTTTACAATTTCAGAGAAATTTCGTCTTTGGCGAATTGGTGGATAAGAGAACCCAAGAGTGTTTGATACGGAATGCCAGATTTAATTGCTTTTTGCTGAATATCCTC
>DATIJS010000064.1:0-3908 GCA_035478335.1 Saccharimonadales bacterium (SeqCode) | reverse complement strand
GTTATGCATAGCTTTAAAGACAGCAAGTCTTCTTCGTCTTCAAAAACAGCTTTTGTACTTATTCTTCTGGTTTTATTGGGAATTGGAACCGGCTTTACGCTTAGCAGATATTCAGGCAAAACAGGTACAAGCATTTCGCTCATTCCATCAGGCAACTCAGCATCAAAAGGAAAGACATTTGGCTCATCGGACACAAAAACCTTTAAAGATACTGCTGAAGGAACCTTGAAAAATGGCGGAATAAACGGAGAAGGACAATATCATCTAGAACGTCCGGGGGGAGATAGTCAAAATGTTTATATGACCTCATCAACAGTTGATCTGTCCCAATTCTTGGGTAAAAAAATAAAAGTCTGGGGACAAACGCAAACCGCACAGACAGCAGGATGGCTCATGGATGTAGGACGAGTTGAGGTACTCTAGATAATTTTCAATTTGAAATTTACAATTTTCAATCAAATTACAATGTTTTAATTTTTAAACATTTAACTATTGAGAATTCAATGATAATTGAAAAATGAAAATTAAAAATTGTTTTTTGAAACATGATAAAGCTCCAAAATATAACAAAATCATTCCCGACCGGCAGTACTGCCTTGGACGATGTCACATTTACAGTTGACAAGGGTGAGTTTGTTTTTCTGGTGGGCCCATCAGGATCAGGAAAAACAACACTATTTCGCCTGATAACTCGCGAAATGACTCCAACAAGCGGAAGCATACACATCGGACAGTGGGACATCGTAAATTTACCCAAAAAACACATTCCGCATTTGAGAAAAAGTATAGGTGTAATTTTCCAGGATTTAAAACTTTTAAGAGATAGAACTATCTTCGAGAATATTCTTCTTCCTCTTGAAGTCGCGCATGCAAATGAAGAAACATCCAAACAACGAATTGAGGAGATTCTTGACCAAGTTGGAATTTTGGAACACAAAGACAAATTCCCAATTCAACTCTCAGGCGGTGAGCTTCAAAGAGCCGCAATCGCGCGTGCCCTTGCGTTCTCTCCTGAGATAATTCTTGCTGATGAACCTACCGGAAATCTTGATACAACCACGTCCTGGGAAATTGTCAAATTGCTCCAGGACATAAATAAAAGCGGTACAACTATACTAATGGCAACACACAACACTGATATTATAAATAGTCTTATGAAACGAATTATTGTTTTGGAAAAAGGCAAACTCGTTGATGATAAAAAAAGAGTTGTCCCACATGCTGCGAAAAAAGAAGATTAAAACATGAAAACCATTAAATCAACCTGGAAACAAATCAGAAGAACTCCATATCAGGCGATGACAGCAGTATTTATTATGATGCTTACCTTCCTTTCCATATCCGTATTCTCATTTCTCGTTTTTGGCTCATCAGTTGTTATAAAATATTTTGAATCCAAACCCCAGGTAACTGCATTCTTTAAAGATGAAGCAAAACCTCAGGATATAAAACAATTAGAAGATAATCTCAAACAAACAGGCAAAATATCATCTGTCCGTTTTATTTCCAAAAAAGAAGCATTGCAAATTTACAAGGAACAAAATAAAAACGATCCGCTTCTTTTGGATCTTGTTACAGAAGACATACTGCCCTCATCCCTTGAAATATCAACCCAGCGCATAGATGATTTAACGTCTGTGTCTGACGCGCTTAAAGGCTCGCCAATTGTTGCTGAGGTAATTTATCAAAAAGATATTGTCCAAACACTCAGCAAATGGACAAATGCGCTCAGAATAATCGGAACATCTATAATTATCGTTTTGGCTCTGGTATCAATCTTTATCATGATGATGGTCATAGGATTTAAAGTCTCTATTAAAAAAGATGAGATAGAAATCATGAGGCTTTTATCAGCAACAAATTGGTATATCCGCACGCCTTTTATGTTTGAGGGTATTTTTTATGGAGCTGTCGGAACGCTACTAGGCTGGATTATTGCGTCAGCTGGACTACTATATGCAACGCCATATCTAGAGTCTTTCTTAAAAGGAATTCCTCTTCTTCCTGTTTCTCCTTTATTTTTACTCAGTCTTCTTCTTGCTGAAATTTTAATTGCAATTTGCTTAGGTGTTCTGGCAAGCTTCCTTGCGGTTCTCCGCTACTTAAAGTAAAATTTAAACTGCTTATGTTCAATATCAGAAAAGGTGTAACCAGATTATTTTTGGCTTTAATTACAATTATAATTTGTTTTCAGTTTTCAGTTTTCAGTTTTCAATCAATCTTCGCTCAAACTCAAACCCCGACTCCGACTCCGAGCTCTTCGCAAAATAATTCTGATTTAATCAATAAAATTCACGATCTGGAGAATAAGATTTCAGATCTCAAGTCCCAGGCAGACTCATTATCATCTCAAATTGACGTCTTCGATAATCAGATAAAATTAACAGAATTTAGAATTGAATCAACCAAACAACAGGTTAATGACCTTACTCTTGATATCGATTCGGCAACTAAAAGAGTTAAAAATCTTGAGAGTTCACTGAGTGATGTAAGCAAAATCCTGATTAACCGCATAGTCACCACGTATGAGGTTGGCGGGATTCAACCGATTCATGTACTCGCCTCCTCAAATGATATTTCAAGCCTTATCTCAAGAGCAAATTATCTTAAGATAGTTCAGGATCATGATAAGCGTCTTATGTATAATGCGCAGCAGGCAAAAACTGATTATGCAAATCAAAAAAATATATTTGAAGATAAGAAGAAGAAAATTGAAGCACTAAAGTCTCAGCTTGAAGATTATAACAAGCAGCTTGACACACAAAAAGATTCCAAACAAAAGTTGCTTGCCGAAACCCAAGGAAGTGAAGAAAATTATCAGGCAATTCTCGCTGCTACCAAAGCACAGCTAGCTGGCTTCTCCAACTTTACAGCGAGTCAAGGCGGTGCATCTCTTCTCTCAGGTCAAACAACATGCGACGACTGGGGTTGCTACTATAATCAAAGGGACACTCAATGGGGAGGAAATTCACTCAACGGAACACAATATACTTTGGCAAGTGACGGTTGCTTGGTTACATCTATGGCTATGGTGTATACTCATTATGGTCATAAGGATGTAACCCCACAATCAATCAATTCTGTTTCAAGTAACTTCAGTGGGATACCACCAGCCCTCTTAAAATTTAGTATTTCTGCAAACGGAACTTCGTCATCCAGAAGTAGTACCGATATTGACTCAACTCTTGCGAGTGGAAATCCAGTTGTTGTTGGCATTTCTTATGATGGCGGTTCGTATCCTGACCATTTTGTCGTTTTTGTCAGCGGATCAGGCGGAAATTATACAATGAACGATCCATTTACTCCAAACGGGCACAATATTTCATTCCGCGGAAGATATCCATCAGTCAGGATGGTACAATACTACAGAGTTAGTATCTGATTTATCTTCTTGTAAACCCCACCATTTAATAATACTATTTATACATGAGGACTTTTCTGAGAATTGGCTTAATTTTCTTTTTCACTCTCTTATTTTTCCCTGAAATTAAGGCATATGCCGAAAATAAAATTCTCATAAATGAATTCGTCGCCCATCCAAGCACAGGAAACAAGGAATGGGTGGAATTCTATAATCCGGATTCAGCTGATATATCAACATATTGGATTGATGACGATACAGATTTCGCAAATGACAGTGGCAATAGTGCAAAGAAAAACCTCTTAACGCTTATCAAAACCAATCCTCAGCATCCATATATAGAATTAAGCTCTGTACTAAATAACGATGGAGACCACGTTGTGCTGTTTGATAGTAGCGGAAATATTTTGGATCAATATGAATATACAACAGACCCTGGAGAGGATATCGCAATAGGCAGAGCGCCTGATGGATCAGGACAAATTCAACTGCTTGCTGAAGGCACAAAAGGAAACAATAATAGCGGCCCTGCCCCAACTGCGACTCC
>DATIJS010000063.1:0-6877 GCA_035478335.1 Saccharimonadales bacterium (SeqCode) | reverse complement strand
GAGAAGTGGAGAAAATATTGGAAAGAGGCTTTGAAGGATTTATAGATTTACTAATTTTACAATTGTATTCCAATTCCTCGTTGTCACTTTATTGCCAAATTCTTTTTCAAGCACCTTCATCGCTTCTGTTGTATTAAACTTTGGTGAAAGCGTGACTAGACTTATTACTTCACCCTCAGTTACCTTTAAGATCTTAAAACTTTTATCCGGCGACTCGTATGGAGTTTTTAGTTTGCTTTCTGATTTGCCTGCCCGCCGAAGCCTTGGCGGAGGAGGGTCTTTTAAGAATGTGACATAAAGTCTTGTTAGGGGAGTGATTTTAATTCTGTCAAATGGTTTTGAGTCAACTAATTTTTTAATATTGTCCATAGTCCGGAGGATTACGCTGATCTGAAATCCAAACAGCTTTTCAAGCTTTTTTTCAATTTTCTCTTTATCTGCTTTTTCAGCATCAAAAACAGCGTTTCCGGAGTTGAGCAAAGTTCGTACATTGCTAAATCCCAGCGATTCAAAGGCAGTTTTCAGATCACTCATCGGGACTTTTTTGTTGCCCCCGACATTTATTCCTCTCAAAAATGCTACATACTTAGTCATATTCTCATTGTCTTAGATATAATTTCAAAATCCTCTTTTGATATTTCTACTAGGCCGAATCGGAAGATATATCCCCAGGACTTTTTGTTTTTGATAAAACTTAACTTTCCTATTAGCGGAGCAATCGGTGCATCTTTTACTTTTTCGTATTTTACTTTTCTTCTGAAAGGTTTGAAAGTAGGGGACTCCGTAACTTGGTAAATATCATCATCTGTCATCTGGCCAAGAGCCGTGAAGGCTTGAAGATGAGTGTTGGAATCAAGCGCGATTTTGGGAGAATAGTAGATTAGATAATTACCTTTGTGCATTCTTGCAAGGCCCGATCTCTTGCCATGCCCGATCTGGGCAATGCCAAGCTCGATGCCAATCATCACATGTTCTTTTGAAACAACTCCGATAAAATATTTCATTCTTTGTTGGATTCAATAAGTTTGAGCAAATAGCTATTAAACTTAGCAACCTCTTTCCCCAGGGGAGAGACAAAGTGTCTGTCAAAGCCCTCAACTTCTTTTACTGCACTGGTTAATAGTTTTATACCAACTTGCGTTGGGACGATTATATTTGCTCTGGTATCCTGTTTGCTGGGAAAGCGGTTAATAAGTTTTTTGCTCTCGAGCGTTTTGACTAGATTGGAAACAAGCATCTTGTCCATCTTTGCATGACTTGAGATGTCTGATTGGGTAACATGAGGCGATGAAAGACTGAGCCACTGTACTGATGCAAGAACTACATATTGAGGTTGTGTCAATTTATGTTTTTTCAATAAACGGTTTAGACTTCTTTGCCAGAGACTGGTTACCTGCCAGAGCAGAAAGCCGGAACTGTCCTCGGCTTTTTTTACTGAGAAAATATCTTTGTTATCAGGTTTATTTACTTTCATAATTTACTTGCAGCTTCTATTTGATTCTTTGCATCAAGACGGAGATTATTCACAATATTTTGTGCCACTATCTTTACCCATAGAAATGCAAGTAATCCTTTAACAGAGATAGTATAGGTTATTTTGAGTCCTTCTGGTGTTGCGTCAAACAAATGCTCGTCATACATTTGTGCTAGGGGAAAGTGGGTAACATCAACAAACTTTTTATTTTTTACAACTTCAATAAGTTTAACTTTGACTTTCGGTCCACCTTTCGGTTTTAAAATAAAATAGTTTCCAGCTTCAAATTTACCATCCAATTTGGCATATTCAGTCCCTTTATCCCAAGTATGCCAATTATTGACATCCGCAAACAACTTCCATATCTGTTCTCCAGTTACTTTCTTGGTAGTAATAGAATAAGTCTTCGACCACATAGTAAATACATTGATAGTATATACATTTACTATGTTGCTGTCAAGACTTATTTTTTTAGTAAACAATTGATTATTGAGAATTTGTTAGGGAAGGGGTTTTATTTATAGATTACTCAAAAGCTGCATCTACGAATTCATCAACCGGGCTTGGGATGATGTAGGCGATAGGAAGCAGGATATAGAGCAAGATGCTTAGATTTATATTCACAAATGCCAGCAAAGCGGCCAGAAGATAGGCAAAAGGAGCAATCAGGACAATTACTTTCCCCTTTTTAATAAGCGCGTCTGAGAGCTTATCGTTTATGAGATGGCGGTTATTGGTGGCATAAAGCCACATGGCAGCAAATAAAATCCCGGTCATAGTAAGTGCCAAACCATAAAATGCAACCGCTGTCTGATCAGCCGGATATTCTCCTATAACCCCAACGGGGAATGGAAAGAATGCAATCATTATAAGAAACATGCTGTGAAACCAGATGAAAGTTCTGTTGGATCTTGTGACAAAATGAAAAAGAATTGTATGCCCGATCCAGTAGATTATTATGATAAGAGCAGAGATGAGATAAGTTACCAATTTCGGCCAAAGGGCAATAAGACTTGTCAAAAGCGCACCATGTTGCAATTGAGCTGAAGTAAGCTGGGGGATAGTGAGCGCGAGGACAAGAAGTGTGAGAGCAAAGCCAAAAATGCCATCGCTTAGCGCCTCAAGTCTGCCTGTTGTCAGCCCGGGCCGGTACTTTCTTTTAAGCATAGAAATCATAGTGGTTAAAAGTTGGCGATTTTTGCAAGCTTGAGACTTACATCCCAAAGCTTTTTCTCAGCATCAGGATCATTGGCCTGGCCGACTGTTTTGGCCACTTTGCATTTCTCAAAATATTCCCCACTAATACCTTCAACCTCGGGAGAGGAAGCGAGATAAATCGAGGTCTGTGCGCCTTTTTCGGGAGTTCCGGAAATAAAGTTGAATAAAATTTTAATAAACGGCAATTTGTCCAGTAAATGGGATCTGGTAAGTCCCGGATGTAGGCAGTTGATTGTCACACCTGATCCTTCGAGTTTTTTTGAGAGCGTTTTGGTAAATAGAACAAGGCCTAGTTTAGTCGGCCCGACTGCTTTCATGAAAGAGTATTTTCTTTTTTCAAGCATCAAATCATCAAAATCTATCGTGACTCCCTGGTGCTTACTTGCGACACAGACGATTCTTGAGGGAGCGCTTTTTTCAAGCAGCGGCAAAAGAAGATGAGTGAGTAAAAAGTGAGATAGGTAGTTGGTTGCAAATGTTTTCTCAAAACCTTCCTCAGTCACTTGGCGACTGGGCAGGAAGACACCGGCGTTATTGATCAGCACATCAAGTCTTTTGTATTTTGCACCAAATTCTTTTGCGAGTTTTTGGACTTGCGAAAGTAATGAGAGGTCACAGAGCAGATAGTCGACGTCTTTATTGCCGCTTAATTGTTTGATTTCCTGTACTGCAGCTTCAGTTTTGTCTTTATTCCGCCCGACTATCACGACATGAAAGTCTTTCCTGGCAAGACCTATGGCAGTTGCTTTGCCGATGCCGTCAGACCCGCCTGTGATGAGAACTATTTTTTTCATTTGTATTCGTCTTTCACTTTGTCACTGAATTGCGTGAGAAGCTTTTTAACTTTCGGATCAATTACAACCTTACAATACATGTTGATATTTCTGTTTTGATCATAATAATCTCTATGGTAATCCTCAGCCGGATAGAAATTGGAGTAGGGGTTTAGCTGGGTCACTATTGGGTCCTCGTATTTATGCTCTTCTGTCAGATGTTTTATTTTATCCTCGGCAATCTTTTTTTGATTCTCATCATGAAAGAAAATTGCAGATCGATATTGTGTGCCGACGTCGTTGCCTTGGCGGTTAAGTTCTGTAGGATCGTGAGTAGCGAAGAACGCATCCAATACCGTGTCGTACGAGATGGTGTTTGGATCAAATTTTATTTGAATTGCTTCGGCATGTCCTGTTGCACCAGTTGAGACCTGCTCATACGATGGGTTTTCTCTTTCTCCGCCAATATATCCCGGCATAACAGACTCAATTCCTTTTAATCTTTTAAAAACTGCCTCCGTGCACCAGAAGCATCCGTTGGCGAGAGTTGCAGTCTCAAGATTATTCATAGCACTATTATATATAAAGAAATTAGAATTTGGAAGATAAGATTTGTTGAATGAAATTTTGCTGACAGGAGAAGATTATAAAAGTCCTTGACAGCTTTTCCAGCCTGTGTTATCATAGCTTTTACGAACTTGCGAAAGCGTTTGTTTATGATAATTTTTGAACATATTTCTTTAAAACCCGTTTCGGGTTCTTAGTCTGTTCTTCATAACTACGTTTTCCGCGCGTTTCGTTTAACAACTTTTTCGCAAGATCTGAGCCCACCTAAGCTTGCTTTGTGTCTTTTCAGTACTATTCGTACACGACACAAAGAGCGCTTTAAGGCGGGTAAACCTGCTTAGTAAGTGCAGGATGCTGTTTTAATAATTAGAGCGGGCCTGTAGCATAGCTGGTTATTGCGCCTCATTTGCAATGAGGAGGTCAGGAGTTCGAATCTCCTCAGGTCCACTTCGTACTTTGGTACAACCCTCTAGTAAGAGAGGGTTATACGAAAGTTATGAAGGAAAGTATTTGGCTCTTTTACAAGTGAAGAGAAGATCCTGTATGCTCCGCTCAAACGGCGGATTGTACGGGATTTAAAAACGTCTTAAACTCCGAATTAAATCGGAGTATAAAAAATTTATTATTAATGCCAATAATGGATGCCTAGGAGATTTTGGCCGAGGAAGGACGCAGACGACAGCGATATTCGTCGGGGAAGTGTCATCAACTTTTGATCCGGCGGTTTCCGAATGGAGCAATCCACTCTATTTATAGAGGAACCACAAGTGAAGTTAGTTCCGTAAGGGATTATATTAGCTTCTGGCTGGGAACGGCGTGAACTGAAACATCTTAGTAGCGCCAGGAAAATAAATCACAGAGATTCCGTTAGTAGCGGTGAGCGAAAGCGGAACAGCCTAAACCAAGTCGCAAGATTTGGGGTTGCAGGGCAGACGATATTCGATTAAGTTTTTGTAGCAGAAAAATCCGGAATGATTTTCCAAAGAGAGTGAAAGACTCGTATGCGAAACGAAAATTTACGATAGACTGTACCTAAGTACTATGAAGCACGATAAACTTTGTAGGAATCCGGGCCGACCACGGTCCAAGGCTAAATACCAAAATCTACCGATAGTGAACTAGTACCGTGAGGGAAAGGTGAAAAGCATCCCGGAAGGGAGATGAAATAGAACTGAAATTATTGGCTAACAAGCAGATAGAGCTTGTGCATGGCACAAGAAGATTAAAGATAAAAAATCAAATCTCAAAAATATAGATAAAAATACAAAATTATCTTTGAGATTTTAGATTTAATTTTTGATTTTCTCGCGCTGTGCGCGAGTGATATCGTGCCTATTGAAGAATGAGCCGGTGAGTTTTTGATTGCTGCGTTAGTTTAACCAATTTTCATTGGGAAGACATAGTGAAAGCAAGCCCTAACTGGGCGAAATTAGTAGCAATCATAAAACCCGAAACCAGGTGAGCTTACCTTGAGCAGGTTGAGTCTCGAGTAAAATCGAGAGGAGGACCGCACCCGTATCCGTAGCAATGGGTTGGGATGACTTGAGGTAAGGGGCAATATGCCAAACGAACCTGGAGATAGCTGGTTCTCCCCGAAATATATTAAGGTATAGCGCTGTAAATTACGTCAGGGGGTAGAGCACTGAATGGCTTTCTGCTGCGCAAGCGGTAGCAGCCAACCAAACTCCGAATACCTGATATCATTATTACAGTAGTCAGACTCGTCGGGCTAAGCTGATGAGTCGAAAGGGAAACAGCCCAGACTCCCAATTAAGGCCTCTAAATAGTAGCTAAGTTTTTAAGGAAGTCATGATCCAGAGACACCCAGGAGGTTGGCTTAGAAGCAGCCACCCTTTAAAGATAGCGTAACAGCTCACTGGCGGATGGTTCGTGGCGCCGAAAATTTACCGAGGATTAAGCTACTTGCCGAAATTGGAGATTCTTATGCAGGGCATAAGGAGATTAAAGATTAAAAATCAAATCTCAAAAACACAAATGAAAGATAAAATATTTTTTAATTTTACTTTTCATCTTTGAGATCTAAGCTTTTATTTTTGATTTTCTTATGCTTTGCATAAGTCTGGTAGGGGAGCGTTCTATTTGCGGTGAAGCTGAATTGTAAGATTTGGTGGAGCGGATAGAAGTGAGAATGCCGGCATGAGTAGCGCAATGCGACTGAGATGGTCGCACACCGAAAGCCCAAGGTTTCCTCCGCAATGTAAGTCAACGGAGGGTAAGTCGACCCTAAGGACCTTCCTCGTTAAAGGGGATTAGTCCGATGGACAAGCTGTTAATATTCAGCTACAGGGTATGCGTATTTTAAGGTGGTGACGTAGTTGGAAGAATCAAGCCCGTGTTAGCGGGTCTAAGCAATAAGATAGTGATGATCGGCAAATCCGTCGTCGTGTTTAATTAAGTTGCAATGGAAAGTTTCTTAGCAATAAGGAACAATTTGATACATTTCAGTTACCAGGAAAAGCTTCATTAAGTGGCCGCAAGGTTCACAAAACGCATATTTTAACGTACCGCAAACCGACACAGGTGGGCTGGTCGAGCAGACTAAGGTGAACGGGAGACAGAGGATTAAGGAACTCGGCAAAAAATCTAGGCGTAACCTATGGGAGATGCCTTACCGCGCGTAAGAACGCGGTTACAACAAAAGAGTACTTGGCGACTGTTTATCTAAAACACAGGTCCCTGCAAAGCCGAAAGGCAACGTATAGGGGCTGACACCTGCCCAGTGCTGGTAAGTCAAAAATCTAGGATGACAATTCGTAAGAGTTCAGTCTAGGATTTAAGCTCCAGTAAACGGCAGCAGTAACTATAACTGTTCTATGGTAGCGAA
>DATIJS010000062.1:0-4153 GCA_035478335.1 Saccharimonadales bacterium (SeqCode) | reverse complement strand
GTATATGGGGTCTATTTTTAAATTACAACAGAGGGCCTACTGAATCGTAATATTTGCACAAAGTATACCTATCTCAAAGTCACCATCATGACCAATAATTTTCGCCTTATAATCTCCTTTGGAGAGACCTAGTGAATTAACGTGCCAAATATACTCAGCTGTACTCGGCTTTCCATTTGCTCCCTTAAGTTGCCCGCCTGGGCCATAATGCTTAAGACCGGGTGTGCCTTCCTGGTAAGGTTTAAAGTCATCAATAGGCGGCCCGTCGGGACCCTTACGACTATAATCAAAGCTACATGTTTTTGTTGGATAAAAAGTTCCTTTAATTTTATCCGGATAAAATACTTTATCTCCAATTGTGAGAGATGGTTCAAAAGATATATTTAGACTTTTTCCTGAAGAACACGTATCAATTATCGTCGTATCCCCTCTTTTTTTTACAACTCCTGTTGAGCTGTCAACAACTTCACCAAATGAAATCATTGGAGGATTTTCATCTGTGTACCAAGCTCGTATGTCTCCTCCTGCACCAACTGACTTATTATATCCAGGATCAAATCCTATTATCATTGTGTCCTCCAAATTTATCGAGCTATGCTCGCAATTTGTAGGTGGAGGTGGAGACGGAGTAGGTATGGTAGGAACTGGAGTATGACCTAAAAAAGTATAGAGCTGTAGATTATTTTTATTGGTATCCGGTGTAAATGGATCAATAATTACTTGCTGAGCATGAGGGTCGGTTTTTGCTGACGGCAATTTTCCACCCATCAACTGAAACGATAATAATCCGATAATGGCAAATATGAGTATTATATAAATTGTGCCCGTAAGTGCACTTCCTTTATTTGTGATTATTTTCATTTCAATTCCAGTATATAGATTTATTAAAAACCTTGTCAAATTGTTGACAGGTATCACACGTTTCTTTATAGTAAAATATGTAGGGGATGAAAAAACAAAATATTTATTTACTAATTGCAGCTGCGCTTATTCTGGTAATTTTTCTTATCTTTTTGATTATCCAATCTACATCAGGAAAACAGCAAGCGCAAAACTCTACTACTTCTGTAACGCCTACTGCAAATACAACCAACTTTAACCAATACTCAAATCCCAATAACACGTCAAATTCCAATCTATCACCAACACTTGACCCGTCACTCCCACCTGATTTGGTAACTAAAGACTTCTACAATTACTATCTCTCTCTCCCTGCTAATGCAGCATCAACTGGCGAATACAAAAAATACTCTCGTGTTTCACACGAACTTATAGACTATGTAGAAAATCAATATCAGGGTTCCAATGATCCAATTTTTTGTGTCGAAAATAAATATAGGGATGTTATATTCAATCCACCTATTTACAATTCTGATGGAAATGTATCATATGTTGACATAAAAGAAAATATAAATGGAGGAAGATTACTTTATTCTGTTGAGCTTGATAGAACTTCAAAGGGTTGGGTTATCGCAACAACCCAGTGTCTCTAATTTGCTGAGCAAAGCATTTGGTATTCACAGTTTTTGCAGAAAATTCCACCGCTACACTTAAATTCGCTGGTTTCTATGTCTGAGACAATTTGAAGTATTTTTTGTTGAGCCAAAACAAGATCCTCAGGAGTCCTTGATGTTGAAACTTTTTGCTTTGCTTCAAGATAGTGAAGGGTCAATATAATTTCCTCAGGTTTTTTCCCAAGAATCCCGTCTTTTACCTCACTTGCAGCAAGCGCATAGAAAGACAACTGCAGATCTTCCTTTGCTTTTTTAGTGTCCAGCATATTTCTTCCCGTTTTGTAGTCAATAATCTCAATTTTCCCGTCTTTCAATTTATCTACGCGGTCAATTCTTCCGCCAATTTTTATTTTGCCTGTTCTTGCTAAATCTTGTCGGGTTAACCAGAAATTAAATGGCGTTTCGATTCCGACTGTATCTGGCTTTTCTTTTTGGTATGTTTTCCAAAAGTCAATTAACATTTCCTCGGCCTGAATGTATGACTTTTGTTCGTGGGACTTCCCGGAATAACCTTCTTTAATCCAATTTTTGGATAAAACTTTTTTGATAGAATCCGCTGTTAACTCCTGCCCCGTCTTCACACTCTCTACAATGTCACGCAGGCTTGCGTGAACACTTACACCGTAACTCAAAGCAGGTGATGGTAGAGCCGGAAGATTTAAGACATAGCGCAATTTGTAATGAAGCGGGCACGCTTGAAAGGTGGAAATCTGGGAATATGATATATAGGTGATAGGGATAGGTGTTATTTCCTTTGATTCCTCTTTTTCCTGAGGAGAATTTTGTATCTGGAAATTGGCAATATCCAAAAGCGACAGCTGCTTCCCTATGGGCTCATCTGTTTTTCTGCTGATTATCTTTTTAATAAATTCCTCACCTAGCGTTTCAACGACAAATGGAGAAATTTTGCGCTCTCTTTTTCCTTCCCCGTAAAACTTACTTGCTGTTAGAAATAATTTATCGCGGGCACGCGTTGCTGCCACATAAAAAAGCCGCCTTTCTTCCTGAATCGACTCATCACCTGTTGGTAAAACTTCACGTATAAGTTTGTCGGGCACTGGTATTTGTTCTCTCCTGTCACGACTTGGAAAACGCTGTGTTACAAGATTAACAACAAAAACGACTGGAAACTCAAGCCCCTTACTTGAATGAACTGTCAGGATATTTACTGCTTCGTTCTGGGTCCAGTCGATATCAGCTGCGAGAGGCGATTCACCAAGCTCCATTGACAAATCAAGCCAATCAACAATAGCAAAAACAGATGCGTCATCATGACTTGAAGTATAATTTTGCAATTTCTCAAAAAATTTTGCGATGTTTTGCGCTTCTTTTTCAGTCCTGGGTGATTGAGGATCCAAATAATGCCCAAGGAGTCCTGAGTCCTCAAAAAAATAATAAAGAATTTGTCCGGCTGTGTCTGTTGGGATTTTGGCCAAATGTTTATTTAGCATTTCAATAATCCGCCCAATCTTTTCTTTTCCATTGTCAGTCAATCCTGATTCCTCAACCTGTTCCATAGCTTCAAAGAGTGAAAGATTGTTCTTCTTGGCAAAATTGAGAATCGCTGCTATATCACGGGCTTGAATATCAAAAATCGGAAGGGTAATTACTCTATAAAGTGAAGCCGTGTCTTCGAAATTGGAAAGTGCATGAAGATAAGCAATCAAATCTTTTATCTCAGGTTGTTGGAAAAGATGCCCAGGGCCGAGGAATTGGTATGGAATTCTACGCCTTTCAAATGCCTTCTGAAAAGGCAATGCATGATCATTGGCACGAACAAGTATCGCAAATTCATTGTATTTCAAATTTCTATTTTTTACCAATTCCTGGATTTTTTTAGCTACTTCTTCTGCCTCATCTTCTGCTTTGTTGGTGTAAATAAATTCTATTTCCTCACCTTTTATTGCGCGTTGGGAAACTAACTTCTTGTCAATCTTTTCTTTAACCTCAAGTCTATCCGGATTGTTATTTTGAATTAATGCATATGAAGCGTCAAGTATATTTTGCGTTGAGCGGTAATTTCTGGTAAGCGCGACTATTTTCGCATGTTTAAAATGGGATTTAAATTGAATCATGTTGGATATAGCAGCTCCCCTCCATCTATAAATCGATTGATCATCATCCCCGACAACAGTTATATTTTTCTTTTCACCTGATAGAAGAATTGCCATTTCATTCTGTGCGTAATTTGTATCCTGAAATTCATCAACCAAAATGTACTGAAACAATTTTTGATACTCAGCAAGAATATTTTTTCTAGTCCTAAAAAGTTTCAAAGTGTTACTTATCAAATCTGAAAAATCCATAACTCCCTCTTTTGCTTTCAACTCTTCATATTTTTTAAATGCATTCGCAAGCTCCAAAGTCTTTTTCTTCTCCTCGTCATCTGCTTCTAATGCTTTTGCATATTTTTGATAATCGTCAGAGTTAATGTCATCATCTTTAAGTCTCGCGAAGTGATTGATCATTCCCTGAAGAAATTTCATCGGATTGCCAAGTGGAAGAAAATAATCCAGATCAAATTTGAATAAATTTTTTCGAAGAAAAAGCAAACTTTCTGCTTCTGTCATAAGCTTAAATGTTGGAGTTAAACCAATGTGAATTGCCTCAGCTCTCAGAACCCTGTCGCAAAACGCATG
>DATIJS010000061.1:0-2095 GCA_035478335.1 Saccharimonadales bacterium (SeqCode) | reverse complement strand
ACGCCAATGCCGCATAACGGACCAAGGGCAAAAAAGAAACGTAGGGTTTAGTGATTAGTGGTTAGTGATTAGTGCTAACCCCTAAAACCTAATGCCTAAAACCTAAAATATGGCTAGATATACAGGACCAAAACATAAATTGGCAAGACGTGAAGGAATAAATATTCTGGATAAAAGTTCTGCGTCTTTGATGCGAAGACTCAATACACCGCCCGGTGTGCATGCCGGTAAAAAAGGCAGAAGGAGACCGTCTGAATACGGAATGCAGCTTAGAGAAAAGCAAAAAGCAAAAGTAATGTATGGACTGTTTGAGAAGCAATTTAAGCAATTGGTACAAAAAGTTACTGAGCAGGTCGGAGATACTGAAGAATTGTTGCTTTCAACTCTTGAGAGAAGACTTGACAATATTGTGTATCGGTTGGGATTTTCAAAGTCCCGTATGATGGCACGTCAAATAGTCGTTCACGGACATGTTTTGGTAAACAATAAAAAGATGACAATTCCTTCATATACGGTTAATGAAAGCGACACTGTTTCTATAAGTGAGACAATGCAAAAAAACCCTGACATCAAAAAATTGTTTGAGGAAAAAATTGAAACCCTTCCCTTCCTTGAAAGAAAAGGGCCTGTCGGGAGGCTAAAAAGAATGCCAAAGGCTGAAGATATTATGACGCCTTTTTCGACAAGACAGATCATTGAATATTATTCAAGATAATGCTATAATAGCTAGATTACTATGGACGAATATATTTTTAAAGTAAAAGAAATAACATCAACACCTGAATATGGTGAGTTTGCAATTGAACCGCTTGAGCCGGGTTATGGACATACAATGGGAAATAGTTTGCGTCGTGTTCTTTACACAACCATTCCGGGAGCAGCTGTAACTCAGGTCCGCATCACGAATGTAAAGCACAAATTTTCAACTCTTCCAGGGCTTAAAGAGAATATCGTTGATCTTTTGCTCAATGTTAAGGAATTAAATTTCCGCATTACAGGCAGTAAGAATAGCGAAACAATCAAGCTTTCAGTTAAGGGAACAAAAAGAATTACTGCAAAGGATTTGGAATTAACCGAAGGAATTGAGGTAGTGAACAAAGATCAATACATTGGATCTCTCTCAGGGGATAAATCAAAATTGGAAATGGAATTAACTGTTGAGAAGGGATTTGGATACTCACTTTCAGAAGACAGAAAAGTAGCTGAGCTGGGCACAATTACGATTGATGCAGTCTTCACACCAGTCAGAAGAGTTACTTATACAGTAGCTGCAACACGTGTCGGGAGACGAACAGATCTTGATAAGCTAATCCTTAAAATCTGGACCAATGGATCGGTTAATCCGACAGACGCGTTAAATACTGCATCAAAGATCCTCGCCTCACACTTCACGCAAATTTATGAACCAAAGGCGCAACCTGCAGCTGAAGTCGGAGCAGTTTCTTCATCTTCAATTCCACAAAGCACACTTAAAACTACAATTGACGAGCTTGATCTTCCAACGAGAATTTACAACAGTCTTAGAAATGGTGGAGTTGAGACAATTGAGCAGCTTTTGGCTGTTCCACGCAAAGATTTGGTCAGCATGCGCAATATGGGAGGCAAATCTATTTCCGTTATTGAAGAAAAACTTAATGAAAAAGGCGTAACATTATCTGCTTAAAGTTAAAAGTTAGAATTCAAAAGGCAAAATCACAATTCAAAAGTAAAAAGTTTATTATTAAGTTTTGAATTTTTACTTGTATTTTTGAATTTTGGCCTTTGAGTTTTGACTTTTTTTTATGAAAAAAAATGTTTTCGGAAGACAATTTAAGAGAGATTCCAATGAGCGAAAAGCCCTATTTAAAAATTTGCTTACATCGCTTGTTATGGAGGAGCGCATAAAAACGACTACAGCCAAGGCAAAAGCTATTAAGGGTGCTGCTGACAAGCTGATCACAAAAGCCAAAAAGGATGGCCCCAATGTTTATAAAAGTCTTCATCCGGATGTAAATCAGGATGCAGTCTTGAAATTAATTTCAGATATTGCTCCTCGTTTTACAGATAGAAAAGGTGGATACACAAGAATTATAAAAATCGGCAAAAGACGTGTTGC
>DATIJS010000060.1:0-4269 GCA_035478335.1 Saccharimonadales bacterium (SeqCode) | reverse complement strand
AAGAGCAATCGGTAGATCATATGAGGCTCCTTCTTTGGGAAGATCGGCAGGGGCCAGGTTTACCGTAATGCGCTTAGCAGGGAAGTCAGCACCTGAGTTTTTGATGGCAGATCTGACACGTTCTTTGGCCTCATCAACTGCCTTGTCTGGCAACCCGACTATAAAAAAGTTCGGTAAGCCTTGGGAGGCAATATCAATCTCAACCTCAATAGGAACAGCATCCAATCCCACAACCGCAGCTGATATAACTTTTGCAAGCATAAAAATATGATAACACAAACTTTGGGGTGGAATGAATTATTCTTTTGGTAGGAACAGTTCGTTGGATGGATAACATGCCGTATCACTGCATGCTTGGATTATGAAATAGTTATCATTGTGTCTATTTACTGTTGCTGTATAGCTTAAGCCTCCAACTCCATCAAGTGCCTGTTTATATTGTTCCGTTTGCGAATTTCTCTGGTAGATATTGTATTTTGTTGCCCCAGGATATTCTGACCAACTAAGATAAACCTCAGTCTTGGGATCATCACGCGGGATAATTGTGCCAAGCTTGAGGTAAAAAGTTGGTTTCTGTTCTTGGGGCAGGAATATCTCATTGGATTCGCTGCAGCCCGATGAATCACAAGCCTGAATTTTAATATAATAGTCGATATATTGATTGACGCTAATTGTTTTAGACAATTTGTTTCCATCAATAGATTCCAATTGGACGTATTCTTTATCCCCGGCAGCTTTAAGCAAGATATTGTATTTTGTCGTACCTTTTACGTCTTCCCAGCTGAGATAGATGTTTCGTTTGGGATTTTCAAGATCAGTGACGGCGCCAAGTTTCAGAAGGAATGTGCCCTTACTCTCATTTGTTTCTGGATAGTAAACAGGGATAGCGGTTTGGTTTATCTTGCCTTCCGTAAGATCTACCGCGCCATCGAAGAAGTTGTCTCCTGAGATAGCAGGAGCCACAAGTACTACTTCTGTGCGTTTGCCTTGTATAAGTTTATCTGCAGGGTTATCAAGTAAATAGTCGTTTTTCCAATCAAGTGTCGCAAGTGCTCGGAAAAGATATATTGGCTGGAAATATTCAGGGTTATTAATATCTTCAGGTTGATGATAGTAAGCAAGGTCTACTGATTGGATTTCTACATTTCGCAATTTACCGTGCTGCACAAAATTACCGTTTGGGGCAGTTGGTCCTACACCTCCAGAAGAGACACCTATCGCGTCATAATCAATCCATGCAAGTTTGCCCTGTCCTGTTTTTAAGTCCTCAAATGCCGCAGTTGGCTCTTTGAGAACGTAGTCTGTTTTATTGTCAAGATTTGCAGTTGTCCAGTATCCTGGATAAGATGCGTAAATTATTCTGCCGCCTACCCCCACCCATACCTCTATTTTATCAACTGTTGCTGAACCACCTCCGTTATTCCAATCATAGACTTGATAGTCCTCAAGTTTCTTTCTGAAATATACCTCTTTATGGTCTTCCTCAAAACCTGTTCGCTTGCTGATAGATGAGGTATTGTGATGAATGCCTAAGACAATATATGTATTATCAATCAATCCTTTTTGGGTGAGAAATTCCTTTGCTTTTATACTTGATTCTTCATCTGACGGGGCAGTACCAGATATCCCAGAATCTTTAAGATAGAATTCAAATCCACCACTGCCTGAGCCTCCGGTTACCTGAAAATAAGTCTTATCATCCTCCCATAGAAATCCATAATAGCCTGGGGAATTGGTGCCATCCTTTTTTGGTTCTCCTGATTTTTCAAATAACTTAGCTAGCTTTGACGCATCTTCCTGGGTCATCTCATGCCGGTTTGCGCGGTAAACTGGCAGTTTTACCGGGCCAGCTGCATAAGCAATGGGAATAAAGCTGGTTTTAGTTTTTGCTCCGTTTACTAATTTTTCCGCAGATGGCAATGTTCCTTTAATGCTATATTCACCAGGCTCAGCAAGTGAGGATGGGGCTGCGTTCCCGAATTGAGGCTCGGGCAGGTATTGAAAGTGAGCAAATTTTGATGATTCAATTCTGGTTACTTTTTGATGACTATTTTCTTTAGGAATTTTTGTAAAAAACAGCGCTACAAAAATTAGCAAAACAGCAAATAAAGTGATTCCCAGAACAGGATAGAGCCTGCTTTTTTGCTTTGCTGAAGATTTTGTCAAAATACGTTTTTCTAGCTCATTAAAGTTGGTTTTTGAGCCTACTGATAAATCTGAGTGTTCGAAATAGTTTGTGAGTACATTTTTTAATTTCATATTTTTGCCTCCTTTTTCATCCTTTCAATAATTCTGTAAAAGCGCTTTTTAACTGCATCTTTAGAACAATCAAGAACATTTGCAATCTCTTTAAATTTAAGCTCCTCATATGCATAGAGTCTCACCAATTCACGTTCAATAAATGGTCGGTTTTCAAGGTAAGAATAAATAATTGAAAGCTGTTCCTTTTTGATAATTGTCTCAAGCATTGTATTAGCATTTTTCTCATCAGGTATATTTTCCATTTCCTCAGGTTCCAAAAGTATTTCTTTTTTCCTCCTGCCCGTATTGTAAATATGATTTCTGCAAATTGTTAAGAGCCAGGCTTTGAGCCCGCTTTCAGTTGAGAATTCAAAAGTGTCATACTTTTGTAATGCTTTGTAAAAAGTTTCCTGGACGATATCATCAATCTCCGTTTTTGGACCCGTAGACCAGCGGTTGGCAAAATAATACACAAGTTTTACATACCGCGTAACGGTCGTTTCAAAATTGGGCTTCATAGATATCTATTCTATAACAGTAAACACATGAAATGAAAAAAAGGGACAAATATAAAGGAAAATTAAAAAATTGTTTAAATTGATCAGTAATGTTGTTCTTTCCTATTGACAGTCGAGTTCAATTATAGTTGACTAAATATAAGGGGGATTTCCCCCTAAATTCGTTGGATTTGTCAATAAATAAATGATCAAATTTCTCGGAACTGCCCAAAGAGAATCTGAAACACTTCTGTACTTCCATTATTCCAAAGGAAGTATAAATTTCTGCAAAGCTGCAACAAGCAAAGATGGTTTGGAATTCAACGGGAACGTAAAATACGTAACCGTTATGAACAAAAATAGCGAAGATACGAATTATGATTGGAGGAGTGCTCGGTTTTCAAAGCAAAAGGATAAATATATATTGACCTACAGGAAAAATTCAAAATCTTCAGGTTTGAAGATTGCCTTCTCCCAAGATTTGTTACGGTTTCAGACAGAGGATCTGATTCAGTCTGTCAAAGAGACTGCGTGTATTGTATCTGATTACAAAAGCAGCGGAAGGTATGTGATGTATTTTGGGGAGAAAGATATAAAAATAGCAACCTCAAGCGATTTGAAAAAATGGAAAGAAGGAGAATTGCTGCTTCAGGCACGGAGTGATCATTTTGACTCCGGAAATTTGGAGGTGGGCAATGCGTTTGTCATGGATGAATATATATTGCTGACTTACTACTCAAAGAAGCAGGGAGGAGCATATTCGGTTGGGGCTTGTTTGTTTGACAAAAATGAGCCTGACAAATTGCTTTGGCGTTCTGAAAAGCCAATTTGGGAGCATGAAGAGCATTTGAGTAATGAAAAAATTACTCCTCTTGGAGCAGTACTGCTTCACAAAAAATTAATCCTTTACTGGCAGGTGGGAGAGGGATCTGTTTATGCGATAACTTGTCCGATTCCGGGGTTAAATTATAACTTTGCCGATAAATCGTATGCGATGATTGTTAAGAAGTATCACGATAATCCGATTATTTCACCAAGATCATCAACCGCATGGGATTCACGAGCAGCATTCAATAGTGCAGCAATCTACGAAGATGGTAAAGTGCATTTTCTTTATAGGGCTTTAGGTGACAAGGATCTTTCGGTTCTCGGTTATGCTTCAAGCAAAGACGGAATGACGATTGATGAGCGGTCTGATCAGCCCGTTTACATCCCGCGTGAGCCGTTTGAAACGCCTGGCGGGAATATGTTTAATTCCTTTGCCGATCATTTTGCATCAGGAGGCGGCTACGGCGGAATTGAAGATCCAAGAATAACAAAAGTGGGGGATAGGTTGTATCTGACATATGTTGCGTTTGACGGGGCTACTCCGCCACGCGCTGCAATCTCGTCAATTCATATGGATGATTTTCTGGCGAAGAACTGGGATAAGTGGGATAAAGCCAAGCTGATTTCGGCACCCGGCATGGTCAATAAAAGTGCTGTAATATTCCCCAAAAAAGTAAATGGTAAATATGTCGTGCTGCATAGG
>DATIJS010000059.1:0-6581 GCA_035478335.1 Saccharimonadales bacterium (SeqCode) | reverse complement strand
TTATTTTCAAGCTTAAATTAATTCCCGTTCCGACAATTAGCCCACAATCCTCATAACCCGATCCGGAAAGAGTAAGGCAGATTGAGTCATTCGCAACAGTAACAGGTATGTGTTTACCAAATTTTGTAAAAAATACACCTCCCACAAATTCTCCAATACTTTGACCAATTAATCCCTCAAATGTGTGTTCCTTAGTTCCTCCGATGAGTTCACCATCAAGCTGTCCAGCTGTGCCTACCACGGGGTCCAGAGGAAAGGCGAAGTTAAGCCCGATTGCCTCTGTCTTCTCATCAAGGATAGTTTCCAAAAATATCCCAAAGTTTTCTCCTGTCTTAAAAACAGGTAAGGCCCCTCTTTTGGTCTCCAGGATTTCAGCTTTTCCATCAGTTATTTTAGCGCGCAATGCAATGAAATTACTTCCGCCAACAACAATTGCCTGAACTGTTCCATTGGTTACTAAGGGTTTGGGTGATATCTTGTTTCTGATAAAGGATAGGCTGCTTTTTTTTCCTTCTGAAGCTGCTTTGAGTTCCGATAGAAAGTTTTTTTCCACTTGTCGATAGTCAGTTTTCATACTTCAATTTCAGCATTGTTCCGCGTTGGGATCTGCGTATTTCTGCGCTCCTTACCCATTCCTAATCTTGAGATAAAAGATAATTGATGCAAGGGAAAAGACTGCAATATTGGTGAGGTATACAGAAGGAGCAAAAGTCAAAAACCCATATCCGGTCCAAAGAACAGCTCCTGTCAGGAGTATGAAATACATTCCAAGTGAGATATCTTTGGTCTTTTTGGTTTTCAGAGTGTGTATCACTTGGGGAAGAAATGAAGTCACAGTGCAGGCTCCAGCCAGAAATCCGATGAGTGAAATTGTTTCATGAGACATGAATTCAATTATCGAATATTTAAGGGTTAAAAACAATGGGGAAGCAGCTTATTCGGCTTTCGGTGTTATTCCCAGGAGCCAGAGGACAGCTTCTTTTTTGTATCGTCTGTCGCCACGTGAGTTGATGCGGATTGCCGGAAGCTTACCTCTTTTGCCCCATCTTTTGATAGTAAGAGGGGAGACTCTGAGGACTTCAGCAACTTCTCGTACTGTTAAGAGATCGGGTAGACTGTCTATTGATAGCTTTTGATTGGTCATACTAGTGTTAACTCTATTTAAATACTATTCTTCTTAATCAGAGCCATCTCTAAAGTAACAAACTGGTACACCTTTGTCAATAGGGAATTAATAATAACTTGACACAGAAGTAGCTATTTTCCATAATCACTCAGTTATGCAAGAGAGGATGGATAGGAGGAGATTTTTGCGTTTAAATCAAGTTCAATATTATAATTTGGGGTCAAGCAAGGCATCTATTATGGTCAATATATCTCTATCGTCAGGTGGTTAAGCTGGGATCTTCAATGACGGTTGGAGTTGGTTTTTTACCTTTTTCGTTTTGCAATTCTCCCAAACCGAATCTTGTTATGACTGTTGTCATAGCTCCTATAGCCATAAGTCTGTCGCTGAGAGATTGTTTTGCGTCCCCCTCTTGGCCAAGAGCAGTAAGCTCGAGTTGGGCAATTATTACTGCGAATTTGACACGGTCGTCAACAGTAAGTGAATTTCCACGAGCCATTAACCTTGAAAGCCTTTCTTGAAGTGTCAGATTTTCCAAAAGTTCATCCTTTGCTTTCCCGGAGCCTAATTTGCTCCTATCAAGTAACAATTTTCTGGGAATTGCATCTAGTAATTCCTCTCTTGTTCCTGCGGCTATTGCCAAAGAGACTCCTGTTTTAACCGCGTCCACAGTTTTAGTTCGAAATGCTCCTTTTTGCCATTTTTCTTTTATGGGTCCATCAGGCATTTGGCTTACCCAACTGTTTATTCTCCCTTTGATATTGAATTGCCTAGCGGGTATATCTTTTACCTGTCGTAGAGGATCTTCAGTCATGTCCGATAGTATAGCACTTGAGTTGTAAAGTGTCAAAGAGGTCATAAATTTTTCTCTTCTACTGTAGGGAATTGTTGTATGGAGCTGAAAAATAGCTTGACAATATTATTGCATTAGCTTTCTTCAACAAATCCGCGTAGCCGGTTTGCAATGCTTGCTCTACGAAGTTTTCCCAAAGCTTTGACTTCAATTTGCCGTACTCCTTCACGGGTCATATCAAATTCATAAGCAATATCTTTGAGAGTTTTTCTGCTCCCGTCTCCTTCAAAGCCAAAACGCCTGCGGATAATCTTTCTTTCTCTTTCCGTCAAATTATTTAAGGCATCAACTATAGCTTCATTCATCCCAACAGAACTAGTAATTTTTGCAAAGTATTCTTCTTCTGCCTGATCAATTAGGAGTTCTTCTGTTGATTCATCCATCTGATCTGGAGAGGGGATATTGTCCGGATCCAATTCAAAAGCATCCGGATCAGCCTGTGTATTTATTGCCTCAACAGGTTCGCCGATAGTGTCTGCCAAGGAATTGTTTAACTCATTCAGAGCCAGAAGATCTCTTACTTTTTTAACTGGTTTTTTAAGTGCTGCGGCAACATCATCGGCTGTGGCAACACGTCCAAGTTCCAGGGTAAGTTCATCTTGTTTTTTGCGAAGATTGTATGCTGCAATTCCTATTGCGAGTGGTAAGCGTATAGTTCGGGATTCTTTCTGAAATACACCCACAATTTCTAAACGGATTGCCCCTATGGCGTAAGTGCTAAAATTTGCCTCACCAGATATATCATATGTGTTGATTGCTTTTATTATTCCTTTCGTGCCGGCTTGTATTATATCCATCGCGTTTAGAGCTGGAGAATCTAGCTCATTAGTAATTCTTTTTAGGTCAAATGATTTTCGTAAAACATAAGGTACAAGAGCCAGATTGTGAAGAATCAGTTTTTCTCTAGCTTCTTCTGCTTCTTTGATTGTTGTTCCAAATTGTTTTTCCTCAGTTGGGGAATGCGCATCTCCTTTGGCAGTAAATCCTTTTCTTGCCCGTTCACCATCTTTGATTTTGCCAACTAGGTCATTTTGTGCAATTACTGATAAAACAGGAAAACGCTTTACTAAATTTCTGTACCACTGATCGGTGTCTAAATCCGGTGGAAAGTCTTCGTCAGCCGGCACAATATCATCCCATGCATCCGGTCTTATAAAAAGTGGATCAGGATAATCTTCTCCATCTTCCGTTTCCCGTGTGTGAGGATCTCGAACAACTGATAAATCAGGCAATTTCATATCAGTTGGAGTATCATTAACCGAGACTGGTCTGATCGTTTCTGAAAGCGTAGTCCATTCTTCAATTACAGAATCACCCTGTAAGGTTGGATGGGTAAAGAAAGGATCGACTGCGGATTTCTTTTCAGGAGCTAGGCGTACTTTCGCAAGCCGGCTTGTGTCAAAAACTGTCGTATCAGCTGGCGGCGGATTCGGGGTATTTGGGTCAATAAATTCTACTTCGGCATTAAGTTTGAATCCATAATGAGGATAGTTGTTGGTGAAGCCAATGAGTCCTTGAGAAATCATTTCTCTTTCAGGAAAAATTTGTCTTAGTTTTCTTTTTATTGCACCGATTGTACTCATTATGTCTCCTCGCCTGCCTCTGCGGATACATAAATCAAGCAATTCAAAATAATCAACTAGCTCCCGTGGGGTAGATAAGAGTCGATCCATTACAGGATATTGAAGACTGCTTTTCCTTAATGTAAAACTTTTTCCTGACTGCTGATCAGCAATTTTAACCGGGTCACCTTTTGTGACTAAAAGTTTGGGTAGTGTTCTTTCTGTTTCCACAGGGGTGCTTCTTTGGACAGGCATGCCTGAATTTCCCAAATCAACAAAAGTTGGTTGTTTTCGAAGTGGAGGTTTTTCTGGGTCAGTCATGTCCTGTAGTCTATCATTTTGGGCTTGAATTTGTCAAGAGAAGTAAGTCTATAAATACTTTATCTCAATACAGATTTTAAGACTTTGAGTGTCTCGTCGATTTCTTTTTCGGTGAAATAGCCGAGATGCCCGATGCGGAATGTGTTGCCTTTTAGTTCTCCATAACCTCCTGCAACTTCAACTCCTTTTTCTCTCATTGCTTTTACAATCTCAGCTGCTCGATCAGTTTTGACCGATGTCAGGACAATTGAGGCATTTTTGTCAGATGCAAAAAGTTCAAGCCCCATTTTTCTAATAGCGCTCCTAATTTTTTTAGTTGCATTAACATGCCTTTTTGTAATTGCTGGAAGAGTCTCTCTGAACATTAGATCCAGCGCTGTGTTGAGCGCATCAATTTGGTGAGTTGCCGGAGTGAAAGGGGTCTGCGCGCTATCAAAAGATTTTTTGGCTTTTCCCAAATCAAAATAAAATTTTGGCATTTTTGATTTTTTGTATGCATCCCAAGCAGCGGTATTCATACTAATCATTGCAATGCCCGGGGGTGTCCCAAAACCTTTTTGCGATGCAGTGATGACGACATCACATCCCCATTTATCAGTAAGTAGAGGGATTGCTCCGACACTACTGACACCATCAACTAGGAGTATTGCACTGGAATTTTCTTTGACAATTTTGGCGATTTTCTGCAAGTCATTTGTGACGCCTGTTGAGGTTTCATTATGTGTCAAAAGTACGGCTTTTGTATCAGGATTTTGTACAAGTAATTTTTTGACATCTACCGGATCAGCAGTTTGTCCATAGGGGTATTTCAGCTCAATTACATTGGCTCCATAAGATGCTGCAATTTCTGAGAAGCGGTCACCAAAAGTTCCGATTGATACGGCGATTACTTTATCTTTTGGGGAGAGTGTATTTACAATTGCCGCTTCCAATCCGCCGGTTCCTGATGCTGTGAGGAGGAGAATGTCGGACTTTGTACGGAAAACTTTTTTGAGTTTTGCGGTCACTTCTGTCAGGAGCTTTTCAAATTGCGGACCGCGGTGATTGAATGCAGGGCCACCCATTATTGTTCGAACATTATGATAAAGAGTTGTAGGACCGGGGATTCGTAAGTTGACAATCTTGCGAGACATTATTGCAATTGTAGCATATTTAGTTGAGTTTATTTATACTGAGATTATGAGCGCAAAATCAAGCGAAACAATACGCGAAACAACGCAACAAGCAACACTAATTTATCCTGGAGAATCATATATTATCCAGGGAGCATGTTTTGCAATATACAAGAAATTCCGCAATACCCAAAAGGAGACAGTTTACCAAAAAGCGTTATTAGAAGAGATTAAAAGTAGGGGTTTGAAAGTTGAAAGAGAAAAACAATTACCTGTTTATCATTTAGGTGTAAAAGTTGGAGTGTATATACCCGATTTACTGATAAATGATTCAATAATTATTGAATTAAAAGCTAAGCCATTTCTGCACAAAACCGATATTTCTCAATTTTGGTTTTATCTGAAGAATTCAGAATACAGATTGGGATATTTGGTAAATTTTGGCGAATCAAGTGGGGTTAAAATGATTAGGAGAGTTTATGATATTGCACGAAAAAACACTAAACCTTATGCGTAGTTTTGCGTAGAGTTTAGCGTTATTTCGCGGTTATTATTTGAGTTCCACTGTAGCGCCTGCTGCAGTAAGTTTTTCTTTTGCTTCTTCAGCTGTTTTTTTATTAACACCGTTCATTATTTCTTTTGGAGCTGCATCGACTAAGTCTTTTGCATCTTTAAGTCCAAGAGTTGGAACTAACTCACGAAGTGCTTTAATAACAGCAATTTTTTGACCGCCTGCTTGTGCGATCACAACGTTGAAGACTGTTTGTTCTTCAGCCGGTGCACCGTCTCCTGCTGGAGCTGCTGCGCCTGCTGCCGGTGCTGCGACAGCCATAGTGGCTGCTGAAACACCAAACTTTTCTTCAAGTGCTTTAACAAGATCTGAAAGTTCGAGAACTGTCATCTCTTCAATTGATTTCATTAAATCGTCTTTATTTATTTTTGCCATAAACTTTCACCCCCTCGGTTAGTGTTTAGTGATTAGTGTTTAGTGATTAGTAAATTCTAACCCCTAAAACCTAACCACTAACCCCTATTAAGATTTCTTCGTTTCTATCGCCTTCAGTGTCATTACCAATTTTTGCAGATTCCAATTAAGTGCTCGGTGCAGTCCTGAAATCGGGCCTTTCATGTTGCCGAGAAGCTGTGCTCTGAGAACATCAAGTGGCGGAAGAGTCGAGATCTTGACAATATCATCCTCTGCCAGAACTTTACCATCAAGTATGCCGAATTTGATCAAAGGGAGCTTGAATTCTTTGATGGATTTGGTGATCGCCTTGAGAGGCCCTACAACGTCATTGTATATAAAGAGTGTGGCTGTAGGACGAGTAAACTTACTTTTTTCCTCCTCAGTATTTATTTTGTCTTTAAGCGCAATCAGTAGAAGTGTATTTTTGGTGTTGACGTATTCAGCCTCCAAAGACTTTAGTGATTTCTTAAGAGCCTCGATTTGCTGATGTGTCAGGCCCTGGTAATCTGTGAAGATGATTCCCTTGGCCTTTTCTACTTTTTGGAGAAGCTCTGCAACTATCGCTTCTTTTTCCAATCTATTTTGACTTACTTTTTTAGCTGTATCATTCATATTTTATTAGCTAGATCGCCACGGATTT
>DATIJS010000058.1:0-8662 GCA_035478335.1 Saccharimonadales bacterium (SeqCode) | reverse complement strand
GAATATACGAACGACGCTGAGTCCTGGTATTTCATCATATACCATGCCTCATCTAGAATTAGAATTCTTTTTTTCAGGTTCTTTTTGACCTTTGTCCAGACAAAGTCCAGTATGATGTGCATTGCAACGGCGCGCAGCTCTTCTTCAAGGTTGCGGATTGAAAAAATAGTCAGAGGATTATTGATTTCAAAGTTTGATTGCTGATT
Organism: Saccharimonadales bacterium (SeqCode); assembly: GCA_035478335.1. GTDB lineage: Bacteria > Patescibacteriota > Microgenomatia > Levybacterales > UBA12049 > DATLDE01. Next base: position 8,456 of record DATIJS010000058.1, on the reverse strand, counting down.
GAAAATGCCGGCTGCCGAACCCTTAATGAACTTTTCCAGTCTATATGCCAAATCTTTTGCCGGCTGATTTTCCATTCCCAAAAGCGTCTTGTATAAATCCTCCATCAGAGGAGGCTGCCTCCTTTGAGTTGCAGGATCTGTAGTGATTCCTTTTTGGCGGTAGCACTCAATAAGAGCGCGGTCCAAAATAGCGTCATGTTCTGCGTCGAGGTCGCCGGTAATCAGCTTCAGAAGTCCGTGCAGGGACAATATTTTTAATCCAAGTTCATTTTCTCCCTCTTCGAAAACATCGGATAGATCAAAAGGATTAATTTTTATTTCTGAATTTGATGAGAAATCCACCACCTCACCGCCCAAAGCCGGTGTCATTGTCTCGTATTCCCCCTCAGGATCGATGACAATCACTTCAGCCCCAAGCATAAATTGACGTGCAATTTCAAGTTTGATGCAATATGATTTTCCGGCACCGGATTTTCCCAAAACAACCTCATTGGCGTTTTCAAGTGAAAAGCGGTCGAAAATAATAAGCGATCCGTTTTGTTGATTAACTCCATACATCACCCCTTTATTCTGCGTCAGAATAGCTGAGGTAAAAGGAAATGTTGAAGCAAGAGAAGAAGTATCCATATTGCGGGTAACGTACAATCTGTCAAGTCCCAAGGGGAGAGTGGATTTAAATCCTTCTTCCATCTGAAGCGTTGCTGTTTTCCCGGCAAGAAGAAGGGAGCCGAGAGTGGTCTGAAGCTCTTTAACTGTTTGCTGAAGCTCGGGCAGTTCCGGTGCTGAAACAGTGATATAAAATCCAAACTGGAAAAATCGCTCAATGCCCCTTGCCAGTTCTTCCTGAAGTCCCAGAGCATCTTCAAGCGCTGCTTCAACAGTCGGGTCCGCAACTTTGCCGGCTTCTGCGTCTGAAGAGAGAGTTGCCTGCATTTCTCCTATCTTTCTCTTCAAATCGGTTAGAACATCTTTAGAGGATGTTGGATAGCAAAACATTGATATATCCAGCGTGTGATCATAGTCAATAATAGGCTGAAGCCAGCCGGGAGAAACATAGCGAGGATATCCGGCAATAAAAAGCGTTGTATTGAATGATTCTCCTACCCGGATATAACGAAAATCAACCTCAACCGATGAAGGGGCAATAATGTCGATTATCGACGTGAGTCCTTTTTCAACCGCTCCTATAGCTTTACTTGTTTTTGCCGGAGCTATTGTTTGCTTCTTGTCTACAACAGTAGTTGGTGCTGCTGTTTGGGCAGATGAAGATTTTTTTAGAAATGGCAATTTCATGTCTTTGGTCCTCCGGTTACAATTGAAGTCCCAACTGCATTATCGATTTGCTCAACCTCGATATCAGCCCCATTATTGTAGATGTCATAAAAAAGTTTAATTAAATCTTCACGCTCTAAAATTCTTGCTGAGACTGCAAACTTCAATAATTGCCCAAGCACTGTATCTGCTTTGGATTGCAGGCTTTTGGCAGCTCCTTCAGGCAGGGATTTGGTTTGGGAATTTGTTTTTTGGCCTTTTTGCGCTGTTTGTTTAGCACCGGAAATTCCCATTTCGAGCGCTGAAAAAGGAATTACTATATAAAAAGATTTGTTTAGGACTACATTTACAGTTACCATTTCTTGTACAAAATCCCGGTAATACCCGATATAAGTTTGTAGTTGCGGATTTTTGCTGCTGGTAATTATTTCATCTAAATCTTTTAGGTAAGACGTAATATCTATTCTTTTATTGCGGATTAGAATTTGTATCGGAAAAGAGAGAGAATTGAGAAGAGAGGCGTACGAAAAAATCCGGCTATCCTGCTCTCTTTTGGACAAGAGAGCAAAATTACTTGCTGTAATTTCAATTATCAAGCACGCAGCTCCACCTTCCATAATCACAACATTGTCGGCGAAATCTACGATCTCTGTGAATTTTTGGGTCGATGCATGAATTTTTTGGGCAGCACTACTCATAGTTTAGCTAAACAAATCCTTTCGCAGTTCTTCGCGTTTATCATAAGATGTAATTTCAATAGGCAGCATTATCTGGTCATTGGTAGTAATTTGAATAGAGTCAAATGTGTGTTGTTTTTTTAAGTCCTCAAGGGTTATCGTGAACGTCCCTGCGGGAAGAGGAGTGGCTGATGCAAAGTTTCCAAGAGAATTTGTTTTGAATGCGCGCACAGGATTTCCGCTTTTATCTTTTATCTCAACCAGTATGTTTGGCAAAACATTGCCCCTTGAATCTTTAACCATTCCCGAAACAACATTTGGAGTATCAGGCATAAAAAGCCCAAGGCTTTTGTTCATGTCTTTTGGAACACTTCTTACATGTGGGGTTGTTTGGTTTGGGGGAGGAGTTTTTGCAACGTCTTTTTTGGCAATTGGCACGGCTGGTGCTTGCTGAGCTAATAGCTGATTTTTCAATTGGGTAATTTCCTGCTCAAGCAATTGTTTTTGATTGTGGATTTCGGCAACTTGCTTTTCCAATTCCAGAGTCTTTTGATGAGCACTGGCAGTATCGTTGGGAGATTTAACTATAGCCTCTTGCTGTGCTGCAAATTCTAATTGTTTTTTTAGAACAGCTTCTTTTTCTGAAAGCATTTCCGGTGTTGGATTTGCAGCGGGTGGAATTGCGCTTGGTTTATTTTCTGCTTTGATTGGTACTGGTGGCTTTTCCGGCAAGATAGGGTTTTGTGCAGCAGGGGAGGATGGTGGTGGAGCGCTAACAGCAGGAGAAGACTGGAGAATGGAATTAAGAAATGCAGCCTCCCTTACGTCCTGGGCATTTTTAATTTTATGTTCAGAACCTTTAATTAACAGCTTTTGCAGCTCTCTTCCTCTTTCGTTCACCATTTTCTGCTTTGGTGTTGCATGCGCGTCTTGTCCTGTCTGCACATTGGTATGCGGCCGTGAAAGGGATATTGTTGAAAAACTAAATTGTTTGTTGCCTTTACGGTAAATGTATTGATTTGGCGAGAAAAGGGCTTTCATAAAATTTCCAGCCATAACATCAATCGGTCGTCCGTCAATCGGTATAAAGGCAAAAATAGGTCCAACAGCTCCAAAAAAAGGAATGAGTAGAATTTTTAAAAAAACAGCAAAAATACCATGTATTGGTATGTAATAGGTTATTGCTGCAGCAATAACCCCGACTGCAATATAGCCGAATTGTTTTACGGTCATCGACCCGATGAGCTTGAACTGAAACCCTGTTACATTTTGTGGTATCGGATGTTGATCCATGGTTAGTACAAAAAGTGTATAACGTGAAAAATAGCATTGCAACTCCTACAAAGTGGGTCAAATAGGGTATGTCTCAAGGCAGAGTTGTGAAAAGTTGTGGATAACTACTTGCAACCGTTATTGTTGATTGCCTCGATGTTTGTTATGCAGTCTGATGACTTGGTAATAAAGCCAATGAAGTATAAAATCGCAAATGAAGATAGAACCAGTAGGGCGCCTATTATCGCATAGGTCATTATTTTCCGAGCCGCCTCAACCTGTTTGGCATCTCCTCCTGATGTGACCAGTCTGATGCCTGAATAAATAATCAGAAAAAGGGCTACAACACCAACAAATATCAGAAGAGCGCTGACAACATTGTGAAAGACAACCGGAATACAGCGAAGCGTTGCAACTTGAGTCTCCTGATCAACACAACTGCCCCAATCTTGAAAAAGAGTAGGACCCGCAGCGAATACTGGAGAGGGAATCATCGCAAAAATAAATAAAAAGAGAACAACGGAGCTAATGATTTTTTTCATCTCTACTCTAGATTAACAAACAAAAAGATGTAAAAGCAAGTGCAGTCGACTAGGGAAAAATTTGATATATTTTGGTGCCCTGATTTTGGTAAATAATTTTACCAAGCTTTTGAAATTTAGCCTCTGAGAGCTGGGGATATTTTTGGTATTCAAGCACTCCAATAAAAACATACTTAACAGCGTATTTTATTAATAGCTTTTTGGCTGTTGCGGAGTCTGGGGTTTCATAAATTATTTTTACATCAGTTATTCTTGGAGCAGGTATATCATAAGTGCCTCTCCAAAGCCATTCATGGACAGTCCATCCGAGGACAGTAGGCAAGCCTGTATTGGCACTGACACGGGCAAAATCAGTATAAGAGTCGCTTTGTGCTTCCAAAATTACCGGCTGGCCGGTTACGTTTTTATTTATCCAATTAATTGCTTCGTAGTCTGAGGGGTAAAGAGTTTGAAGGTAGGCAGTCCCATCCAGATTTTTTTGTGTTTTAAGGTCTCCATAATATGATTTTATCGCCAGATATGGATAGGTCAGGACAAGCGTTATCAGGCAAATAGCAAATAGTAAGTAAAAAATAGCAAGTATTTTTTTGCCGATGTTAAAAGCTTTTAACTTGAAGCTTGATAATATTCTGACAATTATGTAACTTGAAGAAATCGATAACATTATAAATGCCTGGAAAACAAGTTTGAACATTGTATTTGCCCGGTAATGAGCCGGATAAATATCTTTTAGGTAAATAAATTCTGGAAGTATTATAAGAAATGTTGAAAGAATGATTAGCAAAAGCACAAATATATCTGTTTTCAAGATTTTTTTTACATTTTTCATAAAGATCAAATATGAAAAAACAAAGAAATAGAAAAAGCTGTAAAGCGTAAGAAGCTGCCACCAATAGGAATGTTGACAATGATCTGCTTCAAAAAGAAGCGGTCCGAGCTTGCCGATTTTGGTTAAAAAGCCGGGAGCGCAAAGAACGCCGATTTCTGAGGCAAAAGGCTTGAAAAAATGATTATAAGGATATGTAAAAATTGCAAGACTCAGGCAAACTGCACCAAGTGATAAGAAAAATATTCTTAGTTGCTTATAGTAAATTGCCAGCAGGACAAGGCCGGAGAGAAGCAGGTAAATTCCCCCATCCCAGGCGTTTGTCATATACATAGCGCTTAGTAAGAATCCGATTAGTGTCAAATTTCCAATTTCCAGATTTTTATTTCCAATGGGAATGCCAAATAAAGGCATGAGGATTATATTTTTTGGCTTAATGGCCGCAGTTGGTTTTTCCGATTTAGCTATGAAGAAAGAAAGCAGCACTGCAATTATGAGTAGAACAAACGGAATGTCCAGAACATGACCATGGAGGTCGGCAACCACCCATGAGTATATCGGGAATTCGTGAATTGTGTGATAGATAAAACGAGTTGCGTTGGGATACCAATAAGAGTTTGGGAAACTAAGAGGCATAAAAGGGAGCTGCCAAAAAGGCACAGGAGTCTCAGCAGGGTAAGGCTTAAAGAAGGCATATAGAATGTGCAGATTGCCGGCAAAAGTCGTAAGGGCTGCAGTTAAAAATCCAACAGATATACCTTTGGCGATGGATGCTTTTTTGTCTTGCATAAATATGTAAAGGTTTGTACCAAGCGAGAAAGTACCGCTAATGCAAAACGCAAAAATAGTCGAAAGCATAAGATTGAAGGTTATTTTGCTCGGAATGCCTGACAATTTTGTTAATACAGCTGTTGCCAAGTGGCCGAAGTAGTAATAATTAATTGGAAGAGGGGTGAACCACATGTCCTTTGGCGGAAAATAATCAGATCTCAATATAGAGTTGATAAAGCCAAAATCCATGTATTTTTCAAGGCCATGAATGTCTGGAGCAAATGAGTGTATATACGCCCAGAAAAAAAGACTGAGCAGGAAGAGGATTTCTTCAAAAAGTAGAATTCGGAAGTGTTGTTTTAAGGTTTGAAAAGTTTTAAATTTTGATGGGATTAAGATAAAAAAAAGTATAGTTATGAAAATAAAGATTAGATACGAGAAGAGTTGAGTAAATGGCGTAAGATGCAGAACTCCAAAAAGAAATATTGCATAAGAGGTAAAAATAATTCCCAGTATCTTTGAAAAAATATAACCATGGTCAAACAACTTATCAAACAGCAAGAAAGTCAGAGGCAAAAAACCTGTGCCGATAATAAGAATGGTTCCCCACCATTGCAAGACAGAATTAATGTCAGACGAAATCATATTTTTGTTAAAGAGTAAAGCATAAAGGATTAAGGGTGAAGATTTTTATTGTTGATATTTTTCTTTCCCTTTTACGCTTAACCCTTTACCCTTGAAAATATCATCCAGCTTAGAGATTGAAAAAATATTATTAAATATTTGATCATTTTTGCCTTGTTGGTTTAGCCAGTAAAAAATAGTCTTGGGGTTTTCATTTGCAACGTGTTTTATCAGCGACAGATCGTCGTCAATATAAATATCGAGATTTAATGTTTTGATTACTGCGTTTTTAAAAATATGAGGCTGTTTATTTTCGTAATTAAAAAAAAGCCCATCAAATATTTTATCAAGTCCGAGTTTTTTTATAAGTTTTTCCGTACGCTTTTCCAGAAATTTAAATCGACTTGAAACCAGATAAAGTTTGTTATTGTCTTTGGGAATATTTTTGAGAAATTGCAGGTTTTCTTTAATTGCATGCCTGAGAATTGGTGAATGGCTTGCCCTTCTGAGAAGCTGTTCGGGAAGGGAGGGAATCCTATAAATCAGAACACCATTGTCCTTTTTTTTGTAAAGCTTGTCTATTAATTTTGGCGGAACAAAAGGAGGGTAGTCGATTAGTACTTTATCAAGATCAAAGCCAATATTCATAATATTGCAGTATTGCAGGCACAGCCTTTTCATATTGTAGCACAAGAATTATTTTCTGCGGGATTTAATAAAAGTAAGTATAAAAATCGTTAAGCCAGCGGTCCCAAGTGCGATAGAAGCCCAGCCAATTATAATGCCAAAAAGTAATGGATAATAACCAATGCCAGTGCGTGTCGGTAGCTTGTCAGGCCTGGAAAGAAACAATAATCCCAAAAGTAAAAAAATTAAGCTAGCCAGCAAAGACTTAATAGGATTTTTTCTAGCTTTTGAAAGTTTTAACATATGTTTTTATTTTACTCCTAGACTGCTTTTCTAAATCGTATGACTCTTTGCCAGATTTCTTCCTTTATGCTATTTCTCCAAACGCAAGCCAAAGCAATAGCGAATTTGCTGTTCTTTCTTGCATTATCTTCCACCCAATCGATCACTTTTTCTCCATGACGAGCCAACAAATCCTCAAGCGGTCCGGCTGCGACGTACGCCAGAGTTTTATCATCCGGAGCTTTGTCTATTAATTTAAGAATAACTTCTTGAGCCTCAAGCGGTTTTTCCCGAACAAGAGTGTCTACTTCTTCAAAAGCCCAAAAGTCTTCCTCATTTTGCTCCTCTGCCAAGCGCAGATAAGAATCAACAAGTTTGTCCATATTCAGTTTAAGTATTTTAGTAATCTTTTAATATCTCACGTGTTAACACAAGGTTTAACATTGGAGATCAAAATTACTTTTTTATTTTCGCTAGTGAATTTTATCGTTAAGCACCCCAGTAGATTACCCGATTTGCTTACGACATGGTAAGTATACGGTATTAGTAAAGGCCCAATTTTATCAGTTTTTGTACCTTTTGGTGTTAGTCTGCCTCCTTTTACCTCTTCAAATCTTGTACAAAAATCATCACAGGGACGTGCTTCCAATCTAATTTCATTTTGAGTGTCATTATATATTTGCAGAGTTACCAAATTGGTTTGATTGTAAACCACAGCAAAAATCATGTAGATTATGATAATAAGGAATATAATGCCAATTATGCGAGCAAATTTTTTCATAATCTTTAAATCATAAACCTCAGTTTTTGGTGAGAGAATAGGCAATTAGGAAGCTTGCTGCGCCGAGAATTGTTTCTACTAGCAAAACCATTGGAGTTCCAATACTCAAAGAAGATTTATCAGCAAGCTGAGCGATTTGCGCCATTGTTAGACTTGATAAAATATAAAATATCAATGTACCTATAGTTACGATTTTATAAGGATGTTGAAAGTTGAGTTTTCTCAGAATAAAACTGGTGGCAATTGTCAATGCAATTAGCGTGAGTAAGATTGATCCAATAAAAATTAGTGGATGTATAAGGAGATCTATATTGAGAAACCCAAGCATAAGTGTTATTAAAATAATGCTTAAGTATATTGCTGGTGTTTGCAGTGCGCCGATTACGGCAACCGGCACCCATCCTAAGTGTTTTTCCTTAGGAATCTCTGCTTTAGGGGTGGTTTTCATAAAAAATTAGAATTTGGAAACCAGATTTAGGATTTTAAAGTTCCATCCGACTCTGTGGGTATTGCCCACTTTTCCATGGATTCTTTTTCTATTTTGTTTATACCATAAGAAACTCTCTAAGAACAAATCCTTGTTTGATTTTTTGGGTTGCCATTTTAATATTTTTTTCGCCTTTTCGATTGAGACATATGAATCAACAGGCATGGTTTTATAGTGCCAAGCAGCAATAGGTGAAAGTCTTAGTTTTTCCAGAACTCCGAGGATTAATTGAGCCGGTAAGGTCGGGATTGATGTGATTTTGGATTTTGATCCAGTTTTTTTAATTACAAACCCC
>DATIJS010000057.1:0-98122 GCA_035478335.1 Saccharimonadales bacterium (SeqCode) | reverse complement strand
TTTGCAACCAGGACAAAAGAGATGATCCCCAAACAATATCTGCTTGAGAAACTTACGTATATTTGTATTTGTTGGTATCTGTTTTAAATGGTACATACTTCGATTTTAATCGATTCTGTACCAACAGGGTATGATTACCCTAATTTACGTACTTGACTTTAGTTAACTAAAGTATTATAATATATTTACTTTATCTAACTAAAGTATGAAAACAGATTCAAAAACAAAAAATTTATATAAAGCACTTTTATTGCTAAAGACAGATAGCGAATGTCAAAAGTTCTTAAGGGATTTACTAACAGAATCCGAAATCAAGGAATTTGCAAATCGTTGGGCTGTTGCTCAAATGCTTGATCAGAAAATAAATTATGAAACTATTGAGAAAGAGACAGGTATGAGCTCGACAACAATTGCCAGGATAAGCAAATGGGTAAATAACGGTATGGGAGGATATCAACTTATGTTAAAACGACTAAGTAGTAAAACAAAAAACCATCATCGCACTTCCCTTGTGGCTGTGTGATTGTTTTGGTGTAAATTTATACAAAAGTAATCAGACCGCCAAAAGGCGGTTATTTATTGGAGAAGTAGACTATCAAAATAAGTTCCGTAAAATCACTTAGGATTTTTGAATGGAATTCAAGGCGCTACTCAACGATGGTAACAGTATACTTGAGTTGCTTAGCAACGAAGAATTGCATCAAAAAGATAAATAAGTTTATGTGGGTTATTTTGTGATATGCCTACTTAATATATGGCAAATTTAAATAATAAAAATCTTAAGATTGCAATACAAAAGCAAGGCCGCCTTACTGAGGAGACTCTGGATTTTTTGCGCAAATCAGGATTGGAGTTTGAAAGCTACAAGCAACGACTTTTTTCAACCTGCCGAAATTTTCCTCTTGAAATTCTATACGTCAGAGATGCAGATATTCCCAATTATGTAGAAACGGGAATTGTTGATTTCGGCATCTTAGGTCAGAATATACTCAACGAGAAAATACCGAAGGTCAAAAAATTATTAAACTTGCGCTTCGGATTTTGTTCTTTAATTTTAGCTGTCCCCAAGGAGTCAGAAATTAATAATCTAAGTGATTTGAAAAACAAAACAGTAGCAACATCCTATCCCATGTCATCAAAAAAATTTTTCAAAACAAATAATATTAACGTTGAATTAGTGAATATAGGAGGATCTGTCGAAATCGCTCCTTCACTTGGCGTTTCTGACGCTATCGTAGATCTGACGTCAACAGGAAGCACTCTGGCACTCAATGATCTAAGAATTTTAACAAAGATATATGATTCAGAAGCAGTACTTATTGCCAATGAACAAGCTCTAAAAAATGGAAAAAAAGACATATTTGAGAAGTTAATAACCAGATTTGAAGCAGTACTCTCTGCCAAAGACTATAAATATGTCATGATGAATGCTCCAGAAACAATACTTCCTAAATTAACTAAAATAATTCCCGGCTTAAAATCACCTACAGTTTCGGGATTAACAAAATCAGGGTGGGTTTCAATCCAAACAGTTATAAAAGAAGAGGTTTTCTGGGAAACAATTGAGAGACTTAAAAAACTAGGCGCAACTGGAATAATCGTATTGCCTATTGAGAAGATGATTATTTAAGGAGATATTATGACAGTTACAAAACTAAAAGATTTATCACAAAGAGACTATCAGAGAATTGTTAAACGTTCTGCAGGAACAAATCCCGAAATCATGCCAAAAGTCCGAGCGACAATGGAAAGTGTAAAAAAGTTTGGAGACAAAGTCCTTATTGAAGACTATGAAAGAAGGTTTGGAACGGAAAACTATAAATCGCTTTTGGTATCTAAAGAGGAGATAAAGGAAGCGTATAATAAAGTAAGCAAAGAGTTTATTTTTGGTATAAAACAGATGATAAAAAACATCACTGCTGTCCACCTAGCACAATTGCCAAATAAGAAAGATACAGTAGTAAATTCAGAAAAAGGAATCTCAGTGTGGAGAGAATGGCGAGCAATAGAAAAAGTTGGGTTGTATATTCCCGGTGGCAAAGCAATATATCCCTCTTCAGTATTGATGACTGCTATTCCGGCCCAAATTGCCGGATGTAAAGAAATTATCATGTGCTCCCCTGCCAGAGGTAATGGAGAAATTCCAGCTCCAACTCTTGTTGCTGCTGACATGGTTGGATTAACTAAAATCTATAAAACCGGAGGGGCCGAAGCAATCGCAGCAATGACATATGGCACAGAAACAATACCTAATGTATATAAAATTTTTGGAGCAGGCAACTCATATGTTACCGCTGCAAAAATGCTGGCTCTTGAAACAATAAATATAGATATGCCAGCTGGACCTTCAGAAGTCTTTATCATCGCTGATGAAACTGCAAACCCTGATTTTATTGCTGCCGACTTATTAGCTGATGCTGAACATGGAGAAGATTCAGCATGTGTTCTGATCACAAATTCAGAGCAAGCTGCAAAACAGACAATTAAAGAAATTAAGGCACAAATATCAAAATTATCAACAGAAAAACGAATAAGAGAATCATTAAATAGATATGGACTGTTCGCAGTAGTTGAATCGCTTGATGAAGCAATTGAATTTGCAAACGAATATGCTCCCGAACACTTAATGATTATGACCAAGAATGCTGAGGGATTAGTCAAACAAATTACGAATGCAGGTTCAGTATTCTTAGGCGATTGGACTTCTAAAGCAACTGGTGATTATGCAACAGGAGCAAATCACGTCTTACCTACGGGTGGTATGGCCAAAATGTACCCCCCGCTGGGAGTCGATGCTTATGGAAAATGGATGCAAGTACAGAAATGCACCAAGGAAGGACTGAGACAAATTAAAGATACAATTGAAGCAGTTGCAGCAGTCGAACAATTACCTGCGCATAAAAATTCTGTTTCAATTCGTTTCGAGGAAAAAATATGAAAAAAATTAACGTAAAACAGTTTATCAGAACAGATATTTCCCAGATGGAGCCATATGTTCCAGGTACTTCTGCGCAAAAATTAGCAAATATTTATAGGCAAAGCATAAATCAACTTATAAAACTTAACGCCAATGAAAATCCATACGGTGAGTCCCCTGCTGTAAGAAAAGCTTTGAAGAATACTCTTTTTAGTTATTATCCTAGCTCTGACTACCCAACACTTAGTCAACAATTCGCAAAATATGCAAAAGTAAAAAAAGAGAACATAATTGTCGGTTCCGGATCAGACGAATTGATTGACTTGCTACTTCGTATTACCTTAGAACCTGGAGATAAAGTTATTAATTGTCCTCCAACTTTTGGCATGTATGAAATATACACGCGACTAAATAGAGGAATAATTATGAATGTACAAAGAGTTAAAAGCTTTGAAATAAACTTACTTGAAATTTTAAAAAATTGTAAGGACAAAAAAGTAAAAATAGTTTTTCTATGCAATCCCAATAGCCCTACAGGCAATCTTATTCCGCAAGAAAAAATTGAAAAAATTTTACAAACCGGGAAGCTGGTCGTAGTCGATGAAACATACTATGAATTCAGTAAGCAAACTTCAATTAAATTATTAAATAACTACGAAAATCTTATAATCATTCGCACTCTTTCGAAATGGGCTGGAATTGCAGGTTTGAGAATTGGATATGCAATTGCCTCAATTGAACTAATTTCACAATTAATGAAAATAAAACCCCCTTTTAATGTAAATGTTGCTGCTGAAAATGCTGCACTGGCGACTCTTAAAGATTTATCTTATGCAAAAGAATCGATTAAAAAAATAACTAATGAGAGAGAAAGAATAATCAATGAATTAAATCGTATTCCTGAAATAAATTCGCAAGTCTCTTATGGGAATTTTATATTCATCCAAACTACCAGTAGTCAATATTCATTGCTGCAAAATAGCTTCGAAACAAACAAGATTGCTGTTCGCTATTATCCAAATCTTAATTATGGCATTCGCATAACAATTGGCAAACCGGAACAAAATGATAGAATACTCAAAATATTTAATAAGGTATTTAATAAAAAAAGGAAATATGCATTTCTTGATCGTGATGGGACATTAATTTTCGAACCGCAAGATACGTTTCAAGTTGACAGCGCTAGGAAATTAAAAATTCTGGATGGTACAATTAAAGGCTTAAAATCTCTTAAGGAGAGAGGCTATAAGTTGATAATGGTAACAAATCAAGATGGAATGGGAACTCCCATATTCCCTAAAAAAAACTTTGAAGAACCACAAGGAAAAATGATTGAAATATTTGAAAATGAAAAGATAGAGTTTGAAAATATTTTTATATGTCCTCACTTTGCATCTGCAAATTGTGATTGCCGTAAACCTAAAATAGGTTTGGTAAAAAAGATAGTTAATAAAAATACAATTGATAAAAAAAACTCTTTTGTCTGTGGAGACAGAGAAAGCGATAGGAGGTTTGCAAAAAATCTAGGTATTAGCTTTATTCCTATCAAAACAAACGGGAATTTTTACGATGCAATTACAAGAAAGGGGGTACCAGCATGAAACGAAGAGCAATAATAAAAAGAAAAACAGGTGAAACAAAAATAAATCTTTCATTAAACATTGACGGAACTGGAAAAAGAAGTATAGAAACTCCAGTTGGGTTCTTAAACCACATGCTTGATCTTTTTGCCAAACACGGATTATTTGATATTAACATCAAAGCTGAGGGAGATATGAACATTGATGAGCACCACACCGTAGAAGATATTGGTATTGTGTTGGGCGTTTCCTTTGCTAAAGCACTAAAAGATAAAAAAGGAATTAATCGTTATGGATTCTTTTATGGTTTTTTCATTCTGCCAATGGATGAAGCTCTTGCAACTGTTGCAATTGACTTTGCAGGTAGATACTCATTCCGCTTTGAGTGTCCATTTGTCAGAGAAAAAGTTGGTGATTTGTCAACTGAGCTGATAAAGCACTTTTGGGATGCTTTTGCTCAAAATGCAAAAGTAAATTTATATATAAAAGTTGAGAATGGTGAGAATGAACACCACAAGATTGAAGCAATTTTCAAATCTGTTGCCCGTGCAATTCGTATGGCTTGTGAAATTGATGAGAGAGTAGAGGATCAAATTCCTTCAACGAAAGGGAAATTATGATAGCTATAATTGACTATGGACTTGGTAATCTTGCCAGTGTTGCAAATGCATTAAAAAAACTTGAAATTCCATATGTAATTTCAAGTGATCCTGAAGCGCTCAAAAATTCCACTGCCCTACTCCTGCCTGGTGTTGGAGCTGCAGGACAGGGAATTAAAAATTTAAAAAAACTCAAATTGGACAATGTTATTGTTGAAGAAGTTAAAAAAGGAAAACCCTTACTTGGAATATGTCTTGGCATGCAACTGCTTTTTGAAAAAAGTGAAGAAGGAAATACTGAATGCCTCGGGTTGATAAAAGGAAAAGTTCGAAAATTTAAGATCAGATTAAAAATTCCACAAATTGGATGGAATCAGGTTGAAAATTCAGAAAAGTCCAAGCTTTTGAAAGACATTAAAAATAAAGACTATTTTTATTTTGTTAACTCTTATTATTGTGATCCTGATAATAAAAAATACATTGTAGGAACAACTCAATATGAAAATGAATTTTGTAGCGTAATTGAGTATAAAAATATATTTGGTACTCAATTTCACCCTGAAAAAAGCGGAGAAAGTGGCCTAAAATTATTAAAAAACTTTTGGGAGGTAGCATGCAAATAATACCTGCAATTGATATAAGACAGGGCAAGTGTGTTAGATTAATTCAGGGTGATTTTGAACGGGAAAAAATTTACAGTGATGATCCGATTGAAATTGCAAGAAAATGGAAACAACAAGGTGCAAGATTGATACACCTTGTGGATCTTGATGGAGCAAAAAGTGGTAATTTAGAAAATCTCATAACAATCAAAAAAATTCTAAATGAAATTAATGTTCCAATTCAAGTTGGGGGCGGCATCAGAAATAAAAAGACAATTAACTCTTTGATTTCTATTGGCGTTTCACGAGTAATTTTGGGGACAATTGCTTTGGAAGACGAGAATGAGTTAAAAAATATCATAAATGACTTTGCCCAACAAATTGCTGTTGCACTTGATACAAAAAATGGACTACTTATGAAAAACGGCTGGCTGAGACAAAGCAATAAAAATCTAATCGCAACTGCTCTGCAACTTGAAAGTTTGGGTGTACAGAGATTTATTTATACAGACATCGTAAGTGATGGAATGTTGACTCAACCAAATTATAAAGAAATAGAAAATCTGGTTAAACAGACTTCGTCTCCTGTAATTGCCGGTGGCGGAATATCTGATTTATTGAGTTTGGAAAAATTAAAATCAATCGGAGTAGAAGGAGTGATAATAGGTAAAGCACTATATGAAGGTAAAATTGATCTAAGGGAGGCAATAAATGCTTACTAAACGAATCATTCCATGTCTTGATATAAGAGACAGCAGGGTTGTCAAGGGAGTAAAATTTACTTCGCACCGTGACGCCGGAGATCCTATCTTACTTGCAAAAAAATATGCACGAGAAGGTGCCGACGAGCTTGTGTTCTATGATATTACGGCAAGCAGTGATAATAGGAATATCCTGATAGATCTGGTAAAAAATATTGCAAAAGAAATTTTTATTCCTTTTACAGTTGGAGGAGGCATAAGAACAATTGAAGACATCAAAAATGTTTTACTTTCAGGTGCTGACAAAGTTTCAATTAACACTGCTGCAGTTGAAAACCCGGAATTAATTAACCGGGCAGCAAAGATTTTTGGCTCGCAATGTATAGTAGTTGGGGTTGATTCTATGAATAAAAACGGAGCAGATCTTGTTTATTCTCACACAGGGCGAATTGAAACAAGAAAAAATGCAAATAAAAAAACTATTGATTGGGTAAAAGATGTAGAAAAAAGAGGAGCAGGTGAAATAACTATTAACTCAATCGATGCAGATGGGACAAAAAATGGTTTTGACTTGAGACTTTTGAAAAAGATAAATTCTTTTTTGAAAATTCCATTAATTGCTTCAGGTGGTGCCGGAAAATTGGAAGATTTTGCAGAAGTTTTTGAACAAAATCTGGCAGACGGAGCACTCGCCGCTTCCCTATTCCACTTTAATGAATTGAAAATAAATAATTTGAAAAAATATTTACAATCAAAAAAGATTGCTATCAGAAATTAATATGAAAAACAAAATAGACTTTAAAAAGGGAAATGGCTTGGTGCCTGTTATTATCCAGGATTCTAAATCCGGGGATGTTCTTATGCTGGGCTATATGAATGAAGAAGCTCTTGGAAAAACCATAGAAACAGGCTGGGTATATTTTTACAGCCGCAGCAGAAAAAATCTTTGGATGAAGGGTGAAACATCAGGAAATAAACTAAAAATAAAAGAACTCTATGAAGATTGCGATAAAGATGCGATACTTATAAAAGTGGAATTAATCGGCAAAAATGTTTGTCACACAGGTAATAAAAGTTGTTTCTATACAAGATTGGAGGGTATTAAATGACAATTGATGATTTATACAATAAAATTGAAGATCGCAAAAAAAATATGCCTGAAAACTCTTATGTAACCGCTTTATTCAGAGATGGATTGGATCGCATAATTCAGAAAGTCGGAGAAGAATCAACAGAAGTGGTAATTGCAGCAAAAAACGAAAGCAAAAGAAGAGTCATATCCGAAGTTGCAGATCTGTGGTTTCACACGCTTGTTTTATTGGCAAAATTAAACATAAAACCTTCTGAAGTTATGAAAGAACTTGAAAGTAGAAAAAGATAAATAAAACTGTATAATAGAGATATGATCAAACCACAGACCCTGAAGGGCTTTCGGGATTTCCTGCCGTCTGAATCCAAAAAAAGGCAATACGTAATTACTGCTTTGAAAAAAGTATTTGAGTCATTTGGTTTTGACCCGCTGGAAACTCCAACTCTTGAATATGATGAAGTCTTGAGCGGAAAATACGGTGAAGAAGGGGAAAAACTAATGTATCGCTTTGAAGATAACGGAGGACGAAAAGTTGCAATGCGCTACGATCAAACAGTTCCTCTAGCTAGAGTTATTGCGCAATATTCAAATGATCTGCCAATGCCATTTAAAAGATATCAGATCCAGCCCGTTTTCCGTGCTGAAAACACCCAAAAAGGCCGTTACCGTGAATTCATCCAATGCGATATCGACATCATAGGACTTGATTCGGCAGCAACTGATGCTGAGATAATAGCAGTTACAATTAAGTCATACGAAAATTTAGGATTTAAGAATTTCAAAGTTCTTGTAAATGACAGGTCGGTTTTTGGAGATCTGCCAACTAAAGCAATCATAATTATTGATAAGCTGAAAAAAATCGGCGCGGAGAAAGTAAAAGAAGAATTAAGCGCAAAGGGCTTTGATCCGGATGTTTTATCAAAAATTCAAAATGCAACTCTTCCCGACCGGCTAAAACTTGCAATAAAAGTTGCCGGAAAAATGGGAATTGATAAAGAAAAAATTGTATTTGAGCCTACACTTGCCCGGGGACTAGACTATTACACCGGGACAATTATTGAAGTTGAGTCCCCTGACTACCCAACCGGTTCTTTGGGAGGAGGCGGGAGGTATGACAATCTGATCGGAATGTTTATGGATAAAAAGATGCCTGCTGTCGGATTTTCATTCGGTTTTGATAGAACAATCGAAGCTATGGAGGAGCTAAAACTTTTCCCGCAAAACCTTCAAACAACCAAAGCGCTTGTCACCATCTTCAGTCTGGAACTAGCAGACAAATCTATGGAAATCTGCAATATGCTTCGCTCAAACAATATAAATGCTGAGATATATCTTGACGTAAAAACTAAAATGGAGAAACAGCTCAAATACGCTGATCAGAAAAATATTCCATACGCTGTACTGCTTGGGCCAAAAGAAATAGAAAAAAATGTCGTAACGATTAAAAACATGAAGACACGAGAACAAAAAGAAATTAAGATCGATCAGCTAACCAAAGAGCTAATTTAATTAATAAAATCTTCGCATCAAACCTAATCTCTTGAACATTTTTCTCTATTCCTGTATAATATAAGCATGAAGACCGATACACACCCACAGTATTTTGCACAAGCGCAGGTAATCTGCGTTTGCGGCAATAAATTTATGGCAGGATCTACCAAAGAAATCCTGCATGTTGAGTTGTGCTACAATTGTCACCCATTCTATACAGGAGAGCAGAGATTTGTAGATAGTGCATCCAGAATTCAGAAATTCCAGAATAAACAGCAAGTTGCTTCTACGTTCAAAGCAAAGATACAGAAAAAGGTTGATGACAAAAAGAAAAAAGAGGATGGACCAAAAACTCTTCGCGAAATGCTCATGGGCCTTAAGTAGCTTCGATATGATTGCCACGGATTTATAGCTGATTTTCACAGAAACAATTATCCGTGTTTATCTGCAATCAATCCGCGCAAATCTAAAATAATGAACGACTACAGACATACTCAAATCCAGGAACTCGAATACAAAATAGAAGAAGCCAAAGCTCTCCTAACTGACCCTGCTATGCATGAACTTGCAACCGCAGAAATAGCTGATCTGGAAGAACAAAAAAAAGTTATTGAGGACAGCATTGCTGTTTCAAGTCAGAAAAACGAAGAAGATTTTGATTCAAAAAATATTTTACTGGAAATAAAGGGCGCAGCAGGAGGAGACGAAGCCAAGCTGTGGGCTGAGGAGCTAATCAGAATGTACATAAGATATGCCCAGAAAAAGGGTTTTAAAGTTGAACAATTGGAAGATTATGTTCTAAAGATTTCAGGCTCGCCTCGCGGCGAAGCGGGCGGACACAATCCCTTTGGAACATTTAAATACGAAGCCGGTGTTCACAGAGTTCAGCGAATTCCGCTTACTGAAAAAAAAGGACGTATTCACACTTCCACTGCTGCAGTTTCAATTCTTCCCGAACTTGATGATATTGATATTCATATCAATCCTGACGACATTGAATTTGAGGCCTTCAGATCAGGCGGACACGGCGGTCAGAATGTAAATAAAGTTTCAACAGCCGTCAGAATCAAGCACAAACCCTCTGGAATAGTCGTCACAGCATCGGTTGAAAGATCTCAAGGACAAAATCGCGAAATCTGCATGAAGCTACTACGTGCACAACTTTGGGAACGTGAAATTGCAAAAAGAGACGAGCAAATCTCATCCCTAAGATCAACACAAGTCGGACGAGGAGACAGATCGGAAAAAATCAAAACCTACAATTTCCCCCAAGACAGACTGACAGATCATAGGATAAACAAATCATGGAAAAATTTGCCATTAATATTGGCAGGAGACATTCCTCAAGAAAATCCGGTAGAATTGGAAAATGTTTAAGTAAATATTGTTTGAAGTTTAACGGGCAAGAAAGATCCAAATAAAAATTAATATTAATAATCCCCCACCCGTAATTATTATAAAATCATTCTCAGGAATAAAAGGATGATGTTTTTTGACAGATTTTACTTTTTTAATTTTCTTCACACAATTAGTACATCAAAATTTAAATTAGTTGTCAATGGTTTACGTCGATCTGCGTCTGGAGAGAATAATTTAGTACTAACTTAGTACTGAACGAAGTATTGAATTTTGGCTTTATTTTGAAGATCTGCAAGCCATGTTTGCACTTTTGCGCTTAGCGCTTGCTGTTTTAACTGAGCTGCAACTGTTGTTTTTAACTGATCTTCACTCTGATCCTGAGGTAGAGATTCTTTATTTTTGTCAATATAATCTGCAACCTCTTTATCTGTTATCTTTATGTCTTTTCCGACCATTTTACCAACTAATTTATCAAGTCTGATAAGTTTTCTTAAATCTTCACGTGTTAATCCTTGTGCTGCCAAAACTTGATCAATTTTTTGTCCCTGTTTGGATAGATTTGATTCAACTTTTTTTATCTCATCATCTATTTCTTTATCTGTTACAGTGACATTTTGCTTTTTTGCTTCCTGCTCAATTAATGTATTTCTAACCAAATTGTTAATTACCTGCTTGCCGCTTTGTTTCTCTGTTTCCTTAACTACTTCCATCCTGCTGATAGGCTGACCGTTCACAACTGCAGCAACGAATAATCCACGATATTTGAATACTAAAAATCCAACCAAAAGAATGACAATAATTAATCCTATGTAAAGCTTTTTTATTCTAAATGCAGGAGAATCACTATATATTGGTGAATTATTTGTCTTTGGTTTAGATGAAGAAACCTTAGCAGGTGCAGATTTAACTGACTTTGAAGCAGATGGCTTGGATCTGACTATTTTCTTTACGGGTATTAATTTGCTTTTTGATTTAACTGGCATATCTGTCTTATATTATATATTGAAGGACTAAGTGTTTGCAAGTAGTATTTTTACCAATTATCTATTGCCCTGGGGCTGTTTGGAGAACTACTTTAACTTCTTGAATTTTATTATCTCGAAAAAGACTGATAGCTATAGTATCGCCAACTTTTTTATGTGCAATTACTGTTGAGAGCTGTGTGTTCTCGTCAATTCTATTTCCGTCAATTTTAGTTATTACGTCCCCCGCCTTTATTCCCGCTTTATCAGCGCTGGATCCAGCAATTACACCCTGAACATATGCGCCTTCAGGCAAATCATTTAAAATTGCGAGCTCTTTTGAGATTATTTTATATTGAACTCCAAGATATGGCCTATCAAACTTTCCAGTTTCATTGAAATTCTTCAAAGAATCTTTAATGACATTAATTGGAATAGCAAAGCCTATGTTTTGACCACTTTGTGAAACAGCAGTATTTACACCAATCACTTGCCCTGAAGAATTAAGAAGCGGCCCACCGCTATTTCCGGGGTTTATTGCAGCATTGGTCTGAATTACATTATCGAGTCTTTCAACAGATCCCTCAAATGGACTCCCCGCGGTTATCCCCCGCCCCAACCCGGAAACTACTCCTGTTGTTACAGTATTTCTGAATTCACCAAGAGCCGTGCCAATCGCAATTACATATTGTCCAACTTGCAGTTTGGCTGAATCCCCAAGCGTGATCGGATCCAAAGAGGTACCTGTATTTTGTGTGGGGTCTATTTTTAAAATTGCAACATCGTTGAGGGGATCGCGGTAGATTTTCTGGACAGAATATTTCTTATCCTTACTTGTGATTATCTGATATTTACCTTCCGTGTCAGCAACGACATGTTTGTTTGTTAAAATCAAACCTTCTTTATCTATAATAAATCCTGTTCCTATACTTTGCGGCTCGGCCGGGGTTGGATTGGGTTCCTGAGGAGGAACACCAAAAAATGAAAATGGCCCAAAGTTAAATTGAGAATTTGAGCCGGTTGATTGTGGCTGAACTTCTTCAGCAACCGTAACCACAGAAGGACCAGTCCTCTTAACGATATCTATCGTAACGGATTCTTCGGAAACTATTTTTACTTTTTCCGGGAGATTAATTGATCCACCTGGTGCTTTGTAGTTTTTAAAATAACTACTCAAGCCAAATAATGCCAAAAGAAAAATGATGAGTACAACTAACTTTTTCATGAGGTACAACTATTTTAGCACAAAGTTATAAAAACCAACAAATAAATTTTAACTAAAATTTCTGAAAAAAAGCTGAGAAAATTACTTGCTTAATATCTCTATCGCTTTCTCAAGCTGAGAATCATGTGTCGGATTCTTCTCATCTAGCTTTATCTCGACATCAGGCTTGAGTCCTTCTCCATTTTTTCCGTTACCTACCCATGAACCGTTCGGAGTAAGCCATTTTGCGATAGTTACATGAAGCCCTGCTCCGCCACCCAAATCTTCTGCTTCCTGAACAATACCCTTGCCAAATGAATTCTCGCCTACCAATGTTGCCCTTTTATGATCATGCAATCCCCCGGCAACAATTTCTGAAGCTGATGCTGAGCCTTTATTAATTAAGACAACAACAGGGACATCATACAAAAGTCCCTTTCCGGAAACCGGGAAGCCTGTTCTCTCTCCATTTTTATCCTCCTGCAGAACCGCATCGCCATCTTTTACAAATTCAGAAATAATGTATTCTGCATCGTTCAGATATCCACCCGGATTATTGCGAAGATCAAGCACAATTCCTTTTATATCTTTTTCAGTCTTTAGCCGTAGGGATGCATCGTTTGCGAGCTTTTCCCATTCATCATGAGTCGAATCTCCAAATTGAGATAACCTGATATAGATAATTTTGTCGTCAGCAATTTTTGCAGCAGTTGGTGAATTTTTAACTGAGTCGATATCTTTTGCCTGTTTTGTGTAACTGGTAAGACTTTTAATTGTAATAGTATCCCGTGTAATATTTACGTCAACTGCCGGCTCGCCCTGATTATGAACAACACCCAGCTTTACAGTAGTTCCTTTTGGACCGCGGATCTTGTCGACAGCCTGATTCAGAGTCCAACCCAATATAACCTGATCGTTTACTTTTACAATTGCGTCACCAGGTTTGATGCCAGCTTTTTTTGCAGGAGATCCGTCAAGCGGTGCAACAACGATAATTTGTTTATTTTTCAAACCCAATTCAGCCCCAATTCCCTCAAATTTTCCGGCAAGCCCCTGTTTGAAATTATTGTTTTGCGTAGGCGGTAAATAAACAGTATAAGGATCATCAAGACTGTCAACCATTCCAGAAATCGCACCATTTAACATTTTCTGCGGATCAATTGCCTTTTTATCGTAATAATTATCCTCAATCTTTGAAGCAACAGTCCAAAATAAACCAAAATCAACCGGCATAACTGAAGCTGGAGGTTCTTTGCTAGTGACATCAAGGCTTGGTTTGTAGTTGTGAAGATCAATATTTATTTTGTTTACACCAATGAAATATCCGATAAGTCCGGCGATGACAACTGCTAGTATTGTTCTTAATTTTGATGGATTCATGTATGTAAAAATATAATTGACTTTGATCCTGCGTCTAAAAATATCCTTTTTCCGGCCCAAGTGCTTAATTTTTCCAAATCCTGATGTGCTATTTCTATAATAGGTGTTTGGAAATTCTTCTCTGCAATATGGACTAGATCTTCATCTTCTATCTCGACACCCACTATTCCAGCTACACCTATCCCAATTCCTTTTAATAACATCTCGCGTGTGAACTTTTCTCCAAGCACAATTTTTCCGATTGTCCGCACATCAAGATGATATGCATCGCTTACTTCAAGTACAAATAACTCAGCTGTACCCTCAGCACCTACTGACTTATTGCCAATTAAAGCATTTTTATCAGTATTTATAACGATTTCATTATTATTGCACAATATCACTCGCCCTTCAACAGGGGAAATAATATTCTCGAGATTACTTGAGGAAGCAAAGCTGGTCTTTATTACAAGATTGCCGCTGTCGCGCTCATAACGAATAACTGTTCCTGAGACTGAACTTCTCAATATCTTACTGCTTGTTCCCAGAAAATTATTTTTAACTGCTATAATATCTCCCTTATCTACTGCTTCGCCCGGACTTTTTTTCAACACATTCTTAACTTTAGAAAGCTTAATTGATAGAACTTTGGGGATATTTATTTCCTCATCCATGCTTGCTTTTTTAACAGCAATTATCTGTCCGACAGTAACCTGATCATCTTGTTGAATCGTGGGACTAAAACCATCAGGAAGTGGGATTGGCAGAGATGTCATATTCGAGTTGAGAAATGAGACATGAGAAATGAGAAATTATTTTCACCTCTCATCTTTCAACTTTCATTTCGATTTATTTTCCTCCAACAAAAGGCATCAATGCAAGATGTCTCGCGTGCTTGATAGCGCTAGTTAAACGCCTTTGATGTTTGGCACAAATCCCGTTTCTTGAACGTGGAGTCAATTTGCCCTGCCCGCTTACAAACTTCTGCAGAATAGCTACCTCAGAGTAACTCGGAGTTACATCTTCAGCACAGAAGTAGCATGTTTTCGGAACTGTAATTTTTCTTTTTGGAAATTTTTTTCTAACTGCCATAAATTTAGGTTTTAGGTTTTAGGATTTAGGTTTTAGGGACTAATCCCTAATCACTAAGCCCTAACTCCTAAAAAGGTATATCGTCGGGCATTACTTCTTCTTCCTTCGGCTCGCTAGATACCTTTGTAGAAGCTGTACTTTTTTCGTTGTCTTCATTTGACTCGGATTTTGCACTTTTTTTTGTTGCCTTTACAACCTTTTCCTCGCTTACTTCAACCGATTCTTGAATATCTTCTATCTCTTTTGCCTCGCCCGCCGAAGCTTTTTGCGAAGGCTGGGGTTCCTCATGTATACCTGCTCCGGCTCCTTTGCTATCAAGCAGGATCATGTCGTTTATAATAACCTCTGTTGTTGATTTCTGAGCCCCATCCTGACCTGTCCAGTTGCGTGTACTTAGTCTTCCTTCAACGTAAACTTTTCTTCCCTTAACCAGAAATTGACTGCAAAGTTCTCCAAGCTTATTCCATGCAATAATTCTATGAAAGTCTACCTCTTCTCTTTTTTCACCGTTATCAGTTGTCCAATTTCTATTGGTTGCAATACTAAAACTGCAAACAGCATTCCCATTTGGTGTGTAACGCAGTTCAGGATCGCGGGTCAAATTGCCGATTAGCTGTACTTTGTTTAAACTTCTAGCCATAGTCAGGTTTTAGGTTTTTAGGTTTTTAGGTTTTAGGAGCAAAATCTTCTGACCCCTGATCCCTAACACCTAATCCCTACTTTGTCCTCAACATCAAGTGTCTCAATATATTATCTTGTCTGATTATTCTCTGCTCAAAATCTTTTGGAACTCCACCTTTTCCTGATCCACCTGCTTCAGGATCTGATTCAATCCCCAACATGTAATAATGTCCTGACTCTTCATGCTTGATAGCATATGCAAGAGCCTTTTGCCCCCAATCATCTTCTTTGGTTATTTTAACATCCTTCAGCCACTCTTTAACTGTTGTCAAGAGTTTCTTTCGGTCCGCTTCTTTCAGCGATGGCTTCAAAATAAGGACTAATTCATAGAGTCTCATAAACGTAATTGTATCATACTCAAAACCCCAAGCTCAAGTGGGAAAAGCTAAAACTTAAAAATAACACTGAAGACCATACCAAAAATCATTGATATAGGAATAGTTACTATCCATGCCAGAAAAATTTTTCTTGTGGTAATCCATTTCACCTGTTTATAATTTTTTACACTCCCGACCCCCATAATTGAGCCTGCAATAACATGTGTCGTTGACACAGGAATTCCGAAACTTGATGTAAGAAAAAGTGTCACAGCACCTGAAGTCTCTGCGCAAAAACCTTCAAACGGCCTAAGATGAATAATCTTACTTCCCATTGTTCTAACAATTCTCCATCCCCCAAAATATGTCCCGATAGCAATTGCAGCGTGAGACAAAAGTATTACCCAATATGGAACATAGAATTTACTTCCAAGCATGTGATTGGAAAAAAGCGTCAGTGAAATAACTCCCATTGTTTTCTGCGCATCATTTGCGCCATGTCCGAGACTATACCAAAAAGACGAAAAAATTTGCAGTTTGCTGAACACCTTTGTCAGTGAATCGTGTGACCTGTTCCGAATAAGAATGGTTATAATTAATGTAAATATTATAGCTCCTACCAATCCAATTAATGGTGCTAAAACAATAAAAAGAAATGTTTTATTAATTCCGGCAAATATCAGCGCTTTTGTACCCGACCTCACTACAACTGCCCCAATTAATCCCCCAATCAACGCATGAGATGAGGATATTGGCAGACCTAGATACCATGTAATAAGATTCCAGCAGCATGCACCAACCAGTCCTGCAAGAATAACAGCTGATGAGATCCCAAGCGGCTGAATAATCCCCTTACCTATTGTCGACGCAACTGCAGTTGAGAAGAAAAAAGCTGCAACAAAATTGGCAAATGCAGCCATAATTACTGCTTGTTGAGGCTTAAGAACACGAGTTGATACAACTGTTGCGATTGAATTGGCGCTGTCATGAAAGCCATTTAGGAAATCAAACACAAGTGCAATGATAATAATCAAGACAACCAGTATCATGAATTGTTAATAATAATTGTTTCAAGTATATCTGAAGTTACTCTTATGTCATCAATTGCATTTTCTACAACGTCATAAAGTTCCCGCCTTTTCAAAATCTCAATTGCATTTTTCTTACTTTTAAACAATTCCCCAATTGCGGTTCTATATAGATCATCTCCATCATTTTCCAATTGACTTATTTTCAAAAGATTTTCCCTGTTTCTTTTTGCTGAAAGCGGTTCAATAAATAGAAACTCCAATAGCTTTACAGCTTTTTGCAAAATCACAATTTGTTTTAGAAAATTTTTATCAAGTCTTTTTATTTCAAGATATGAGATAGTTGTGATTATTTTTTCGAATGAATCAATAATCAGAGTAAGATTTGTTGAAAGGGATTTTATTTCATCTCGGTCAATTGGGGTTATGAATGTTTTATGGAGTGTATTTGTTATCTCAAGATAGATTTGGTCAACTTCTTTACTATTGGCTTTTATACGGAGTAAATATTTATCAAGTCTTTTCTTGTCGTACTCTTTGCTTACGAAGGCATCAAGTATATTTGAGGCTTCTATCAATAAGACAATCTGTTTATTTAGATAATCAAAAAACTTTTTATCTTTTGGAACAAAAAGATCGACTATACCTGACATATCAGACATTGTATCACTAATGTAGATTTTGTAAAGAGGTCTTAGAATCTAACTTCCGATTTTAAACTCCACTACATCCCCGTCTTTCATTATATATTCTTTCCCTTCAAGTCTTGCTTTACCCTTCTCTCTGCTCCCTTTCCAGCCGTTATTCACTACGAAATCATCAAACCCGACAACCTCTGCCTTTATAAACTTCTTGGTAAACTCGGTATGTATCTCCCCTGCCGCTTCAGGCGCAGTTGAACCATTCCTGATAGTCCACGCTCTTACTTCCTTCTCCCCTGCTGTGAGAAAAGAAATTAGACCAAGTGTCTGATAAGCTTTTTGAATTAGACGCTCCAAACCGGATGACTCCAAACCCAAATCTTTCAGATATTCTTTTTGTTCTGCCTCCGATAATTCCGAGAGCTCTGACTCAATCTTTGCGCAGATAACGACCAGCTTTTTTCTATCAATACTTAACAATTCACCAAACTTTTTAATAATACTTTCTATTTCTTTTGGATTATATTGATTTTCAGAAACGTTTAAAACCACAATTTCAGGCTTACTGGAAAGCAAAAAAAGTGTAGAGATAAAATCCTGTTCTTCTTTTTCGAACGCTATCTCACGCGCTGGTTTTCCGCTGTTTAATCCATCAACCAACTTCTTAATCGCTGATTTTTCACTTTCTGAAGTAAATTTCTTGACTTTACTCCTGACATTCTCAGCTGTTGCCAGATCTGCAAGAATTAGTTCCGCATTGATCACTTCGTAATCACTCTTGGGATCAACTGCGCCTTCTTTGATCACATCCGCATCTTCAAACGCCCGGACAACGTGAGCAATTATCTTAGTTTCGCGGATGTGTGATAGAAATTTATTCCCTAATCCTTCACCAGTGCTTGCACCTTTTACCAAACCAGCGATGTCGTAAAACTCGACAGTCGCTGGTTTAATCGGAGGCAAAATAATATTGTCATCCTGAGCCTTGCGTAGCGAGGCGTGAGGATCTCCTCCACCAACGATTATCGCGAGTTTTTCCAAGCGCGAGTCAGGAACTGCAACGATCCCGACATTTGGCTCAATGGTGGCAAAAGGATAATTAGCAGCCAAAGCCTGCTGCTTCTTAAGAAGCGCATTAAAGAGAGTACTCTTCCCAACGTTAGGTAAACCCACGATTCCGACGCTAAGATTCAATTACACTCCTTTCTATTGATTTTTTGATGATTTTGTGTTAATATATTCATATCACGATGAGAGGGCACGCCTAAGGTTTCGTCCGAAGGTTACTCCCTCTCTTTTTTGTTTCTTCAACCTTACTTCTAAAATCTCCAACATGAATAATATATTCCCTGAATCTTCTCAGCAAAGATGAATAATTTCTGTTTGGGACAATAATTTTCAATAACTTGCCTTTTTCATCAAGATATTCAACTAAGCAATGGAAGTCTCCATCTCCTGAAATAATAATTGCCTTATCGTAGTTCTTATACTCAATCATCGTTCGAAGCACAAGTTCTGCGTCAACATTTCCTTTTACCTTAATTTTTTTATGTTTACTTGTCCTTAGGGTTGGTTTAAAGACGCAGATAAATCCTGATTCCTGTAAATAGGTATAAAGAAGCTGATTATCTTCAACAAATCCAATAAAAATAAAAGCTTTTTCGACTTTATATTTATCAGCTAGAAATATCCTGAAACGTGCAAACTCCAATTTCCACCCCTGCGATCTTACACCCAAATTTAAATTTTGCGCATCTATAAATGCAAAAGTACTTTTCTTCATTAGGAGATTATATCAATAAGTTATAATAAACGGAATAAACAAGAATTAATCTATGCATTCATTTTAGTAAACGGATTTAGCTGCGCATCGAGAGTTATCAACCATTTCCTCAAAAGTTTCCATAATGGATCATCTTCTTTGACTTCTCCCCTCCTCAGATGAGTCAGGCAATCTATTGTGATGGTTTCAATCCTCGCCCATGTTATCCGCAAATTATCACTACCATCAAGCTCTTTTGCTTTCTTGGATTCTTTAAAGGCTGTTTGGAAGTCATCCCCATATTCCTTAAGTCTCATATCAATCAGCGTCCTCCACTGATCTGTAAATTCTTTTTCAATTCCCGAATCAGCTAAAAGATGAACAAAAGCAGGCGCCAAATCTTTTCGAAGAGCCGAAAAAACCATCTTTCTCTCGTCTTTTACTGTTATTAGTACTTGATCAAAATGCAGAATGAAAAGACCGAGGACTGATACTTCTAGTTCATTGAACATGCGGTCTTGCTCGGTTTGCGATAAATTATCAAAATCGACATAAAGCCTGTAATCTTTTCTACTCCAAAATTCAAAAGCTGAACTTGCGACGAGTTGAGCAATATTTTTGGAAGCGCCGGCAAGCATTTTCGCTGTTTCTTTTTTAATATCTTTCATACAC
Source organism: Saccharimonadales bacterium (SeqCode) (assembly GCA_035478335.1). Lineage (GTDB taxonomy): Bacteria > Patescibacteriota > Microgenomatia > Levybacterales > UBA12049 > DATLDE01. The sequence continues at coordinate 78,065 of DATIJS010000057.1, read as the reverse complement.
CTCTTAAATTTGACCTCCCGACATTTGGCTCGATGGTGACAAAAGGATAATTGGCTGCCAAAGCCTGCTGCTTTTTAAGCAGAGCATTAAATAGCGTCGACTTCCCAACGTTCGGAAGTCCCACTATACCTACACTTAAATTCATAACGATTGACCTTTCAATATAGTTTGATTAACAAAACCAAGAAGTGCAGCCCCGTACAAACGCTCCTTTGACGCGAGGGCGTAGACCTCGGGAAAAGGTAAATTTTGTTTGGGGCCCACATTTGGTAAACCAACAATGCTAATCGAGAGATTCATGTAGAGATTATAGCAGAACTTTGACTACTTTTTCGAAAGTTTTAATAACAATTGGTATTGCCAATCGCGTTCTTTTGTAACGTTTGCATCTGCTTCCGATGGTATGCTCGCTCTGTATATTGCCTGTTGAGCATAAATTGCAGATCCATATGCATGACGCGGTACGTGCGCAGTTGCTACTGCTTGCCCACACGCCCTTGCTGCTGATCGGGCAGAACTATCCTTACCTACGTCTCGTGCAGCAGCATGCGAATCAAGTGAAGCTTTGCGTATGATATTCATTTTAAAATTCCCAGTAATAATCCATTCTTTAAGTATGATAATTGCATTTCTGGGACGAGGATCTTTGGGATATTCCTTTTCAAAATACGGAAGAACGCGCTCTGCGCAATCAATTGCCCAGACAGCAAGTGTTTGATGGTTTGTTCTATCGACTAGCCCGACCAACTCTTCATCTTTGTGTGCAATCGAGAATTTGGGTTTATTCATGGGACTGATATGCAATCAGTTTGGGCGTTTGATTACTTTTTTCTTCTGAGACTTTTCTCTATCCTGCCAGCTCAGGTAAAAATATCCAATTATCATTATCAAAATAGGCAATATAGATATGATATACAGGGAGTGATGTGCGTGCAGAAGATGAGCAGCTTTGGGTCCCATCCGCTGGCCAATTGAGAGATAAAACGCTGTTGAAAAAATAACAGATACAAATGTACTCAATATGAATTGCTTGTATGATATATCTGATATTCCTGAAAAAATAGTTATCGGTATACGAAACCCGGGAATATGTCGCCCGATTATGATTACAAGTATTCCGTATTTTTTAAAATTTTTCTCAACTGTCGCAAGTTTTTCTTCATCAAAATGTAAATAATTCCCGAGCATGAAAACAATTTTTTTCCCATACCTCTTTGACAACGTATACAGAATCGTTGATCCTATGAGAACCGCTGCGATAATCACCACAAAAGCAACAGGATAAGCAATTGCACCTCTTGTTACCTGATAGCCTGTGAAGATAACAATTATATCCCCGGGAATAGGGAGAGGAATGCCCGCTTCTTCAAGCACCAGAAAGAGAATTGGAGCAAGGAACACTTGATGCTTCAAAAATAAAGCAACTGAGTCTGCTAATCCATCCAAAAATGTGTGATCAAAAATTTCCATATTTAGTAGTATTGCAATTATACTATAAAATTGAGATGCAGCACCGACAGCGCGTTAATAAGTTTGATACTTTCTTACACTATTCTTCCAAAAAGATATTGACTAACAAAATACAAAAGCGTATAAATTGAGTATGAGCAAACAGGATCCGGTTGTACATTTTGAAATGCCATCCAAAGACAATAAAAGAGTTTCTGATTTTTACTCAGGTGTTTTCGGCTGGAAGATGAACCAGCTTGGAGCAGAAATGGGAGATTATCTTTTAGCGCAAACAACGGAAACAGATGATAAGAATATGGTTCAGACACCGGGGGCAATCAATGGCGGATTTTTTAAATATCAGGACAAGGCTGGCTTCAATGTCCCTCATCTTGTTATTAACGTTGACAACTTGGAAGAATCCATGAAGAAAGTTGAAGAAGCAGGAGGAAAAATAATCGGCGGCGCATCAGGACCGGGCAAAATTGATGACATTCCCGGAATTGGAAGATATATTTCCTTTGAAGACTCAGAGGGCAATCACGTCGGCATGCTCCAGCCCGCACCGAGAGCATAATTTTTAATATGAGCAATCGAGTCGTACATTTTGAAATAGAAGCAAAAGATAAAGACAGAGCAAAGAAATTTTATTCTGATGCTTTTGGCTGGAAGATGGATCAAGCCGGGGAAGATTTTGGAGGATATATCTCCGTCACAACCGGTGACATAAAAGTACCGGGGGGAATTAATGGCGGAATATATCAGGAAGAAGAAAAAAAGCTCAATGCTTTTTCATGCGTTATAAGCGTTGACAATGTGGATAAAGCAATTGCAGATGTAAAATCCGCAGGAGGGAAAGTCTTTGATGACAACAAAACGCCTGATGGCAAGCAGTTGGGTGAGAAAATGGATATCCCGGGAATTGGAATTTATGTAAAATGCGAAGACACAGAAGGAAACAGGTTTACCCTTCTCCAACCCTCCCCCGACATGATGCAGCAAAAATAAAAAGCGCTTGGACTTTCGCCCAAACGCTTCTTATTATCTTTCTTGTCCTAGGAACCAAAATCCAAGAACCAAACACTCGAGACTAAGGTGTATGTGTAGGAGTCGTCTTCGGCCCCCATTTTCCAAATCCACCTCGTCCTCGTCCGTGCTCAAATGGCCCGACCATAACTAATTTCGGGTCAATATTTTGACTTTTTGCCCATGTATTAAAGTCATTTATCATGCTCTGCATGTTTTGCATCCGCTGCTGCTTGGTATCCGTTGGTTTCATCGGATACTTAGCCTTTAGCGAGGCAATCTCAGCCAATATGGCTGTTTCCTGTTCACTTGTGATCTTTCCCTGCTTGACAAGATTATCAAGTCTTGTCTTTTCGTGATCCTGCATATTCTTTTGTCTATCCTCTACTTTCTGCGTGTGAAATTCATTTGCTGCAGACTGAACTTGATTCTTGTCCAGATTAAACTTCTGCGATATAAAAGTTACAAAACCGGAAAACCAATTGCCGTTATTGGTGCTCCCTGTTGCAGCAAAGGCAGGCATTGCAGTTGAACCGAAAATTACAAGAACTGAAAGCATAGATATAATTTTTTTCTTTGTCATAATCACTCACCCCCTTTTTCAAATCCCTAATTAATTCAGTTTAGAGTACTTTCCTGAAGAAACGCTTAAAATATGGGGTTTATTTTTGATTTATGTAGTCTTCAAATAAATTCAGGACTTGAGGCATATCCGATCTCCCAAATCCGATTCTGAAATGAGAGTCATCGTAATCATAAACGCGGGACGGTAATAACAAAATACTTGTCTTATCTATAACTTCCTGACAAAAATCTTGTGAACTTCTGCCATTCAAGAGTTTTGGGAAACAAATTGTACCCGCAATTGGCCTGACCCAGCTAAAAGTATCTTTGTGCCTCTCAAAAAATGCATCTAGCAAATCCAGATTGCGCTTAATCCGGGTCAGATGCATATCGATTATCGTATCTTTTGCTCTCAAAGCTATAAGCGTAAGGATTTCGCTCGGTGCACTGCTTGCAATTGTCGTGTAGTCTTTTTGAGTTGCAATTTCTACAAGCAATTTCTTATCTTTTGTTGCTACCCATCCGATTCTCGTACCCGCCATTCCAAATGTCTTTGACATCCCAAAAAGACTAATTGCCTTATCGTACAATTCCACTGCTGAGGGCAATCTATTCCTCGGATCCAATTCCAGAAATCTATACATCTCATCGGAAAAAAGATAAATTCCGTGCGACTTTGCAATTTCTACAATTTTTTGAAAATCTTCCTTTGAGATAGTGCTTCCGGTCGGATTGTGCGGAAAATTGACGATAATAAGCTTGGTATTTGGCTTAATATTTTTCTCAAGAAAAGATAGATCAAAGCTCAAATCATCCTCCTGGGGCAACCATTTTGTCAACTCACAACCAATTGAGGAGGCAATTTCGTAAAGCGACTGATACCCCGGATACATACAAATCACATGATCCTCTTTATTCAAAAGGACATTCATTGTCAAAAATATTCCCTCTTCGGGTGCCAAAACTAAAATATCATCTTCTCCTACTCCATCATATAGTCTTGCAATTTCTGCTCTTAATAAAGGCAACCCAGATGATTCAGTATAGCCAAGTTGCAATTCTTCCCACATTTTTCTGAGCTTAGGATCAGCGAGTTCCAGTAAATATTTGACCGATAGCCCATCGCAATCAGAACTTGATAATAAGTGCTTTACCGAAAACTCATATTTTGCAAAATATCGCTCAAGCGCAAAGGGTTTTATTTTCATAAATATGCAATTATTATAGCAAACGGATAAAATTAATTAATTTAAACTCAAACAAACCCGGGGAAGAAGTCAATTTTGATTTGTTTGGATGGAATATTCATCTCCCTGAGGGTATTTTCAAATCCATTTACCATCATGTGCGGCCCTGACAAATAGAATTTTCTTTGCATATAATCAGGTATCACGTCTGAGATCATTTTCGAATCAATTCTCCCAATCTTTCCTTTCCAATTTTCCGGAATCGAATCAACATCTGTCAAAGTATAAACTGTTTTTATCCCGAGCTTTTCAGCTGCACTAAATATATCTTCGTACATTATCTCGCTTGCTGTTTTATTGGAATACATCACAATGATATCCCGCTTTTCGTTTGAATCGACAAGATATTTTATGATGCTTCTGTATGGAGTTATGCCAATTCCGCCTGCTATAAAGACAAGTTTTTGATTTTTATTTTCAGGCAGTGTAAATTCACCGGCCGGCTGCGCTGCCACGATTTCGGAACCTTCAGCAAGTCCCTGAAGTGCCCTTTTAAAACTGCTGCCATTTTCATAAAATTTCACACCCAGTCTCAATGCGTCTTCAGTTGGCGAGGAAGCAATCGTAAAATACCTCCTATTCCCACGAGCATCTACACCCTTATGCGGCAGGGTCCATTCCATGTATTGACCCGGTTTAAATTTGAACCTTTTTTTAAGAGGAAAAATAAACTCGATTATATCTGACGTACTTTTTATCTTGTCTGATAGTAAAAGCAGAAGTTTTACTTTTGGACTGATTAGATAAGAAATTACGTTTCCTACCAATAATGCCAATTCAGGTGTTGAATAAATTGATCCGATGTGCATTTGCGGCGGAAAAAGTAATCCGGTTAGGACTCCGTAAAAAATCTGACCTTTTTTGGTCGGGGGTGTTGTGAGAGGCTCAGTCAACATAACAAACCCAAGGAAAAATAATGATGAATCAAGCATTACCCTTTTTGTGATTTCAAAAAGAGCTGTCCCGGCAGTGTTCGTAAAAAAAGAGGCCAAAAGCGCAACAATAAAAAAACTTAATACAAGTTCCACTCTTTGTATTTTTCTGACAATCAATATTCCGCCAATTATAACAACCGGCATCATCCAGGCTGTCCCCACCCACCATGAGGCAGATTGTCCCAACCCATATGCGCATAGCGCAACTGCAATAGCTGCCGGATTAAAAACATGCTTCTTGCCTATTGCCAAAATGTATTTTGAACTCATTGCCAGAACTGATGCAAATCCCAAAAAAGGAACTGCATGAATATTCACAGACGGAGTTATGATTAGAGCCAAAATGAGCGCAGTTATATAAAACGATTCTGTATTTGTAGGAGCTTTAAAAACATAAGAAAAAATTTTGTTACTGACATAACAAACCAATAAAATAAACAGTGTTGAGAATAAAATAGCAACTGGCGAAAAAGGAAGAATGCGAACAGTGCTCAAACCAAGGGCAACAATCAGAACAACAATCAGGTAGTACAAAACAAGCCTGTACATCGTGATCCCATCGAGAAATCTGTCAATAAAATTTAGCATACAAATTTTTCAAATCCGTTTGTAAAAGTTGCAGTTCCGTCCTTATCTATCATATACCCTTCAAGGTTTTTTTTGCTACTGATAAATTCAATTCCCCTTCTTCCCATTGCAAAAGCTGCTGTTGTAAACCTGTCAGCATCATAAATATTTTGAGCAATCACACTAAGACTTACGATCTCTTTTTGCTCAACATTTGTAATCGGATTATAAATATGCTCTCCCCTGATGTAGGTTCCGGATGTTGCAATTGCCTGATTTGTCAAAGATAAAACTTTAATAATTTCTCTCTGATTAAACGGATTTTTTATACCGACCCGCCATTTTTTGTTTTGTGAATTTAATCCGTAAACTTGCACATCTCCTCCGGCATCAATATAAAAATTTTTAAAGCCATATTTTTTAAGATTCTTTGATGCATTCCAAATTGCTAATCCCTTTACAAGTCCTGATGGATCCAAATACCCATTGTGCCAAATATTAAAATAACCATTTGTTTGTTTTTTTGTTTTTTCAGAGAGCGTCAAAACTTCGCGTACTTCCAAAGTGTAATCTTTTTTATCAATTTCTCTCCTGTTGATCTTGGAAATTTCGCTGTCTTTTTTGTAAGTACTGAAAATTTTATCTATTTGCCTGAAGTAATTGAAAACCTGCTGCAGACTTTTATCAGTTGCGCTATTATCAACAATTTCAACTGTAATGGGCATTCCCATTATTATTTTTGTCTGCTTCATGTTCGGGCTTTTGTGAGTGCGGACTGGAGGGATTGTCTAAATGCCTCACTGGACTGCGTCGCACCGCTTACGATATCCACTTGGGAATTTTGAGCTTGAATTGCTTCCTGTTTAAGGTAAGGCATTGCCTGAGTGTTGATACTTCTTGATTCATGTACATCATTTGGATATTGAATAAATTGCACATCAGTAATCTTGCCATCAACAATAGTTGCACTAACTTGCAAATTTCCATAATATGCATCAGCTACATCTCCTGTGAAAGTTCCGCTTTTAAATGTGACTGAATTGTTGGATGTAGCGCTTGGTGCTGAAGATATTGCCGGGTTGCCGGATGAGTCTGAGCCAACGGAGTTTAAAGGCAATTGGTCTTGTGACGTAGGATGAACACTATTTGCTTCATCACGCTGATGCAAACTGTATAGAATAAAAATCCCAATTACCCCAACTGAAAGTAAAATTTTTTTCATTAAAATTATTATAACAACCCCAAACTTAGAATTAGCTGAATATTTAAAAAAATATTTTAGAAAATCTGCTAAAATACAATTATGATCAATAATCTGGATAAAATCAAATCACTTAGAAAGCATAATCACACAGAACCACACGTATCCAACAATAACTCCAAATTAAATTGGCTCAGAGCCTCAGTTCTGGGAGCAAATGACGGAATAGTCTCAATTGCAGGTCTGGTTGTTGGTGTTGCGGGTGCTACAAGCTCTACTAAAATAATTTTTACAGCTGGACTTGCAGGTATAATAGCCGGTGCAATCTCAATGGCAGCCGGTGAATATGTTTCAGTAAGTAGCTCCCGTGATACTGAAAAAGCACTTCTTAAAAAAGAACGCTTCGAGCTTAAAAATTATCCTGAAGCAGAACTTGAAGAATTGGCTTGTATTTACGAGGAGAAGGGACTATCCCCCGAAACAGCTCTCATCGTTGCAAAAGAACTCACCAAAAAAGACCCAGAAGCTGCACATTTTGACGCAGAACTCAATATCGATCCAAATAATCTGACTGATCCATGGCATGCAGCATTTGCATCAGCAGGCGCATTTACATTGGGCTCTATAATCCCCATTAGCGCGGTCTTACTTTCCCCTGTGAATATCCGAATTCCATTCACTTTTTTCTCAGTCCTTATTGCCCTTGGACTGACGGGTACACTGAGCGCCAAAATAGGAGGAGCTGAGATAAAAAGGGCTGTATTTAGAGTTGTCACAGGCGGTGCACTAGCCATGGCAATTACTTACGGAGTTGGCCGTCTCTTCAACGTTAGTGGAATCTAAAAGATTATCGATACATTTCTGCCGGATTATTGTTGTTTTGGGCGAAGAACTTTAAATGAAAGCAAATAGCAAACTAAAACAAGTACTGCCCCTGTCAAGAAGCTATACGGAATAGCAATTGTCGCAACCACTCCTCCGATTAACGGACCGATAATCATTCCTATGCTCTGGTATGATGCGTTCAATCCCATAATCGCTCCTTGTGAAGAAGGTTCTGCTTCACTTGAAAGAATTGTCGGGATAAGAGTCTGGACAACACTATTGGCAATAGCCAGAAGAATTGATGCAACTACAAAAAATGGCAGTGCTTTTGCAAAAAACATCAAAACAAATGATAGTGCTACCAACAAAATCGAATATGTGAATGCTTTTTTCATACCAAAAGCTTTTGAAACACGTGCCACAATGAAATTCTGGGCGATAAGCCCAACAGCTCCGAACATCGTAAAAAGTAGAGCATTTTGAGTTTGAGTTACTTTCAGGACATGCAACGTGAACGGCTGGAATCCATAAATTATAGCGCATGCAAATGCCATAAAGAAGAAAAGTGATATCAGAAAAGTTGCTCCAACGTTCGGATCAAACAGTGTTCTCCACATCTTAGGAAAGTCAAACAATTTCCCATGAACGACTTCATTCATGTGCTTATTTGTTTCGGGAAGAAAAAGAGCTGTCAAAATCACCGCAATTGTTGTGATAACTCCGGCAACTATAAATGGCACAGCTGCACCAAATCCTACTGTAAATGCAGCCAACGCCGGCCCGAGAACAAACCCAAAGCTCAAAGCGCTGCCAATCATCCCAAATGCCTTTGCCCTATCCTTGGGTTCAGTAGAATCGGAAATCACAGCAAATGCAACAGGTATGTTCCCGGCAGTAATCCCATCCAAAGCACGGGACAGGAAAAGAATAATTGCATTCGGTGCGAATGCGGTCATAAAAAATGACACAGCTGTCCCGGCAATTGACATAAGAAGCATAGGACGCCTGCCGTATCTGTCAGAAAGTCGTCCGATTATAGGAGTTGAGATGAATTGGCAAATTGAGAAAAGCGCAAATAAAAGTCCATTATCAAAATCCGATAATCCGAATCTTTTTGAGTATGCATACAGAATAGGAATGATGATTCCGTATCCGATCATATTCACCAGAGCAATGAGGACAATTAAAAACAGATTTCTGTTGGATTTTAGCATGAATTAATATTATAACAGGAATCTATGAAAATAATGATTCCATATTTAAGGGAATTTAATCTATTCAGTACTTGAAGTATTAAACTTGTAACGCAAAACTTTGATTTATAGCTCCTGACCTATTGCGAGGATGTTTCCATCAGGATCCTTGAACCATGCGCCTCTTTCTCCTTCTGCGCTTATTTCTGCAATCCCTTTTTCATCTGTTTTGAGTCCGGGAAAATCATATTGTTCAAAAACGATACCTTTTGAGATCAACTCATCTATCGTCTCTTCCAGATTGGTGACACGGAATGCTGCAACTGTATGGTCTGCTTTTGAAGGACCCCTTTTGTACAAATTAATTTCTGTACCGTTTCCGGCACTAAATGAAATTGCCCCCGATAATTCTTTCTTAACGCTCAAACCAAGCATTTCAGTATAAAATTTCCTGCTTCTTTGAAGATCGGTTGATGGAAGCGTTGGACATACAGGAACATTGCCTAACATAGTAGAACCAGAATAAATCAATCCACATATTTTGTCAATATGACTTAACGCAACAAAATATAACAAAAATAAGTTGACAAAATACACTTCCGAGTCTTATGATAATTGTGTTATGGCTATTTTGGAAGATATTAAAATCCTGACAGGAAAAAAACCTGTTATAGAGCAACCCGTTGAGACTCCAGAACCGGCCAAAAAAGTCCTGATTGTTGAGGATGAGGAAGCTCTGGCTAATGCATTGGAAGACAAATTTAAAGCCGAAGGATTTCAGATTGAAAAAGCTGAGAACGGTGAACTGGGACTTGAAAAAGCAAAAGCATTCAAGCCGGATGTGATACTTCTTGATCTTCTAATGCCTATTATGGATGGAAAAACAATGCTTTTTAAGCTGAGAGCCATTGATGAATTCAAGCATCTCCCGGTAGTAGTTCTTACCAATAACGGCGAGATTGAGAATATAAGGGACACTCAGTTTTATAATAATGCAGTTGAATTTCTAATCAAATCCAACGTAAGTCTTGAGGATATTGTAAAAAGAGTTAAGTACAATACTTATTGAGAATAAAATTCTTTAATTATTATTTTGTCCAAATTCCGACCATCTATTTTCAAGTTCTGAGATGTCTCGCTTTGCTTCACTCATTAGGTCTTCATTTGTATCCATTTCCTTCCAATTGCCTTTTTGCTCACTTCCCAAAGCATTTGCAAATCTATCTCTAAAAAATCTAGGCTTAGCAATAACAGTATCAACTACCCACATCTTATTGCCAATTGAGAAAAACAAATAATTTCCCTCTTTTTTGTAAATATCCTTTAATTTATCTATTGTTTTGATTTCATTCAGCTTATCCATTCCTTCAGGAACAATATCAATAGCTTTACCTTTAAATGGCAACAAATGAACATGTGAATGAAATACGGTTTGACTTATCTTTCCATGTTCAAATGTGCTAATTGACCCATACTCATATGCTATAAATTTCGAGAACTTTTTATAAAGTTCAGTAAACTCTTTGAAAATATTTTCCGGATACTCACCTATACAGGATAGATGTTTTTTAGGAATTATCAGAACATGTCCTTTTGAAATTGGATGCACATCGCAAATAACCCAAAAATTACCTGTTTCTTCCAAGGGGTGTTTTAGTGCAAATGAATCGGGATCACAATGAGGACAATCTTTTAATAATTTTTCTTCCGAAAAGTCACTCATGAGCAAATTATACCAGAGTGCTTGATTTTTTCAACATCTCTATCTGCGGAATATATTTTCCTGATGGCAAAATCGCCGACTTCTCAAATGCATCTTTTCCGGTTCTGACAAATCCATTTTTTTCATAAAATTTAATTGCATTATTGTTGTAACTTGCTACATGTACATAAATATCCTTTTCATTTCCGAGCCAATTCAAAGCTTTTGAAATCAATTGCTTCCCGATTCCCTGTCCATGGTAATCAGGCAGTAAATAAATCGCACCGATCCTATTTGAATCTCCTTCTTTTTTGGCTATACAGAACCCGACTATTTTCTCTCCATCTTTTGCAGCCCAGATATGAACTGACGGATCTGAATAAATCTTCCGCCTGTTTTCTATCTGCTCCTCTGTTTCCTTTGTAAATCTGGCTTGCAGATCCTCAAGCGTAATTCCATATTCTTCATTTGGATAAGTTGCGAACCAAGTCTGCTTTTGTACTTCTCGTATTGCATAAACATCATCTACAACCGCATCAACTATTTGAATCATGAATAAATTATAGCAAACATCAAACTTTATCTGCTAAAATGGAATTATGGCGACGAAAAAATCAACAATTGAGTACATTTCAGAACAGATCTCAGGAGCTGGAGTGATCAGGTCACGGTCAATGTTTGGAGAGTATGCTCTCTACTGCGATGAGAAAGTAGTCGCTTTTGTCTGTGATGATCACCTTTTTGTCAAACTAACTGAAGCGGGAAAGAACTTTTTGGGCAAACCCACTGAAGCACCTGCCTACCCAGGATCCAAGATGTATTATCTGATAACCGGAGACTTCTGGGATGACAAAGAATATATGTCCGAGCTAATCAAAATCACAGCTACCGTCCTCCCCCTCCCCAAAAAAAAGCCCAAAAAAAAGCTTAGTTAGAGAACAAGTGCTTTTTTACCTTACCAAGAACATCATCTATCTCAAAAGGCTTTGCGATGAAATCATCTGCGCCTGAATCCATAGCTGACCTTTTGATATTTTTACTTGCTGAAATCATAATAATCGGCACTCCCCTAGTCTCACTTTTTGATTTAATATGCCGGCAAACATCGCGCCCGTCGATTCCTGCTAACCAAATATCCATCAGCAGCAAATCTGGATTGAGCTGCAGCATACTTGTGATTTCTTCTCCATGAGACGTAGTTATGACATCATATCCTTCCATTTCAAGCAGGATTTTCATAGACTCCAGAATATCCCGATTATCATCTGCAACCAAGATCGTCTTCTCAGAATTTAGTGACTTATTGAAATTATCCATATATCTAAGCTTTCTTACGTGATAATCTTTGATTAATTCGAGTTCTGGAGATTGAGCAGAAAAGAATAAGTGTTGTAGTTTTTAATGAATTTCTACTATTTTTGACCCCTCATGGATTTATAATAGCCCTGAAAAATAATAACAAGGTAAGAATAGTGTGCCAAATCAATAAGAATTATTTCAATTTGGCTATTTTGAGGAATTCTGAGAGATAACTGATCAACAATCTCTCATATTCTTTCTCATTCACTTTCTCTGGCAAATTCACCATCAGATTTTTGAAAAAATTGTATTTTATGCTCATTCTCTTATCAATTTTACTCAAAAATTCCTCAACTGCTTTTCTGATCAGACCGTCAACATCTTTTATATTGTGTCTGTGAAGATTTGCATCAGCAAAAGCAGCGCTTAGTAAAAATTCGGCATTTGTCCATGAATCCTGTTTATTTTTTACTTTCTTTACAGGCTTATGTATCCAACCGAGGAAAAATTTATTGGTGCCCACATTTGCGCGATCTGAATCAAAAATCTTAAAGAAAATATCATCAGAATATAGATCTTCCAGATGATTTATTATTGCGTAAAGTACTTCTTCTTGGTATTTTGGGACAACTTTCCCATGCATTACAAAGGAAATTGCTGAAAGAATGAGACCTGAGTCATGTGATGGATGAGCTGATTGAGTTCTATAAACATGCCCAAATTCATGGATCAAAAGATTAAGAGCCATTCCGCTTTTGAGTGCCATTCCCGATACCACGACTACTGGTGCGCCATTCACCTGAACAGTGTGACCCATGTATGGAAGTTTCTCGTCCAGCACTACTGTGACATTTTCTATAGCAAATCCGGCATCATGCATCAAATCGAGTGCATCCTCCTTAAGCTCCATTAAATCTCCAGCTCTATTAATCATAATTGGAAAATAAGTATAGCAGATTTTAAGAGGTTTATTTCTTCTTCTCGACACTCACAATATACTCGGCAGTTTCGTAGTAGCCCTCAAGAAATACATCAAGCTCAGGCTGATTGAGATAATATGTCCTGATTTCAGGATTTCTGGAATATGGAACAATCGTCTTAACGGTATATTTTCCGTTAATGAACTTATCCGCTGCTCTTTTGGTAATTGTTTTGACCTTTCCCGTTTTGAGAGCATTATTTATGACAACATATTCAAGCTCCTCAATTGCACGGTTGGCTATATCTACCAGTCTGATTGCATCATCTTTTGAAACAAATTCTCCATGAATCGCGCGGTTAGCAACTGTAATGATATCCACAAGCAAATTTTCAAGCGTTTCCTCAATTACCTCTTTCTCAAAAAGACTAATTACAATCTCAGTCAAGTTAAACTTTCCTCTTAGCTTGTCTTTTGCGTAGATCTGGGCAAGTGAGCGGATTCTTTTTTCTATTTCTATTCTTGCTTTTGCTAGTGCAAGTGCCGGATCTGAATCAACCAGATCCTTGAGGATATCCGGCTTTTCGGAAGACAGTTTTTTCTGCTTTTTCTCAGGAATTTGTTCAACTTTTTTTTCAATTTTCCTAATCTCGTCAGTTGTAATCTCTGCTTCGAAATTGCCGTATTTGATTTTCTTGATCAAAGGAATGTATGGAATAAAAATAATAATTACAAGAAGAAGTACTGTCGTACTGTCAATTCTGAAAAAATTATCCGACAAGCCGTGGATAAATATCAAAACAATAATAATAAAAGCGATAAATAGATTTTCTTTTTTCATAATGAATCCAGAGGGACAGAGGCAGAAGGAATGTATTGATTATAGTAGGAAATTAGCTTGATTACTAGAGGCAAAACAAGTCGATGAGTAAAAATAAATTGTGCAAAATCACTTAGGATTTTTGAATGGAATTGAAGACGTTAATCTGCGATAGTAACAGAGGATACTTGCCTGCCCGCCTTTGGAGGGAGCTTATTAACAACGAAGAATTCCGTCAAAAAGATAAGTTAGTTTGCGTAAGTTATTTTTATTCAGCGACTTTATTATGAACTGCAGGTTTCGCTTTTCTTCTCAGTCTGTTTTATGTAATCTTTCTTAACAGCATTTTTCAGATAATTCTTGTCATCAGTATGCTTCCCTACAAAAACAACCAGACTGTCATAGGGCTCAATTTCAATTGTCAAGAAATCATCAACCTTTTCACCATCGATATACGCTGTAGCTTTTTGTCCGTCAATCGGGTATTTGATATTTTTGAATAAATCTCCCCACGTAGCATTTTCACGATGAACATGGACAACGTCCCCTATCTGATCGTGCAGATGGGCTTTTTCCATTTGCTCATCTTCATGCACATCCGGAAGCGGCTTTCCGTTTTTGGTACATGGAGTCTCATCCATATATTTAAAATCAGAAAAGCTCTGCAGTTTATCATCAACATATACTTGAAATCCTGCATGGAAATGCACGGGCTTGGATTTAAATACAGTCTGGGATAAAACAACACCAATGCCAATAAGTAGAATTAATACAGCCAAAACTATTTTTTTCATCTGAATAAAGTATAGCAGAATTAGTTTAAAATTATACTGTTTCAAATTTTGATTTTTTGTAAAAGGATGGGTTAGACTCCAAAATCAATTCTTTTGGAGAACTAACCAGATCAATATTGATAATTCCCGCAAGATGATCAATTTCATGCTGGAACACGCGATTTAACATTCGGCCAAGTTTAGTTTCATCTTTCATTGACCAATGTTTTGAATTTCCTGATTCTTCCAGATAATCAAACTCAATCCATGCTGGCCTAGTCAATGGAACAATTACAGGATTGGCACTCATGCACATTTCAGGATATTTCAGATGTTTTGCCGACTTTTTTGTAATTTTGGGATTTATAAAGGTCTCAATTTTTGTTTTTTCAAGATTTGTATATGCGACAAAAAAATTTTCCGGAATACCCACCTGAACAGCGGCCATTCCGCGGCCATGCCCGGTTATTTTGGTATATTGTTGCAACCTTTTTTTAAGAAAAGCAAACTTCAATTGCATCTCGCGTGTTTTTATATTTCTTAACGAAACTTCAACCGATGGCTTTCTGAGAATCTCACTTTCTCCTATTTGATAAACCAAACCCGTAACTTTTGAAGCATTTAAAAACATACTTTTCTTATATTTTATAAAGGGAGGTTTTGGAGCGTTCCAAACTTTTGAATTCATGAGAGGATTATAGCACTTACAATTTTCACCTCGAAAGTAGCAACTTTTTAAAACTTATTCCACAAAACCTGATTCGTTACTTCATGATGATAAATAATCTCAGACTCCTTAATAAGTGTTCCAAGCGCTTTCGGGCTTCTATCAGCAGCTGCTTGCTTGAATGAGGCATATTTTTCTTTATTATTTGCTCCCAAGATTTTACTCATAAAGTCACTGGACTTGAATATTCTGATCGCATCATAGATATTGTCAGGCAGGAATCTTGATCTTTCTCTTTTCTCCTCGTCTTTTTTCAGCTGATCTCCTTCTTTTCCAACTCTCAGAATAGTGTATAAAACAAGATATGGATTGGAATCCGGTGCAACAGACCTGACTTCAATTCTGGCTGTTTTTTCATTTCCGACAGGAATTCTGATCATAGATCCACGGTCAAGTGCTGAGACTTTTATCTGATTTGGAGCTTCAAAATGCGGATCCAGTCTTCTGTATGCATTCACTGAAGAATTGAATACCAGACAAATCTCAGGTGCATGCTGCAGAAGTCTTCCAAGGAAATCCCAAGCTATTTTTGAGAGCCCGTCTTGTCCTTTTGGATCGTAAAAAATATTCTTTCCACCCTTTCCGAGTGAGAAATTGGTGTGCATTCCTGACCCATTTATTCCCATTGCCGGTTTTGGCAAGAATGTCGCTGTCATTCCCATAGATCTTGCTACCTGACGGCAGACTAATTTATAAAGCTGAATCTGATCCCCTGCGCGGACTACATCAGCATAGGAAAAATTAACTTCAAACTGAGATGGAGCAACTTCAGGATGATCCTTTTCATTTTTAAAACCCATGGCACGCTGAGCTTCTGCAACATGATCTATAAATACACGCAATTTATCAAGCGGGAGTGAGTGAAAATATCCACCAGTTGTAATAAGTTTCAAACCCTCTGAAGCTGTGAAATTCTGCTCGGAATTAATCCCATCAACCAAAAATCCTTCAATTTCAGATGCAGCGAATGCTGTAATTCCTTCTTTTTTACGAAGAGCTTCCGAATAAAGCTTTAGTTGTCCACGGAAATCAGATTCGTATTGTGTGTGATTGCGGTTATGAACTGATGCAAAAAAGATTACTTTTCCACTGCCAAAAACATCAGACGGCAGATGTCTGATAGATCCCCAGTCAATATCAAGTCTCAGATCTGATTCAAATTGAGCGGAAAATCCGCGGATTGAGGAACCATCAAATGTAAGATTGGCAATAGAGTCAAGAAAAAACTTCTTGTCATAATCCAGCATATGAAATCTCCCCTCGATGTCTGTAAAGCAGACAGTAACTGCTTTAATTCTTTTTTCTTTAAGGAGGTATGCACTATATTCTTTTTCCAGTTCTTTGGGGCTTTTTGTCAATGAATCTTCGGCTGCTTTGAGATTCATTTCTTCCAACTTATCATATGGGATTTCAAGATAATTTTTTAGATTTTTACTTGTGTCATCCATAAATATTGTAGATTTAATCTAAATTTATATCAAATTAATATAATTGTCAAGGGGGTAAAAGTAAAAAGATAAATATTAGTATAAAATTAGTAAACTAAAATTTATATTTACCTTTACCGCCTGCTCAAAATCTGATTATTCCAAGCCCCAACAGCCCTATGATAATAAGATAGACAGCAATTAGATAATTGAGAAATTTTGGAAATACCAGGATAAGAATACCAAAAAGTAATGAAACAATTGGACTAAGATTTGCAAAACTAATACTCATATAAATCACCCCCGATCTTTATTAAAATAAACTTATACTTAATTATCTTAACAGCTCAAATGTAAAAGACTTGTATGAATATTTATCCATTGACCGGTTCACCACCGTTTACGTGGAGAGTCTGGCCGGTTATGTAGGAGGCGTCGTCACTGGCAAGAAATATAAAGGCTGTTGCTACCTCATAAGGTTGTCCTGCCCTGCCAAGAGGCGTATCTGTCCCAAATCCTGAGACCCTTTCTTTTGGAAAAGTCGATACAATTAGAGGCGTCCAGATTGGTCCCGGCGCAACAGCATTTACTCTTATTTTTTTCTTTGCAAGATTGGCAGCAAGCGAGCGTGTGAAGCTAACAATCGCTCCTTTGGTTGATGAATAATCAAGTAAATGCTCACTTCCACGGTATGCAGTAACCGATGCATTATTTAAAATGCTACTTCCCTCTTTCAAATGCGGCATTACCGCTTGTGTCATGAAAAACATGGAAAAGATATTTGTCTGAAAGGTCCTCCTTAGCTGTTCTTCTGAAATTTCCTCCAAATTTTCCCGAGGATGCTGCTCTGCGGCATTATTTATTAGCACATCTACACGTGCAAACTTGTCTATGACTTGTTTTACGCTTTTTTTACAAAATTCTTTATCTCCAATGTCTCCTTTTATAAGCAAGCATTCTCTTCCCTCTTGTTCGATCATCTTTTTTGTTTCCTCCGCATCTTGGTCGACTTCCAGATAAATAATCCCGACATTTGCACCTTCTTTGGCAAAATGAACTGCAGTCGCTTTTCCTATTCCGCTATCCCCTCCTGTAATTAATACGACCTTATCTTTAAACTTTCCTGATGACTTATAATTCGGGTTGACGCTCACAGGCTTAGGATACATTTTCTGCTCGGTACCCGGTGGGTGCTGTTCTTGGGGCGGCTGTCCTGAAGGATTATTCATAATTGAACTTTATATAATTGTGTTTAAAACATTATTAAAAATATCTATGAAAACAGTAAGAATGTAACTTACTATATTCTTACCGTTTTTTGGCTAAGGATTAATCTATCTTTAATATATTATTCTGGTGAAATCATCTTATATCTATATTGTTTCTGCCCTTATTGCCTTACTCGTTGGAGTTACGGTTTTTGGCACGCAGATGATTGGCAACACAGAGCTTAATAAAAATGATATCCACTCACAAATCAATGACTTTGAGAGCTTTGGACATGAAACTCAACTTCTTCTTCAGAATTATCAACAAGATAAAATAACCTCAACCTATCTGACAAACCAACTTAACCAGATCGACAAAAAGTTTCAATCAATATCAGATACATTACAAGGTAAAAAAATTGCTCCAAAAGATTTTTCAAATTTAAAAAAACTTACAAATTTGTCATCTGAGTATCTTTTTATGACTAAAAAAATTGAGGAGAAAACAGCTGAAAAGCAACAAATTGAATCTGAGCTATTGGAAAATAAAAAAATTACAAAGCAGCTTGAGTACCTAGGGAAATTATATGAGTAGCTTAATTCAAATCACGCTAGGTGTATTAACCGCCATGGGCGGGTTTGTAGATATCGGTGAGTTGGTTTTTTCAGTTCAAGCTGGTGTCAAATTCGGTTTTGCACTTTTGTGGGCTGTATTGGTAGGAGCAATTGGGATAATTGTTTTTTCTGAAGCCTCAGGCAGGATCGCTGCAGTTCACAAAAAAGCTGTTTTTGAAATTATCAAAGACCGTTTTTCCAAGCGAGTAAGTATTCTCGTACTTATTTTATCGACTATTTTAAATATTCTCACCTGTGCTGCTGAAGTAGGCGGAGTCGCAATTGCACTCCAACTCTTAACCGGACTTTCCCATCTCCCTGCACTTATTCTAACTGTTGGCGTGCTGATATTGATCGTCTGGACACTGCCATTTAATTTGCTTGAAAAAATATTTGGCCTTTTGGGCTTGGGTATGGTTATTTTTATCGCAGCAGTCATCACACGTCACATTCCGTCCGGTGAAATAAGCTCCGGATTGATTCCCAAGCTTCCACACTATAATCTTCAAAGTATTTACACTTATCTTTATTTCGCGCTCGGGATTATTTCCAGCACAATGATGCCTTACGAGGTTTATTTTTATTCATCAGGTGGAATTGAGGAAAAGTGGGATCCTAAAAAATTGATAGATAACAAGCTGACGGCAATTGTAGGGATGAGTCTTGGAGCACTTGTTTCTGGATCACTTTTGGTGCTTGGTGCCGATATTTTTAAACCCCTTAACATCACTCCAAATCTCCATGGAACAAGTGTGCTTTTAGCGGCAATTCCCTTTGGAAAGATAGGCATGATAATAGCGTTAATCGGTATAATTTTTGCCATATCAGGTGCTGCGCTTGAGACTTGCTTTGCCGGTGCTTACAACATTGCTCAGTATTTTGAATGGCGCTGGGGACGGCATCTGGATCCAACCAAAACCCAAAAATTCTCAGCAACCTGGATCACAATTTTTATTTTTTCTTTTTTTGTCCTTCTGTTCAACATTGACCCTGTTGACCTAGTGGAATATGCAGTAATATTTTCTCTTCTCGCACTTCCCTTTACATATTATGCTGTACTAAAAGTCGCCGCTGATAAGCGCATAATGCAAAAACATGCAAGCGGAAATTTTGGGAAAACACTAGGCTGGATTTACTTTGTACTTATCTGTATTTTAGCAATCGTATCAATCCCGCTAATGATCCTGACAAATATGGGCAAAGGCTGAAATAATGTTCAATTCTGAGGATTTGTTGTTCCTAAAATCTCCTGTATTTTTTGTGTGAGCTGCTCAGGATTGTATTCAGCTTTGAGAAGGACATATTCTGCTCCGTTTTGTAAAAGTTCTTCCTGATTTACGTGAACATTGGTCGAAACAATCACTTTAATATTTTTGGTAGCGGGATTTGTCTTAATACTTTTCAATAAATCCATTCCGTTAATTTTGGGAATAAATAGGTCAAGAAGAATAGCATCGGGTCTAAAAGATTTTATTTTGTGAAGGGCTTCCGTCCCATCTATTGCTGTATCTATAGTGAAATCTCCGCTTTTTAATATCTCAACATACATTTCCCGAAGTGTCTTATCATCTTCAACAATTAGTACTTTATTCATACTCCTTTTTAATTATTAACCCATTACATAGCAAATGTAAAGTGCTGCTCAAAAATGTCTATTGACTAGCAAGACACATTTAAGTAGTATGGATCAATGGCAAATGCAGAAGAAAAAACAAATAACGAAGTCTGTCCCAAATGCGGATCTGCACTAGGAGAGATAACAGTCACCAAGACCGGCCGCAAACTTCAAAGATGTTCAAAAGGATCATGGGACCCGGAGACCCGCCAAAATATCGGCTGCGATTATGTAAAATGGCTTGAGATTGAACCTGAAGCGCTTGATGAGAAATGCCCCAAATGCGGCTCCCCTCTTATTCTTGCAACCACTCGTTTTGGTAAGAAAATGAAAAAATGCTCAACAGGTGTCTGGAATAAAGATACCAAAAAGGTTGAAGGCTGTGATTATGTGGAGTGGATCAATGGAACTACAGAGCCATTAGATGAGGAATGCCCTGAATGCGGATCCAAACTTGTGCTTTTCACAACCAATGCAGGAAAGAAAATGAAGAAATGCAGTACAGCCGGATGGGATAGTAAGGAAAGAAAAGCAACAGGCTGCACGTATGTTTACTGGCTCAAGCCTTCAGAATATAATGAAAAGGTAGATAATGCAGGGGAAGAATTTCTACCCCCTGAGCCGGAAGAATAATAATTCTAAACATTCATTCCCTGAACTTTGGCATACTGCGGACTCTTCAAATATTTTTCCTTACATTCTTTTTTATCAAAATATAAACCTAACTCGCGATCCATGCAGTCCTGACAGCTTATGTAATGAAAATGGCAAATATCATACTCACAGTTAACATAGCTGTCACATGAGACACCGCAATGCAGACATTTCCCGACAATTTTATGCTTGGGATCTTCGATGTTAAAGCCAAGCGTTAAACGATTATCAAAAACATACAGTTTCCCCAGAAAATGCTCATTTGGATATTTTTCCATGTATGTTTGTATCCCATCTTTGAGTTGGTAAACGTCTTCAAATCCGTTGTTTACTAAAAATCCGGAGGCTTTCTCACACCTTATACCACCTGTGCAGACAGTAACAATTGTTTTATTTTTGAGGTGTTTCAATTTTGGCAGCACATCCGGCAAATCGTAGAAATTGTGAATTCCTGAGGGGATAAAATTTTCAAAATGACCTGACTGATACTCGTAGTCATTTCGCATATCAACGATATAAAATTCTTTCTTCTCTTCAATCCATTGATGAAGTAAATCTGAGGTAATATATTTACCGGTTACTTTTGTGGGATCTATAGGAATTTTAGCAGTCACTACTTCGCGTCTTACTTTAATACTTAATTTGGGAAAAGCACTTCCTGTTCCCTCACTTTTCTTAAAGCTTATATCCTTAAACAAATCACTCTTATCCATCTCAGCGATATATTTCTTGGTATCTTTTTTGAGCCCCTCAAGCGTTCCGTTAATCCCCTCTTCTGCCAGAATAATCCTACCCTTTAAATTTAAAGCAACGCACAATTTGATTTGCTCTTTTTTAATCAATTCCGGAATAGGAAGGCGGACATATTTATAAAAAAGTAATACCTGATATTTTGAGACTGACATAAATTGATTATACCAAAACCCACCGTTTAGATTAAATATACCTAAACGATGGGCTAAGTTTTACTCTTGAATATAATCTAACTTTTACTTAAGCGTTTCTTTTTATAAAACGCATTAAAAAGACTATTATTGCAATTACTAAGAGTACATGAATTATGCTTCCGCCAATATGCAATCCAAATCCCAATAACCAAAGAACCACCAAAATAATTGCGATTGTTTCTATTAAACCCATATATAGATAACCTCCTTTCTTCAAAGATCCCAAATGACTAATTAGCCATTTTACTATTCATTAGGTGACTCTGATCACCTCTTAATCGGGATGAACTTTTGCGAGATGTGCTAATTGATCGCTTTTTTGAACCGGTGATTTTCTTTGAACCGATTTTTGATGGTGTATCAATTTTTGCATGCAGTTTTTGCACTTTTTCAATTTCCGCTATAGCTTGGATTCCAAAAGCCTTCCCCTCTTTCTTTACTTTTTTAAGTATTTTCCCGGCTTTTTTACGGTTTTCTTTTTTTGATAAAGCCGCTACCGCAACCCCCGCTGCGACAACTGCTGCTCCTGCTACTCCAACTGCTACAGCTTTGCCGTTTTTATTTGCTTTTTTGTGTGTATTAGACATTCTTTATCACCTCCTTACCTTCTTGGGTTAAGCATACTGAAAGTGAGTAATGAGATCGTGAATTATGCGTAAGAATCGAGAAAGAAGAATTCATTTAGTAGAAACATTTTCGTTAACTTTTTTCAGTAAATCATGCACTTCAAACGGTTTTGCCAAAAAACCTGAAGCGTTTATATCTTGAATAGATCTAGATAGATCCGGATGTGCTGAAACCATCAATACCGGGATGTGTTTTGTTTTGATGTTGTCTTTTAATTGTCTACAAACCTCTTTCCCATTTGTTCCTGATAAAAATACATCAAGAATGATAAGATCAGGGTAAAAATTACTATGAATCAACTTGTCAGACAAACCTTCACCTTTCTCGAATATATCAACTTTATAACCATTTGTCTCAAGCGTCAATTTCATTGCATCCAGTATATCTGGATCGTCATCAACAACGAGAATTCTTTTATTTATCTTGTCCATATTTTTTTTCCGGCTGAGATTATTTTTCATTTTTCTTAAATGGAAGTGTAAAACTAAATTCTGATCCTTTTCCTTTTATACTTTTTACACTCATCTTTCCACCATGACGTTTGATTATTTCATTTGCGATATACAAACCCATTCCAAGGCCAGGATATGTTTTTTCCTTGGAACCTGTAACCCTATAAAATTGATCAAATATTTTAGCTAAATGTTTTTTATCTATTCCTATTCCATAGTCTCTAACTGACAGGCGAATACCGGCCTTAGAAGTGCCAACACGAACGTCAATATTTTTAGCAGAGGGAGAATATTTAAGCGCGTTTGTTAATAAATTAGTCACCACTTGATAGATTCTATATTTATCGCCATATATATTTTTGGTAGATTTTCCTTTTAGAACAATTTTGTGAAAACGTGCCATAGGCATAAGTGTTTCAATTGCATCTTTTAATACATTCTCAATATTAAACTCTTCCATATAAAATTCCATTTTCCCATGTTCCAGCTTTGTAATATTGAGCAGATCTTCAACAAGTACAGCTAGTTTACTAACTTGATTATCCATCTTTTCAAAATACTTACTGAAATCTATTACTCCCCTTTTTTCAACTTGCTGTTTGAGAACTTGTGAAAATAGCTTGAGACTTGTTAAAGGCGTTTTTAGCTCATGTGAGGCAACAGATATAAATTCATCTCTTACATCAATTGCTTTTTGAGCCTCTGTATATAATTTAACGTTTTGTATCGCAAGAGCTATACGTGTTCCAAGCTCCTCAATCATTGATAAATCAGTTTCTGAAAAGATTCTTTTGGAACCCGCTGAGACCAAGGTCATTGCCCCAAATACCGTCCCCTGCACAAGAAGTGGTACCATAATAATTGATGTAAATCCTAGGCTTCTAATTAATTTAAGTTCTTTTTTATTTTTTACACTATCAACAATCATTTCGTCAGTAACAATAGGTATAAACTCTGATTTCCCGGTTTTTATAACCCGAGCCGTTCCGGAATTTGTTGACAGATCAACTGGATGTGTCTTACGGTACTCCTTAGCAAACCTAACCATCTTTTTGTCTGCATGAGCAACGGAGAGTAATTCCATCTGACCTTTCTCATTTAACATATCAACAATGTACCAGTCTGCTATATAAGGGATAGCAAGAGTTGCTATATTGTTAATTGTAGTTTTGTAATCAAGACTTGATGAAAGTAATTTACTCGCCTCAGAAAGAAAAAGAAGTCTTTTCTGAGCATCAACCAATTTCTTTTCAGTCTCACGTCTTACTATAATTTCATTCTGAGCCTGCCTGTATAAATTTGCATTGTCAAGCGTTAAGGCTATTCTATTTGCGATTTCCTGCGCAAATTTCAGATCGCTCATTGTGTAAAAACGATCCGCTCTAATAGAGGAGAGAGTTATCGCGCCGATAACTCTGCCGCGGGCTATAAGAGGAACTCCCATATATGACTTCAGGCCGATTTTTTTAATTGTATTGTAAAGCGAAACATTGCTTTTGACAGATTGAAGTACTTTTTTATCTACAATCTCAATCATTTCGGCTTTTCCGCTATTTAATATTTTTTCGATGCCGTGAGTTGATTCCGGTCTGCCTTTATATCCATCAAATATATCACTTGCCAATTGTACTTTGGAAGGATCTTTATGGCTGACATTAATTTCTTTTATTTTTTTATAATCATCCACAATTGCGATCCTTGAATAATCAGCGAGATCGGGTACTAGGAGTTTAGAAATTTCCTGAAGAGTAATATCTTGATCAATCGATGTAGCAAGCCTATCTATTATTTTGGCCAATAAAACCTCATGCATTTTTAGAGAGTTATTGTGGGATTTCTTTTTTGTTAGATTTGGTTTGAATCTTGATTTGCTGGTATCCATTTTGTGGATATTAATATACCATATTTAAAATCGGTAATCTATTGGATATTTATCCTCCTCCCTATATTTTATTGACAGTAGCCCAAAACTTTTTTACGAATCCCTTTCAGAACCACCTTTTTTCTCATACCTTTTTCTATATGCTTTTTTTGTATATTCTGCTTGTCTGTATATTTTGATTTATCCCAACTTGACATAAATGCTATGCTAACAGCGGAATTTAAGAATTATCTACAAAGCTGGTAAGAAATTTGAAAGAAGATTTACTCTTTTATCAAGTAGCCAAATCCGCGGACTGAAGAGATGAGTTTTTTAGTACTTTTTCCGTCAATTTTTTTTCTAAGATATCCGATGTAAACATCAACTACTCGGGAATCTACATCCATTGAGTACTTCCAAACTCTATTGAGAATCATTTCCCGTGTCAAAACCCGTCCCCTATTTACCAAAAGATAATGAAGCAATTTAAATTCATGAGGAGTGAGTTGTATATCTACTCCATTCCTGGTAACTCTTACAGCTTGCGGATCAAGCATAAGATCATCAATTTGTATTTTTTCATTTGTTTCTTTTTTAAGCCTTACTCCAATTCTCGCCATAAGCACGTCAAGCTCGAAAGGCTTACTTATGTAATCATCCGCACCGAGCTTAAAACCATCAACAATATCAGCAGTTTGATTTTTGGCGGTCAGAATAATCACCGGGAGCGTCGGAAATTGTTTTTTAATCTCAATACAAACCGACTCTCCTGAAATTTTGGGAAGACCAAGATCAAGAATAACCAGATCTGGAATGTTTTTCCTGACGTACTCAAGGGCAGCTGCACCGTCCCCAACAGCATCTACAAGAAAATTATTTTCAATTAAAAAATTCTGGATGCCTTCGCGGATTGTCAAATCATCTTCTGCTATAAGAATTCTATTCATTTATTTGCTAAGTATACCATGAGAATAATTTTTTGCAAGCCGTTTTGTAAGAGTTTTGCAAGAATTTATCAAAAATCTATCTTTATCATATTTTTGCTATAAATTTGATCTATAATGTTGTGCAGATCATGAAATCATTTAGTCTACAACGGGGCGAAACAATAAAGTTAAAAAAAACACTTCTCCACAAAATCCTCGATCATATTCTGGCAATACTCTTTTCCATAAT
The DNA here is from genome assembly GCA_035478335.1 of Saccharimonadales bacterium (SeqCode). GTDB lineage: Bacteria > Patescibacteriota > Microgenomatia > Levybacterales > UBA12049 > DATLDE01. The sequence goes on along the minus strand of DATIJS010000057.1, from coordinate 52,236 downwards.
TGGAATTCTGACGATATTGCTTATCGACGCTCCAATCAGCAAAATGCCGGCTCTGATTTTTATTCCCCTAATACTAGGCAGCACCTGGAATGGAGGATTGGGAGCAGGAATTCTAACAAGCATCACGTCAGCAATTCTGATGAACTTTTATCCCCTTCAATCAAATAGTATCAATTTTTATTTTGATATAGAACATGCCATTATGTTTGTATTATTTGCGACTGAGGGATCATTCCTGAGCTATTTAATACATCTCCTCCAGCAACGTGCAAGAATCGGAGAATACAAAAAACGCGAGCGGGAGCAAACGAACAGAATTTTTGAACTAGAAGAACAAACTAAAAAATACCAAAAAGAAATACGCTCACGCGATGAATTTTTATCTGTTGCGTCCCACGAACTCAAGACACCGCTTACTTCAATGCTTCTTCAGACTCAGACAGCACTTCACAATATCAGAAATGTCTCGGTTGCGCATTTCTCATTTGAAAAATTACTAAACATGCTTGAAAGCGTTGAAAATCAAACGAAAAGACTTTCGAAAATGATTAATGATCTTCTTTCTGTCTCGATAATAACTATTGGGAATCTGAATCTTGAATATGAAGAGATTGATTTAGACAAATTGGTAAAAGGAGTTCTGACCGATTTTCAGGCTAGGCTTGATAAAGAAAATATCAAAGTAATTATTGATATTGAAGAAAAAGTAATCGGAAATTGGGACAAAATCAGGATTGAGCAAGCTATTTCCAACTTTATTTCAAATGCTATTAAATACGGACTAAATAAACCGATAGAAATAACAGTTAAAAAAGACAATCGATTTGCAGAATTTATTATAAAAGACAATGGAATCGGAATTTCCAAATCAAAACAAAAGGAAATTTTTGAACTTTTTCAACGTGCTGTAAGCGTTGAAGATTACAAAGGATTGGGTGTTGGACTGTATATAACCCAAAAAATTGTACTAGCCCATGGAGGAACAGTGAGTGTATCCAGCAATTCGGGCCGAGGATCTAAATTTAATATGAGGCTTCCACTAAAAAGGCCTGGTAAATAATCAAATACTATCTGGCAGTTCTTCAATCGGAATTTTCAATTTATATCTCCAATTAAGATCCCCTACTTCTTTTTCCGTTCCGGGAATATTGATCCTATCAGTTGTCAAAATCCAATCCTGAAGCTGAACGATTACAATATGTGCAGGAGAGGCTATAACAGCTTTTATTATTGCTTGCGCAAACTCTTTGTCATCCCTCGAATACTTAACACCGGTTGTTAATGAAAGCAGTTTTTTCTCTGAGACAGTTAAACGATTTAGGTACCCAAGAAGAGGTTCGGTGTCGTGAGTTGTGGTGTATGCAACTGTATTTTGAGGATAATTAGATAGCAATGCATACTCTTTATTTAATTTCTTTTTCTTCTCATTAAGCGCAAAACGGAAAATCTTAATCCCTGGTGTTTTGAATTTTTTAAGATATATTCTAAGCATCTTCAGATTCTCACCGCTGTCTTCTGCATACATAGAAAGTCCTGATTTTTTGCCAAAAATCATCAATTCTTCAAAAACACTCTGCCCCGGACCTTTTACATATTTATCCTGATACTTATTCTTCAAATCAATTTTGCCGTACTCAAATAAAGCTTTTGCATGATCAAACCTGACAGAATCATAAAGCTTAGAGAGATAACCAAGTCTCAACTTCCAGAATGAAATCAGATCTGATCTATGCTCAGAATCCCAATTATAAAGAGGATGCCCCCAGACTTGACGCCCAAAATGAGCAGCCGGAGTATCCGGACAGCCTGAAACAAACCTCAACTTACCGCTTTTCGGGATCTGAAATAGTTCCTGATGGGCCCAGACAAGAGGACTATTTACTGATAAATAAAATGGTAAATCCCCCATCAGTGCAATACCGAACTTGTGTGCTTTTGCTCTTAATTCTTTGTAAGATTCGTGTAGCTGCCACTGTGTAAAAATATGATTATTTATTTCTTTTTCCAGTTTTATTCTCCATTTTGTAAGCGCCGCTTGATCCCTTTTTCTCAAACCGGACTCCCAGAGAACCCAATTATCAGTCCCAAAATGATCGCGCAGAGCACAAAAAAACGCATAATCCTCAATCCAATCCTTGTTCTGACGAATAAATATATCAATTTCTTTTGATTTTTGATTTTTGATTTTTGATTTTTGAGATAAATACTCCGGGTCCAGTCCTATCCCATACCCTTTATATGGAGAGGGAACGTGAATAGTAGCTGAGTCTTTCTCAAGTTGTGTCTCGTGAAGCGGCAATAATTGCCAAGCGGATTGATTTGTCTTATGTAGCCAGTCGAGAAAATACAAACCTGTCTCAAAAGTCCCCCAATCTTTTTCAGATTGCTGATTGCTTCTTAACGCAGAAATCGGCACCAAAGTACCGACGATTTTTGTTTTATTATTGACTGCAGTCACTTAATAATTATAGCAGGAATAAAAAGTGTAACGTTAAAGATAATATTTATACTGAGGTTCAGTTAACTATTATTTTCTAGTAGGAGCTGGACGATCAACATTTATAGGGCCTGTCACTCTACTATCTGGACCTATTTTCCTTCTATTGGCTGGATCTGTAATGGTGCAGTTAATTGCTTTCACAAATTCCTTTCCCGTTAATCCTGTTGCAGTTGCCACAACGCTTGCTACTGTACCATCAGCACGAGGTGATATATAATCTTGTCTGAATACTGTACACCCAGCATTTAATGCGCTTGCGGGTGTAGCTGAAGGACTTGTCGAATCAGCGCTTGATCTGCCTCTTGGTGGAAGAATTCCTAATGCAACTGATGCTATAGCGCCCCCAACAACAGTCAATAGAGCCCCCGCAGCAACTTGTCTTTGCCTGCGTAATGCGTGTTTAGCATCAGCTCTTTTAGCATCAGCTTGTGCACTGCGAGCCGATTCCGCTGCTTGTCTTTCTGTCGCGGCAGCTTCTTCCTTTTGAGCAGCAAGTCTGTGGGCATAAGAATCGTGATCCCCATCACCTAAATTTTTTCTAGTGTCTGTATTAAGACCACCTATTTCAAGTAAACTTAACATAATTACATGTCACAAACGTGACTCATAGTATTTTACACTATATTATTTCACTTGTCAAGCTATAGGTTTTTTTAACCCATTTCTGCTTAATTCTAATACCACCCGGTTACGAGGAAAAATGCTGCGGCCAGGACTGTTATCATCGCGATTATAACTCCAAGCTCGATGAATCTTTTTATGAAAACAGAGGCATTAATTCCCATATGTTTGCCTGTCACGTGAAGAGAATGATATAAATATAGCCGATTGTAGCTGGCTGTCAAAACGGCTACCGCTAAAATCACTATCAAAACAACTGATTTAAAGCTATGCAGCAAAATAAAATTTGTAATTATTTCTGAATTCATATTACAGGTTTGGGTAAAAATCTAGATCTCGTTCTGATCCAAACAGTATCTCCGGCAGGTCTTTTATTCCCATCCATCAGTTTTTGGGTGAGAAATTTACCTATTTCATCATAATTTTTAATATCTTTGAGTAAAAATTCTTCCTGATGAGTGGGCCTGTCAAAAGTAAGCCTCAAATCCCCCATATCCATCAATTCATGTATAAAGCCTGTAGAATTGGTATCAACTTCTGTACATTTTACCGAATCAAGAAATATGTCATTTATAGCATGGGCTGATAGTGGCGTATACCACACTTCAAGTATTTTACGATTCGTAAGAATATAGAGATGAAAATACCAATTAACTATGGTATATGAGATAAGGCTTATCAAAATGCTGATGGACAATAGTAAGGTGACTATAAAAAGCGGAAATGAATTCATCATACGGACAAAAACAACGAATAAAGCAACATTGAAGATCGATAATACGAAGATTGACAGAAAAATAGGGAATATCAGAACGTAGTAATGCCTTCGTTTTACAAGTAGTAGCTCTTCTTTTTCAAGATTAAGAAAATTGCTCCAATCCCCTTTAATTATCATTTCGTCTATCATGCCTGCCTCCTTGCTTAGTGATAATTTCGGTGAGCTAATTCAGGGATTGATTAGTTCACCCATATTGTACACCCGCTAGATGTAGTGTCAAGTGGCCAAAATGAAGCTAAATAGATAAAAATATACCATTATATACTAATTTAATGTCAGCAATTCTTGAGTCAGGACATAATGGGAAGATTATTTCTCTATTTGGATGTAGGAAACTTGTTTATTATCTGTTACACTAATTATACTGTCCTATGCCCTACATAAAAAATTACGATTCGCTTGCGACAAACGAAAACCGCAAGATTGTGCTTCAGCTGATCGAATCTGCATTTGCCTCTATTCAACCTGAAGAAGTGTTCAAAAATCATTTTTCCTTAAACGAAAAAGTTCTAAAAATCCAGGATAAAACCTTTAATCTGGCCAATTTTGACCGTATATTTATAGTAGGATTCGGAAAAGGATCAGCTCTGATGTGTAAAATTTTGGAGGAGAAAATGGGAAACTTAATTACTGATGGGTATGTTATTGATGTTGTAGAGCAAAAATTTACCAAAATCAAACCAACTCTTGGAACACATCCTCTTCCCTCTCAGACAAATTTCGACTTCACAGAAACTGTAATTAACAATTTATCAAATTTAAATGAAAAAGATCTGGTTATTATCACAACTTGCGGCGGCGGATCAGTACTGTTTGAAAAACCAAATACATTTGACATCAATAAAATGATCGAAGTCAATAAAACTCTTCTCAAATCCGGCGCCACAATCTCTGAGATTAATTCAATCCGCAAACATTTATCAAGAGTTAAGGGCGGCGGACTGGCAAAAATTCTATTTCCATCTACTGTTGTAAATTTGATCTTCTCGGATGTTCCCGGGAATGATTTATCAGTTATAGCATCTGCGCCTCTTGTTAAAGACCCGACATCTATAGAATATGCATGGGGAATTTATGAAAAATATAATATGAAACAAACCCTCCCCCTGACTCTTGAAGACTTTACAGAAACCCCGAAAGAAGACAAGTATTTTGAGCGGGTTCATAATATACTGATGCTGAGTAATCATACAGCTCTCAACGCAATGGAGAAAAAATCACGCGAACTCGGTAAAAACGCCTTCGTCCTGACTGATGCATTGCAAGGTGATGCACGAACTCTTGGAGAGAAATTAATTGATCAAACACCTCAAGGGCAAATACTTTTGGCTGGTGGTGAGTCAACAATCAAGATAACAGGGAGCGGCAAAGGAGGCCGCAATCAAGCATTGGTTCTTTGCGCTTTGCCGTTTATAAAAGATCAAACTGTACTTGCAAGTGTCGGATCGGATGGGTGGGATTTTTATGAGTTGGCAGGAGCACTTGCAGACTCTGATACTTTGAAAAAAATAAATGATCAAGGTATTGACGTCAATGAATTTTTATCGGATGATAATAGTTACGGGTTCTGGGAAAAAATCGGAGATGGGATACTCACAGGCAAGCTGGAGTCAAATATTTCGGATTTATTTATAGTACTTAAGGGTTAAGGGGAAAGCGTCAAGGGGAAAGGCGTATGTTAGTTAAATCTTACAAAGAATTAATTGTTTGGCAAAAATCAATGGAGCTTGTCAAATTAATTTATTTACTAACAGAAAAATTCCCAAAGGACGAATTATATGGGTTACGATCTCAAATTGAACGAGCAGCTGTCTCAATCCCAAGCAATATTGCTGAAGGATATCTAAGGAGACACAGAAAAGAATACATTCAATTTCTTTCAATTGCCTTAGGTTCAGCAGCAGAACTAGAAACTCAGATTTTGGTTTGTAATTCTATTTCAAAATTTAAACATATTGACTTTACGGAAGCAGAATCGCTATTAAATGAGATAATGAAAATGTTATTTGTTATGATTAACAAGATGGCTTAACGCTTTACCCTTAACGCTTTACGCTTATGAACCAACTTACAAACGAAAAACTAAAAGACCTCAAGCTTAAAGCCAATGAGGTCAGAAAACTGCTAATCGAGGAGCTTGATGCTGCATGCAAGAACTCTGGTGCCGGTCACACAGGAGGGCCACTCGGCATGGCAGATATCTTTACAGCAATGTATTTCCACATACTGCGTCACGACCCCAAGAATCCTGACTGGGAAGACCGTGACCGCCTTATCCTTTCAAACGGCCACATCTGCCCTATCCGTTACGCCAGTATGAGCCAAGCCGGATATTTCCCAATTGAGGAATTAAAAACATTAAGGAAAATCGGCACACGTCTTCAGGGTCATCCTCATAGAACTGCGCTTCCCGGAGTTGAGAATACATCAGGGCCTCTTGGTGAGGGAATTTCACAAGCTGCAGGCATTGCGCTAGCCGGAAGACTTGATAAGAAAGATTATAAAGTCTATTGTCTGACATCCGATGGCGAACACCAAGAGGGAAATATCTGGGAGGCTGTTATGTTTGCAGCCAAATTAAAACTCAACAATCTGATTCAGGTTATTGATTTCAACAACATACAGATTGACGGGAATATTTCAGACATCATGCCGCTTGAGCCGTTTCGCGCAAAATATGAAGCATTCAACTGGCATGTGATTGATGTTGATGGAAACGACATCAAGGCATTTGTTGAAGCTGTGCAGGAGGCACAAAATGTAAAAGACAAACCTGTAATAATCATTGCCCATACTGTTCCGGGGAAAGGTGTTAGCTACATGGAAGGAAATTACAAATGGCACGGAATGCCACCGGGGCTCAAAGATGTTGATGGCGCACCTCCAAAAGACGAGCAAGTTAAAGTGGCACTTGAGGAAATAGAAGCGGAAAGAGAAAAAATAGTAAATCAGGACTTGTGAAAACAAAAGCGGGTGGCGTGCGGAGAGGGACTCTCATCGAGCGCCTGCAACGAACAAAGTGAGTGAAGCCGTCGGACGGGAGAGGAGCACGACAGGACCCGATTAATAAAATACTATGTTAAATCCAAATTTAAAACTTAATCCAAAAATATTTGATGAGGATGTTGAGAAAGATGCAACCCGGATCGGATATGGAAAAGGTTTGCTCAAGCTAGGTCAGGAGAATCCAAATATTGTCGCGCTTTGCGCGGATCTCACCGAATCAACCAACGCCCATCTTTTTGCCAAAGAATTTCCCGATAGATTTTTTGAAGTCGGAGTTGCAGAACAAAATATGGCAGCAGTTGGAGCAGGTTTGGGAGTTAGCGGAAAAGTCGCATTCATCTCCTCATATGCCACATTCTCCCCCGGCAAGAACTGGGAAACAATCAGAACAACAATTGTTTATAATGGGGCAAATGTCAAAATCGCAGGACATCACTCAGGAATCATGACAGGACCTGACGGCGCAACTCATCAGGCAACTGAAGATATCGCAATTATGAGGTGTCTTCCTGATATCGAAATTTATGTTCCATGTGACGCAATTGAAGCTGAAAAAGCAACTATCGCAGCGGGTAAAACTTCAATTGCAACATATCTTCGTTATTCACGTGACAAGACTCCGTTCATGACTACTACTGAAACACCATTTATTCCGGGTAAGATGCAGGATTTCTGGGTATCTGAAAACCCGCAGGCAACAATATTTGCAACCGGCTATATGCTTCATTATGCACTTGTTGCCGCAAAGGAACTTGAGGAAGAAGGAGTCCACACAACCGTCGTAAATGTTGCAACAATTAAACCACTGGACCTTGACGGATTACTCAAATTTACCAACCAAACAGGTGCCGTTGTAACAGTCGAAGATCATCAGATAGCAGGCGGTATGGGCTCAGCAATTGCCGAAGCACTTGCAAAGACCAACCCCCTTCCTATAGAATTTATAGGATTGCAAGATAGATTTGGTGAAACAGGCAATCCCAAAGACTTGGTTGAGAAATTAGGAATGGGAACAGAATACATCAAAGAAGCTGTCAAAAAAGTAATTAAACGTAAAAAATAATTTATGAATCCTGCCCTGCTCGAAGAACTAAAAAAAACTATAAAAGGTGAAGTTTTGACTGACGATGAGACTTTGATGAAATACAGTCATGATGCAAGTCTTTTTGAAGTCAAACCGCAAGTTGTAGTATTCCCCAAAGACGCAGAGGATGTTCAAGCTCTTATCAAATTTACAACCAAGAACAAAAAAGATTACCCTCAGCTCACACTTACCGGCAGATCTGCCGGAACTGATATGGCAGGAGGATCAATCAATGATTCAATTATCGTTGCTTTTCAGAAATATTTTAATCATATAGGTAGCATAAAAAATAATATCGCAACCGCAGAATCCGGCGTTTTCTACCGAGACTTTGAGAAAGAAACTCTCAAACAGGATCTTATTTTTGCATCATACCCTGCGTCCCGTGAACTTTGCGCGATCGGCGGCATTGTTAACAATAATTCCGGAGGTGAAAAATCGCTAATGTATGGCAAAACGGAAAACTTTGTCAAACGCACAAAAGTCGTTCTCTCAGATGGAAATGTTTATGAAATAAAGCCGCTTAATGAAAAAGAACTCAATAAAAAAATGGAGCAAAAAGACTTTGAGGGAGAAGTCTACAAGAAACTCTATGAACTTATAACTAAAAACTATGATGTGATTAAAAAAGCCAAACCGGATGTCAGTAAGAATTCGGCCGGTTACTTTCTCTGGAATGTCTGGGACAAGGAAAAAGGTATTTTTGATTTGAATAAGCTTTGGGTGGGCGCCCAAGGAACACTTGGGATGCTCATTGAAGCTGATTTGGAGCTGGTTCCAGTACACAAACACCGAGAAATGGAAATAATATATCTTCATGACATGTCGCATCTCGGACAGATAATTGACGCTGTTTTGCCGCTTCAGCCTGAAAGTTTTGAAAGTTATGATGACAACACCCTCAAACTCGCACTTCGCTTTTTCCCGGAATTTGCCAAGCAACTGGGACTTTTCGGTCTTATCCAGTCAGGCCTTGCCTTTGCCCCGGCATTCATGCAAATGTTCATCGGAAGACTTCCCAAACTGATTCTGCAAATTGATTTCACCGGCAATGATCCCGAAGAGCTCAAGCAAAAAATCGCAACGCTTCGGGAGAAATTAAAACCACTTCATCCGCAAACCAAAATCGCGATTGAAGATGAGGAGAAGCGCTACTGGCTGGTCAGACGCGAGAGCTTTAATCTATTGAGAAATAAGATCAGGGATAAACATACTGCACCTTTTATTGATGATTTTGTAATCCACCCTGGCCTTACTGCCGAAGTACTTCCGCAAATAACCGATGTTATCAAACAGCATCCTGAATTTATCTTTACTGTCGCCGGCCATATAGGAAGCGGCAACTTCCATATCATCCCGCTTGTTGACATCACCAATCCAAAAGTACGAAAAGCAATTCCTGAGATCTCAGAAAAGGTCTATGCCATAATTACCAAATATCACGGCTCCATAACCGGTGAGCACAATGATGGCCTGATCCGCACGCCTTATCTTGAGCAAATGTATGGGAAAGAAATTATCAAACTTTTTGAAGAAACGAAAAATATCTTTGACCCGCATGGGATTTTCAATCCCCGCAAGAAAGTCCATGGAGATCTGGACTACGCCATGAACCACATCAGGACGAGTTGGTAGTTTTCCCTTTTCTTCCATGCCTTATTTGTTTTCTTCTCGTTACCAAACCTTTACCCTCGGACCTTACAAGTGAATTATTAATGTTCGAAAGATTTTTCTCCCCAACTAAATCCGCAATTTCCTCATAAGATAAACCAAATCTATAAAAAACTCTGACTCGGGCATCAAATACAGCAATCTCATGAGGTGATTTTGGGTCCTTTATATGTTTTTCTATTTCTTCATCATGCAATAACTCACCTATTATTTTTCTAATTAATCCCTCGCTTACACTTATCGTGAGAGGCATTTTTGAAATAATCTCAAAAATTACAGGCTGCGTTATTCCTTCCACATGTAAATCTTTCACAATGCTTTTTAATTTTTCACGTTCAGCATTTGCTGCTTCTTTTTTTGCTCTTCTCTGTGCTTTGCCTGCCTCAAGCGCCTTGGAGCTTGGCCTCTTAGGAATACCTGCTCTTCTTCTTAACCATTCAGCGTATTCTCTTGTGGTCATAGGTATTTCAAATCCCTCATTCCTAGATGCTCGCTTTATCTTCGCTAGAGTAGTTGCACTGATACTTAAAGCTTTTTGCACCTTTCCATTGTCAAGTGGTAACTCCGGATGCTCCATCAAATGTGCCTCTATCATGGCTTGATATCTTTGCTTAGCCGGCTCTGTTCTTCGTTGTGATTGAGATTCAAACACTACACGTTGTATCGGTAAACCAGGTGGGATCAATACTTGTCTCTGGTGCTCAATTCCTGCTATTGATTCATTTGAATTTGGTGGTAGGTCTTTGTTTCTTGGCATAGTCCACCAATGGTACCAAATTTATATAAATTTATCAACTATGGGATGCTAAAAAGTTATAAAATTAATACAAGAGTTTTTGGAGGATTATTTTCGTATTTTCGTGGATTGGGAGTTTGAGGGCCTCAGACTTTCTAAACCAACCGATGTCGTGCGCTTCCCTTTTACTTACTTTTAGCATTTGCTCCTTAACTTTTACAACATAATTTATATCGATATGAAAATGCGCTGGTTCGTCTTCATGTTCGGCAATCGGATACTCCATCAAGAATTCAGGAATAGGCAAAAACGAATCCCGTTCGCTTGTTGTTTTGATTGAATCAGTAATAAAACTTATATCCAATCCTGTCTCCTCTTTTATCTCACGTATCGCACATTCAATAGGATTTTCAAATTGCTCTATATGCCCGCCCGGCTGAACCCACTTACCAAACTTCTTATGATGAATTAGGAGAACTTTTTTGGGTTTGGTCCTCGTTATCAGCCAAACCGATGCAGTAAACTGCTTCTCCCCTTTTATAGTTCTTCTCACAAAAACATTATACTAAATTTATTTTTTGTATTGCTTTTTATTTTTATAATGAGTAGTATTAAATGAGTTATGAATAATAGTGATCTAGGTCAAATTGCAAAGAGTCTTGTTACAAAAGGCAAGGGAATACTTGCGGCTGATGAGAGCGCTCCAACTTGTAAGAAACGCTTTGATAGTGTCGGAGTTGAATGCTCAGAGGAGACAAGACGGGAATATCGAAATCTGCTTCTTACCACACCTGGTGCTTCTGAATTTATGAGTGGTGTGATTTTTTATGATGAGACTTTCTGGCAAAAAACAGATGACGGAGTAACATTCCCTGAGTATCTAAAGGCAAACTCCATGATTCCTGGTATAAAAGTAGATAAAGGACTTGTCGATCTACCAGGCTTTCCCGGTGAAAAATTGACTCAGGGACTTGACGGACTGCCTGAAATCATGGCCAAATACGCAGAAAGTGGTGCAAAATTTGCCAAATGGCGATCTGTCATCACAATTGGTGACAATATCCCGACAATGGAGTGCATCAAAGCCAATGCTTTTGTCCTTTCGCGCTATGCTAGGATCTGCCAAGATGCCGGAATCGTACCGATTGTTGAGCCGGAAGTACTTTTTGATGGTACCCACAGCATTCAACAGACAGAGGACGTTATGACCAGAACGTACGACGAATTATTTGCGGCCATGAAAGATTTGCGTGTAAATTTGAGCGGCGCAATCCTCAAAACAAGCATGGTGCTTCCCGGGAAAGAAAGCGGGGTCGCAATTGACCATTCAGATGTTGCAACTCGCACAGTAAAAGTGCTTCATGAACATGCTCCATCTGATTTAGGTGGAGTTGTATTTCTAAGTGGCGGCCAAACAAGCAACGACGCTTTTATAAATCTGAATAGAATTGCGCAAAAAGGACCACATCCCTGGGGAGTGACATTTTCATATTCCCGTGCGCTTCAGGACCCTGTTCTTAAATTGTGGGCAAAAGACAGATCTGCAACAAAAGAGATTCAGGATCTTTTTCTTAATCAACTAAAACTCGTATCTGCAGCGTCTATCGGAGAACTGGACGAGGCACAGCTTAAAAACAATACTGAAGCAACAAAATCCCAGGACCTCTAATTAATTTCTAATCGATCTAATTAGGTCAATTTTAGACTCTCTTCTCAATCTCCTCCTTCATTAAAAGCCCAGGTTCCGCCCCAACTACACCGACAACGGATGCTGAGTTGACTGCTCCCCACTTCATAGCCGTTGCCAAATCCATTCCATACAATACTGCTCCCAAAAAACCTGTTGCGAAGCTATCCCCTGCCCCTGTTCTCTCAATACATTTTCCAGGATACAGATCCTGATTTTGAAAATTACCCTCCGCATCCAAAACGTGGGAGCCTTCCTTACCATTGGTCACGACAACAATTTTTGGTCCCAAATCCTGCAATTCCTGACATAAATTTTTAATATAGTGATCACTATCATCAACCCTTTTTGAGTAATGGTTAAATAAAATTAACTCAGCCTCTTCTTTATTTACAAAAATAATTTCTGTATCTTTCATAACTTGATGGATAAGTGTAGTGTGATTATGAAGCTGATGCGTGCCGGGATTAAAAGCTATTTTTCCTCCATGCTTCTTGACAAATTCCACTGCATCTTCATATGACCTCACCCAGTCCTCACCCATACTTGTCAGATAGATATATTTTGCAGCAACATCTGCATAATCAAATTTATGCTCTCGCTTTAGGTCTTCATTGAAAATTGTCCGGTCTCCTTTGAAATTTATAATTACTGAGAAGTTTGATTGCCTGCCTTTACTTTGTGTAACCAGGACCCGTTCAACTTTTTCCTGAGCGAGATGGTTGCGGATCTTGATAGAAAACTCATCATCCCCAATTTCACAAGCAAGAGTTGCATTAAGCCCCAGACGGGTCAAGCCAACAGCAACATTGGCAGCATTCCCCCCCAAAAGAAAATCATATTTTTCCACATTTATCTTTTCTCCATGCTTGAACTCCAACTTCCCAGATTTCTGATCAAACTGTACTTTATCTGAGGAATCATGAAGAGTCATGAAAGCGTCAATCGTTGCTTCACCAATTGTAATAACATCATATATCCTGGGCATATACTCAGATTACAGCAATTTATCGCTTATACGCAAGAGGAATAATAATTGAGGTTTTATTGAGTGGTCGTAGGATTTGTCTCCAATTTTTTAATTCTCTTCTCATGCTCGTCTGATTTTTCTTTCAAAACTTTTATATCATGATCTGTAAAAATTCTGTCTTCACGCTGCTGAGCCAACTCCCCCATCAATTCATCAAACCTGGTAAACATATCGCTTCTAAATTGAGTCAGCTTATCATCAATCTTCACCTCAAACGTATCAAATTTTATATACACAATATTTTCGACATCCTTCTTAGTTGGATAATCTTTTAACACCTCTCTAAGCTTATCTTCTGTTACCGGCTCTTTGATAACCGCTTTCTTATTCATAGAAATTAAGTATAGTTAGACAATAATCAAATTACAATATAGCAAACTAGCGCAGTTTACTGATTTGTAAAATGAGCCTCAAAAACTTATAATAGATTGTGGTAAAAAAATATGTAGCTCACTTAATATTGCTGATAATTATTCTTGCGCTCAGCGCAATCGGTGGGTCTTCAGTTTACCTTACCAGGACGTATCCACTAACCTCTGCCAATACATCAGCTATGTATTATTGGGAACATCTGCTTCACCCGCATGTGAAAATGCAGAAAGAGTCTATCGGCTTTCTCCCCTATTGGCGAATAGATGATAGCAAATACACACGTCTTGATCTGATTACAGAGGTCAATTATTTTGGTCTTTTTGTAAATAAAGAGGGAGAATTTGTAAAAGTTATAAATGGAGAAACAAATCCCGGAAAACGCGAATGGGAAAGCCAGACAATTAAAGACCTTATTACCAAAACGCATATCAACGGAGCAAAATTTACTCTATCCATTATCTGCCAGGACAATAATGATATTGAATCGATTCTGGACAAGCAAGAAGCACAACGAAAACTTATTATAAATATAATTAACGAGGTAAAATCACGCAATCTGGATGGAATAAACGTTGATTTTGAATATCTGGGAACACCTGATGACAAATACCGACAGGAATTTACTGAATTTAGCAAAAAATTGAAGTCCGCACTTAAAGATCAAAATTCGGAAATAAAACTCGAAATAAGCGTCCAGCCCCAAGCAACACGCAAATCTGATATTATTGATTTTCGTGCTCTGACTCCTGTCTATGATAACTTCATAGGCATGTCTTATGATTACTACAATTCTGCATCAGAGATAGCAGGACCTATTGCACCTATGACAGGTTTTAAAGAAAACAAATATTTCTTTGATGTAACTTCAATGTATGAAGGGCTTGAAAAGCTACTTCCCAAAGAAAAAATACTGATGGGAGTTCCCCACTATGGTTGGGATTGGGCAGTTGAAGATGGAAAGACTATTCAGAGTCCGACATTTTCCCAAAATAGTCCTGAAGGATATGCAGCTGTCATATCATATGCCCGGGCAAAAGAATTTAAGAATTTTAAGAAAAACCAATGCTTCTTTGACAGTTATGCCATGGAGCCATGGTGCTGGTATACTGATTCAAAGACAAAAGCTGATCACCAGGTCTGGTTTGAAAACACTAAGTCAATCGGGATCAAATACGATTTTGTGAATAAGCAGGATTTGGGAGGAATTGCGATCTGGGTCCTAGGCTATGACACAACATATCCCGATTTGTGGGATATGATGAAAGACAAATTCTCCAAAAAATAGCTGTTCAAAAAATTGACATTCTTTTTATTCAGTGCTATGTTATAGATAGGCTTATAATTTTAGACTAGAACTTATCATTTAATAATCACAACTACATACAGAAAGGAGGTATTTATGCTAGAACTCGGAATATTAATCGGAATCACAATACTTTTGCCCGTATTTGCTGGTAAGATAAAGCGCACCCGAAAAGCCTACGCGCCGGTCAATAATAAATAAGTACTAAAATCTATTTTTATAATTGACTTTGCCATCCTCAGACCTTATGCTTAATTTATGGAAGAAAATCCACAACAACCACCAAACCCGCATATGCAATCCGAGGCCTCAACTAATCCACCTCTACCGCAAAAATCGTCTAACAAACTTGTGCCAATATTGCTTGTCATAATTATTGTTTTGTTGGGTGCAGGAATTTACTTTTATCTTACTCTCAAAAAAATTCCCACTGTTCCTCAGGCTCAAAAAATTACCTCCCCCAGTATAACCACAACCCCCTCACAGAAAGTGGAGGAAAGAGTCGAACTATCCGGAAAAATTAAGGAGTTGTCACAAGATTTGGAACTTATTACTCGAAGTGACCCAAACACCTCCACTCCAAGTACATATTATGAGGCTGGAACATACGTAAACGGGCAATTTAAAGGCTACAAGAGATATCTTGCTATTTCAGGAAACCCATCTCAGGGTTTTGAGCCTACATATATTTTCGCATCCAACGATAATAAAAAGTACATTTTGGACGCTGATCCGATCGACATAAAAACAAGAACAACAAAAGACTATGATCCGTTGTATGAAATAAATAAAAACAAAATCACTAAAATTGCCCCTCTGGACACTTCTCATCCTCAAAATATTCAATTAGATTCTCGCTTTGCGTTAAATAGAAATATACTTCTTACCAAACTTTTTGAGACAGGAAATAAAGATCAGAATGGCAATCCGGAATCCAAATTTATTCTTAATACAGATTTTTCATCTTACATTCCTATTAAGTCACAAGATTCCAAATTAACTTTTTATACCGGTAAAAAACCTGAGCAATATCACGATCCGAAGATAACACCAACACCAAATCCTGAAGACCAATTTATCGATGGAACAACCGGAGTTATAGCAGTTGACTCAACTGGTTTGGCATACTCTTATGACTTAACAAATCCCAAACATGCTTCTGAATATCCCCAAAAAATGCTTGAGTTTAATAAAGCAATTGCTTCTATGTCTAAATCAAGTAAAGCCGATTATCCCACTTACCCAAGTAGACCAAATCTTCGACTTACAAAATCTGATATTCAAACAAACTCAACGCTTTATGACAAATATGATGTCGCACTACCCGGAGGATGCGCATTTGATGTAAATACTCTCGTGATTAATAACCTGTCGGAACATGACCTGCAAAAAATTGGTACATCGTCTTATGGTGATATTTTTATACTTTCCGACAAAAATCATCAGCTAATAAAAGCAGAATATGATAAAAAATTGGGAATTTACAATGATCCGGGCAATGCGGACCTGTACGCACAGGTGAATAAAGGAACTAAACCAACTTTTGACAACTACGTAAGCAAGAATCCTCTTATTTTCTTTAAAGACTATTGGGGAAGATGGGTTGCTTTAGGTGAATATGACATAAATCTTCCGGGCGGATGCGGTAAACCTGTTGTTTATCTATATCCTGCAAAACCAACCAAAGTAAGTGTCAAATTCACAACACCAATAAGGTTTGATGTATCAATTCCTCAATATCAAAACGGCTGGAATGTTCTGGCTCAGCCCAACGGCACTCTTACTGATTTACAACCTCAATTTACTAACTGCAATCTGATTGATGACTCTAAAAGTGGATCTGAGTATGCCAAAAATGCGTGTTTGAATAATTCATATCCTTATTTATATTGGGCGGGACAAAGTACGGAAAAACAATATCCACAGGTGGACAAAGGCTGGATTGTGGAAAGTAGAAACCTTTCAGGATTTTTAAACCAAAAACTTGATGAGGTTAAATTTACAAAAAAAGAGAAAAATGATTTTCTGGAATATTGGCTGCCTGAGCTGCAAAGTAAAAATGCGAATTATTACCGAATTAGCTTTCTACAAACTCAGGACATGAACTCAATCGCACCAATGCAGATAATTCCCCAGCCCAAAAATGTCTACAGAATTTTTATGGATTATTCAACATATACATATAAGCCGTCTCCAATCCAACCTCAAACTCTTTCAAAAGTTGTCAGAGACGGATTTACAGTTGTTGAATGGGGTGGACTAAAAGGAGTTCTACTGAGATAGCGAATTTGCATCAGGCGCCTGCTGCAAGGGATTGTTCAGCTCAATGCTGCTTCCTCCTAACTGAGCATTTAATATAGCTTTCATTTGATTACCCAAACCAATTGCGATATAAATCGTCACAACTGTCGCAGCAATCGTCAACACGATAGCAACAATTCCAACATTTTTTGCTTTTTGATCGTCTTGCCTTAGGTATTTTACAGCCGGCCACAATCCAAGCGGCGGCAATAGAACGCTCACTAGATAAATTCCTATTTGCTTACCAACACTGATTGATAATGGCTTGGGACGTAAATTCTTCCCACAATTTGGACAAAAATAAAACGCCGGCAATACCTGAAGTGAACAATTTGGGCAGATAGGATTTATATCCATAAATTTATTGTAGCACGATCAAACAAGAATTATGAATTAAGAAACTTACTTTTTTTTGAAGTTGAGTGAACAGGAATTTATACAATACCTTTGTCCTGTTGTTTCCTTAGGACCGTCATCAAAAACATGCCCCAGATGACTACCGCAATTTTTACAAACAACCTCAGTCCTACTCATTCCATAGCTATTATCCATATTTAATATGACATTTTCTTTATTAACAGGCTGATCAAAACTCGGCCAACCTGAACCGGACTCAAACTTTGTATCACTGGAAAAAAGTTCATGCCCACAAGCTGCGCATTCATACATCCCTGATTCATGATTATCTACATATTTACCCTTAAATGGTGCCTCCGTCCCCTTCTCCCGAAGCACATGATACTGCTCAGGCGTCAATTTCTCTTTCCAATATTCCTCTGGCTTATCTTTCATGTCATTCATAGCACTAATAATTATACATTATTTAAATCCAAAATTAAACTTAAATGATTGATCAAATGGAACATTTAAAAATTCTGCAATTGCTTTACCGATCTTCACTTCCTGAGGAGTAACAAAAAAATGGAATATAATACTATAACTGAAACTCAATCTATTAATGACCACTTCTTCTCCATTTGTAAATACCAAAATAATTGATTTATATGGTAGCTTAGTAGGGTTAAAATATCGAATTTTTACTCTAACTGCTGTTATTTCCTCAATCTTTCTTTGCTGTTTTGGTATTACCATACTAAGATTTGGAAATTCGATAGTAATCAAACCGCTGTTTTTATCAATTGTAATAGCGGATTCGATACTAGAACCGCTGAGATACACATATAATAATAGACAAATTAATAAAATAGCCGCAATCAACAAACCAACTCCATGATCCAAAATAAGGATAACTACTATCGCTAATAATAATAAAATTATTACCCCTTTACTCCTCAACCTCTCTTCTAATATCATTAACGCTTCTGTTTGTTTGACAATTTCCATAGTGATGCGATATCAACATTATTTTAACAGGTTTTGTGCTAAAATGGGAACAGTTTTATGCTAAAAAGACTTAAAGATTGGTGGAGAGAGTTTAATTTCAAAGCTTTTTTGAAAACTTTCCCAAAGCGCTACAAACACCAGATTATCTATGCCGGAATTGCTGTAATCATCTTAATCCTCCTAGTTCCCCCTATCACTTATCTCTACTTTGCAAAGGATTTAAAGGACAAAGACAGTATTATGAATAGAGGCAAAACAGGCCTTACGCTTCTGACCCGGGACAACAAGCCATTTTTCACTTTTTATCAGCCAAAAGAAATTCAATATGTCCCACTTGTTGAAATTCCTGACAATATCCAAAAAGCAGTTATTGCAACAGAAGACAAAACTTTTTATACAAATCCCGGCTTTTCAATCCGGGGAGTTGCTAGAGCTTTTATAAGCAATATTTTTGCAGGACATATTGTCGAAGGGGGTTCAACAATTACCCAAGAACTGGCCAAAAATGCTTTTCTTTCTTCTAATAAAAACTTCCTTCGAAAATATCAGGAAATCGTCTTGGCAGCAGAGCTGAATAGAAGATTTTCCAAACAGGATATTTTGGAAATGTATCTTAATTCAGTTTATTTTGGAGAGGGTGCATTTGGTGTTGAGAATGCGTCCGAAGCATATTTCGGCAAGCACGCAAGCGAACTGAGTCTTTCCGAATGTGCACTTCTTGTCGGTATACTTCCTGCCCCCTCTGCGCTTTCCCCATTGTCCAATGATGAATCGGGCGCTCTCAGAAAACAAAAAATCGTACTTTCAGAAATGGTAAAAGACGGTTTTTTAACTCATTCTGAGGAACAAAATGCAGAGAATAAAATTCTAAAATATAATCCTTCCAAAATTAAAGACGAAAATACTCTTGCTCCTCATTTCGCGATTTATGTCAAAGACCAACTTATCAAAAAATATGGTGAGGAACGGATCATCAGAGATGGTTTTCAGGTCCAGACAACTCTGGATGAAGAAAAACAAGTATATGCGCAAAAGGCTGTCAAGAATCAAATGAGATATCTTAAATACAATGATGCCAGCAACGGAGCAGCAATAGCGATTGATCCCAAAACAGGTGAAATACTTGTAATGGTTGGCTCATATGATTTTGAAGACGCAAAATTTGGTCAGACAAATATGGCTATTTCTCCACGTCAGCCCGGCTCCTCATTCAAACCTCTAATTTACGAGAAGGCTTTTGAGGACAAACTGATTACACCGGCAACTCTTCTAGATGATAGTGCCAAAACATTTGACGGAAATTACAAACCTCTTGATTATGATAAGAGATTTAGAGGGCCTGTGACAGTCAGACGGGCTTTGGCAAATTCGCTCAATATCCCGGCAGTTGAGGTGATGGAAAAGGTTGGCGTACCGGCAGGACTTGAGCAAGCTCAAAACTTGGGAATCACTACTCTTGGAACTGATGCATCGCGATACGGCTTGTCTCTTGTTCTTGGATCGGGTGAAGTAAAACTGCTTGAGTTAACTGATGCATATGCCGTCTTTGCTGACAAAGGCGTTTACAACCCGCCAAAATCGGTAATCGAAATTAAGGATAAATATGGAAATATAGTTGACGAGGGCAATTTTTGGGCTAAGCTTTTTGGCTTTTTAAATACTCAAACTTCCAAAAAGGTAATCTCTGAAGAAGGCTCGTACCTTATTTCAAGTATTCTCTCAGACAATAAAGCTCGCGCTGAGGAATTTGGGGGCGCTTTGACTATCTCACGGATTGCAGCTGTCAAGACAGGTACTACCAGTGATTTTCGCGACGCCCTGACTGTCGGATACACTCCTAGTCTGGCTGTTGGTGTCTGGGTCGGGAACAATGATAACACTCCGATGGATAATGTTGCTGGATCTCTGGGCGCTGCACCAATCTGGAGAAATATGATGGATCACTTTTTACTCAATACACCGCTTGAAACATTTGATAAGCCAACATTTGTGGTTATGCAGCCTGTCTGTATTTCAGGGTTCAAAAACTACACAGAATACTTCATAGCAGGTACACAGCCTGAGTCATGTGAACTCCCAACGCCAACTTTCACGCCGTCTCCCACTATATCAGTTACCCCAACTCCTACAAATAAACCTGACGAACCTACTCCAACTCCCACGCCGACAAATGTTCCAACTTCTACTCCAACTCAAACTCTGCAAATTACTCCATCGCCTACACAATCAATTCCTCTCCCGACAGTAATAGTAACGCCATAATAACTTGAAATTACCTATACCTTCCTTGCTTTGGGGCCGGTTTTGGAGTCTTCTATGACATATCCAAGCTTCTCAATCTTTCTTCTCAACTGATCTGCTAAATTGAATCGCTTTTCGCGTCTGAGTTGTTCCCGCTCGCGAACCATTGCTTTGATTTCATCAGGCACAATCCCCTGATCTCGTTTAATTACCTCCCTATTCTCAAAAAGGTTTAGACCCAGCACCTGATCCATCTTAAAAAGCGTTTTTGCCTTTGCAGCTGTAGGATGGTCAGATTTGACCATTTCCCACATCACAGCAAGGGCTTGGGGTGTATTCAAATCGTCATTGATTGCGTCAAGAAAGCGCTTATCATACTCAGGGAGTGCACCTGCCGGCTCATTCCATAAAGCAATATCCTGGAGCAATTTTTTGAGGGCGTTTTCTGCGCCATCTAGCGAAGGAAATGTAAAATTAAGTTCCTTGCGGTAATGCGCTTGAAGATATAGATAGCGAAGACTCATTGGATGATATCCGCTTTTTTCAAGATCATAAAGTCGATAATTATTACCAAGACTTTTACTCATCCTCTCGCCTTGAATCAAAATAAACGCGCTATGCACCCAATAATTTACAAACTTTTTGCCTGTTGCTGCCTCCGCCTGCGCAATTTCATTTGGGTGATGAGTCTGTTTGAGATCAACTCCCCCGGCATGAATGTCAAAACTTTCCCCAAGATATTTCATGCTCATTGCTGAGCATTCTATATGCCACCCCGGAAAACCATTACCCCATGGGCTCTTCCATTCCATATGGCGCTTCTCATCTGTTTTGGAAAACTTCCACAGTGCAAAATCCCGTGGATTTTTCTTCTCGTCGTTTATTTCGACTCTTGCTCCTTCTTTGATCTGATCCAGGTCTGACAACTCTCCGTAGTTTTTGAATTTTGAAGTATCAAAATAAATGCCGTCCGTTGTTGCATAGGTAAATCCTTTTTTTTCTAATTTGCTTACCAAATCAATTTGCTCTTTGATGTGATCGGTTGCTTTTGCAAAACGCTCCGGCTGCTCAAGGTTTAATGCGTCATAATCTTTGAGAAAAGCATCAGTATAAAATTCAGCTACATCCCATGCAGTTTTTCCCTCTTTTTTGGCTGCTTTCTCCATCCTGTCCTCACCTGTATCTGCATCCCCCAAATTATCTCCTGTCAAATGCCCTACATCCGTTAAATTCATAATATACTTAACATTAAATCCATTGAATTTTAACGCGCGAACCAATATATCAGACGTTGTATAAGTTCTGAAATTTCCGATATGAGCAAAGTCATAAACTGTAGGTCCGCAGGTATATACACCAATTTCCTTTGGATTAATGGGCTTGAATGTTTCTATCTTTCGGGAGAGAGAATTGTAGAGTTTTAACATCTCTTTACATTATAGCTTACTTGAGGCAAAAATCCAAAATATAAACCTTAATTCGTGATTCGTAATTAGTAATTCAACTCCTACCCTGTCGCTCCGCGGTTGATTTCTGTTTTGGTCTGACTCATCTTGAGTGAAATACTGGTCTTTGGCTTTTTACCCATTCTATTTCTTCCCTTTCCTGTTGCTTGTGGCAATTCTTCTTTCTCTTTTGCTTCTTTCTCCTTTTTCTGCTGATCCTCTTCCTCCTGCTGCTTCTTGCGCTCAGCTCTTTGCTGCTCCTGCTCGCGTCTGAATTTCTTGACCCGATCCTCAAGCGTCATCACAGACTCATCAAAATAATGCTGCATATGAAACATAATGTCTTCTGCTCCTTTTGCATCTCCTTTGTCCAAATACTGCTGACGGGCTATGAATTTAGCGTGGTCTCCTGCGTTGCTCATTCCTGAAAGTATATGTGTTGATTTTTTCGGTTTTGGCGGAGGGGCTTGCTGTTGCTGCTGTTTTTGATTCTTGGCATTCGGATCATTTAGATCAGTAGTTTTATCCTTCACACCATAAAGTTGGGCAACAAAATCATTGGCTGCTGCCTTTGCCTGCTGCTTGGCTGCATCACTCATCGCTTTTACTGGTTTGGTGAGGGAAATTCCGTTCTCAAAACTTGTCTCTTCACTCCCGAAAATATTCTTTGGCATAACTTTATTATATCAATATTCCTGTCTGCCTGTCATTGCCTGAACAAGTGTGGTACTGTCAGCATATTCAATATCCGCACCAGTTGGCAAACCTCTTCCAATTCTAGTAATTCTTAGTTCTTGGTTCTCAGTTTTCAGTTGCTTTGCAATGTACATAGCAGTTGCCTCCCCTTCCATCGTCGGATTAGTCGCCAATATAACCTCTTTAATATCCGAATTCCTGCACCTTTGCAGCAATTCTGCAATATGAATCTCATCCGGTCCGATATTATTTAATGGGTCAATTTTCCCATGCAAGACATGATACACGCCTGTATATTTTCCACTTTTCTCAAATGCCAAAATATCCAGCGGCTGCTCAACAACGCAAATAATTTGCTGATTTCGCTTTGCATCTGAACAAATACTGCATGGATCAATCTCATCAACAGAGAAGCAGATTGAACATATTATTGTATTCTTTTTAAGCTCTGCAACAGACATAGCGAATCGATCTAATTCGCCTTGGGGAACGTGCAGCAGATAAAACGCAAGCCGCTGAGCAGTCTTCGGACCAACACCAGGAAGACGCTCAAAACTTTCAACCAAATTGGTAATTGCTTTTGGAATTTTCATCATTAAATTAAAAATTAAATATTAAAAAGTAAAAACAAATAAAAACGTGTCTTTGACTTTTGATATGTATATTTGATGTTTTATTTTTAATCTTTGATTTCTTTCGCTATCATCTCCGCAACCGATAAAACTTCCAACTTTGGAAACTTCTTTTCCTCCGAAACGTAAACCGAATCAGTCACAAAAACTTTGGTGATCTCTGAGTCCTGAAGTAATTTAGGTGCATCTTTGGAAAAAATCGGATGCGTTACAAAAGCGTACACTTCTGAAATTCCACTTTTTTTAAGAAGTTTCGCAGACTCAATCAATGTTCCTCCGCTTGATGCCATGTCGTCAACAATAAGGGCTCTTTTCCCTTTTAAATTTTCCATACTCCAGTTGGAAACTGAGCTTTCAATTTTCTCTATAGTTATTTCACCGGTATCCAAATTCCTATCTTTAACTGTTGCAATCCAAGACATTCCGGACAAAAATTCTGACATCTCCTTTATTCTTCTTAAACCCCCCATATCAGGTGATACAAGAATTGAATCAGAGTCCCATCCATTTTCCTTTATAACTTTTGCGAATTGGGGAAGTGCTGACAAATGATCAATCGGTATATGAAAAAATTCAGGAATCTTTATTGTATGCAGATCAAGAACTATCACCTTATTTACTCCCATCGATTCCAAAATTCCAATCATCACTTGCAGAGAAACTGCTTCTCCATCGCGGAAGATATGATCCTGCCTTTGATAGCCTAGATAAGGCATTACAGCTGTAACAGATTTTGCTCCTGAACGCTTAAGCGCATCAATAATAAAGAATAATTCGATGTAGTTTTGATCAACCGGAGTCGCTGTCGACTGAACCACCACAGTCTCTTCATCCACAACGATGTCATTTAATTTAACGCGCCTCTCTCCATCCGGAAAAACATGTATCTCAATTTCTGACAATTCCAATCCTAAATTTTGGGCTAATTTTTCGGCAAGCAGCTTATTTGAACTCCCGCTAAATATCTTCATCTGAGATTATTGTACTATTAAAGAGGCGCGGGGGCAAGACAAATCCAACTTTTACAAAATCAAATCACGGCTTATCGACTGACCGGTTTGAATTCTTTTTATTGCTTCAGCCAAAAGAGGTGCAACTGAAGCAATTTTAACTTTTTTGATATTTTTAACTTCACTTCTCTGCTCAATCGTATCTGACACAAAAATCTCATCAATAACCGGATTTTTTATTTTCTCGATTGCATCTCCAACAAAAAGACCATGAACAATTGCCAGTCTGACGCTTTTCGCACCACGTTCTTTTAAATAGACAGCAGCGTTTACGATAGTGCCTCCCGTGCTGATTATGTCATCAACCAAAAGTACATTCTTATCCTTTACTTTTCCGATCATTGCCGAAGTCCCTGATTTATCGTTGACAGCAACATCCCGCTCTTTATAAACAAGTGCTACTCCATCTGCCCCCAAAAGCTTTGCATAACCTGTTGCTTGAATCATTCCGCCTTTGTCAGGGGAAGCAACTACCAGATCTTTTAATTTTAGTGACTTAATCATCGGGAGCAAAGCATAACTGCCGTACAGATTGTCCCATGGGATTGAAACAAATCCCTGCTGCTGCTGCGAATGGATATCAATTGTCAAAATTTGCGTTGCGCCGGCATTTGTGATCATATTGGCAATTGCCGAAGAACTGATCGGAACACGCGGCATTTCTTTCCTATCCTGGCGTGAATAGCCAAAATATGGAATAATTGCTGAGATTTCAGAAGCAGAAGCTCTTTTGGCAGCATCAATCATAAGTAGAAGTTCCATGATGCTGTCATTTACACGCGGCGCGGTTGGCTGAATGATGAAGACATGCATATTCCGCAAGCTAACCGGAACTCTCACTCTTATCTCGCCATCAGAAAAAAGACTAATAGGTTCATGCAGTTTCTGCCCAAGAAGTTTTGCAACATCTTTCGCCAACTGCACGTTTGAACGGCCTGTTAAAAGAATAAAATCTTCAGATTTATTTACCATAGTTTATTAGGGAAAAGCGTTAAGCGTTAAGGGGAAAGAAGTTTTTAAACTTCACCCTTCCCGCTTTCCCCTTTACCCTTATTTACCACCCAGCAATCCTCCGAGTCCGCCCATTCCTCCCATGCTTTGAAGTTTTTTGGCAGCTACTTCTTGCGACTTTTTAACGGCCTCGTTTATTGCACCCCTTATATCATTGTCTGATTTACCGTTACTGATTATCTCTCTGATTTCCTGGTCACCTGAAATTCGAACATACACTCCGTGCTTATTTATCTCAACCTCTTCCATTTTGAGCTGCTTTTGGATCTGCATTGCCTGATCCCTCATTTTTTTAAGTTCTCCTAATTGACCAAATGGATTATTCATAAAAATCACCTCCCTAATCAGGTTTTAGGTTTCAGGTCTTAGGGATCAGTAATAAATAAAATTACTAAAACCTAAACCCTAACACCTAGTCCCTACGTAATTGTACCTCAACTGTCACATCTTTTCCAGTAAGCATTTTTGCGATTCTTGATAATTCTGTTATTGTTTTCATATCAGATAGCCTCTCTTTATGAAATTTAAAGCTGGTCTCAATAACAAGGGTTTTTTTATCAAAACTGCCTATTTTTGCACCTCTTAACACTCCGGCAACTGTATGATTATAATTCTTCATCTCTGAGATGATACTCTTCCAAAATGTATCCAGCCATTCACTGGAAAGCGTACCTGTTGCCGAAGTGTGCAACAGCTCACCGCTTGGCTGTGTTGGAGTCTTCTCGATTACAGAATCCTGCTTTGCCGGGCCATACATTGCTTTAATTTTTTTAATATTCCCATCTTGTTTCCTCATGTCGCTGATTGACGCTGATCCATACGCAGAAATTCGCTGATTACCATCTCCGAGTTGTTGGTTTTGTTCAGGCGTAGCCCCGCTTGACTCGGTGTAGTTTTGCAATCCATAATCTATAATTGCCAATTCAAGCGGCAATTGCGGCAAAACAGCAGCCTTTGCATCCAGTTGGGCTCCGGAGAGCAACTCAAATAATACAATTAATTGATCGATGCTAAAGTCATTGATGTTTTTTTCTTCATTTGCTATTACATCTGTCTTTATCAATAAAATTTCATGCAGTACATCAATTAGCTGAGTAATAAAATATTTGATATCAAAACCCTGCTCAACCATGCTTTCAACAATTTTAAGTGCTGCTTTTATATCTTTTTTGCCCAAAGCATCAAGCATCTTTGTCACATAAACTGCAGAACTTGACGCATGATATTTTTCTTCCATCAATTGAATTGTTATTTTTTTGCCCCCCGATAGGCTGGATACTTCTTCCAATATTTTGGCTCCATCTCTAAAACCTCTATCTGATAAATTTGCAACATATTTTAATGCATCATCAGCTATGTCAATCTTCTCCTCCTTAACAATCCTTTTAAACGAACGAATCAATTCCTCCTCAGTTGCCGGCTTGAATGCGATATGCAGACATCTGGATAAAATAGTATCGGGAACTTTTTGCGGTTCAGTAGTGCAAAGTATGAACATGGCATGACTTGGCGGCTCCTCCAGAGTTTTAAGCAAAGCATTAAATGCCTCTGTTGTCAGCATATGCACCTCATCAATTATGTAAACTTTTTTGCTAGCACTCATCGGGGCAAGTCTTATTTTTTCTTTCAAATCACGGATCTCATCAATTCCCCTGTTGCTTGCTGCATCAATTTCCAGAATATCCATATTTGTTCCATTTGTAATGGAGATGCATTGCTCGCATTTATTACATGGTTCGATGGAATCAAAATTTGACAATTGACCTTTAACATTTGACTTTTCTTTTGTTGACTGTAAATTGTTAACTGTTAATTGTCGTCCTGTGCAATTGACAACTTTAGCAATTATCCTGGCTGCTGATGTCTTACCAAGACCTTTTGGACCGGTAAAGAGGAAGGCATGAGGTGGATTCTGGGAGAGTACGGAAGTCAATGTTTGACGAACAGCTTGACTATCTAAATCTTCAATTTTTTGTGGGCGATACTTTCTGTAAAAAACCATACTTCTTCTTTCAGTCGAAGAATACTACAAATAAACAAATAATCCAATAGTCAAATCAACGCTAAAAATCTAAATGTAGAATTCTATATTTGAATATTTTGTATTGGGTTATTGATTGGTAGTATTTGCATATTGGGTTATTGGTAGTATTTTTATTCATGGTGCAACCCAAGCAGGTGCAGCATTCCATGTCTTACCAATTCATCAACGCGCTCATCTACCAACACTTCATCCCGCGCAGCTTCTTTAATTACCATTGGATAAGAAATAATGATATCCCCAAGTCTTGTTACATCTGATGGCAATTTGGACTGTTCTCCTTCAGCAAGCGGAAATGAAAGAATATTTGTTGTTCCTTCTTTATCTCGATACTCTTTGTTGAGCTTTTTCATCTTACGATCCCCGACAATGGCAACACTTACCTCAACAGGACTGGTAAGATTATTTTCCTCGCAAACACTTTTAATTGCAGATTTTATTTTTTTGCGAGAAACTTTATACCTGCTTTCAACATAAATAAGAACATTGATATTATCCATTATATCTTTTAAAAATACTAAATACTAAACTCTAAATAAATTCTAAATATAAATTTCAAATACCAAAATGTTTTTGCTTTTTGTTATTATGAATTTGGTATTATTTAGGATTTAGAAATTAGATATTAGGAATTAAAATAACTTTACTCTTGCAGCTTCTTCCTGCTTCATTTTTTTCTTCAATTTTTTGGCAAGCGATGGCTTAAGATAAAATTTGCGCCTTTTGGCCTCCTGAATAATACCGGCATCCATTACTTTTTTGGAAAAATTTCTAATTACCTGGTCATCTGACTGACCTGGAAGTTTTTTAACATGTACCATAAAACAACACCTCCTTTTAAACAATTAGCATTTGACTATTCACAATTAACCTTGTGGTCAATTGTGAGCTGTGAATTGTTAAGCGTTGATTACATTTTACCTCAAAACGTGGCTTGTGTAAACAGCAAAGATGTGATACTATACCACCCTCATGAGTAACGAAAAGGATACAGAGGTAGATACCGGAATAGACGGAAACCGTAACTTAGTAATAAAAAGAGAAGATCCTTTTGCTGACCTAGACCCTAATGCTGTAGGTCAACTCATATATTTTGCTGCTCATTCACCTCACAAATCTAAGGGTCCTCCTGTAACTCGGATAAATATAAATAACAGGAACCGAAATTTATTGATTTTAAAAAGTGTTGCAGATGGCATCGTAACTCTAACCACATTTAGCATTTACCGCGAGCGTGGATTACCACCTAAAGCAGCAATCTATACAACTACTTCTCCTAATGCTGGTGGCCAAGATCCTACAGTAAGTCCTCCAAAATATCATTCTCTTGAGGAGGGAAGAAAACTTCTAAGGCCTTAAGTCTTACTACTATCTTTCTTTATCTAACCACATTCTTGAACACAAAATATTTCATACGATAATTCCAAATATTAAACTGCTTACATTCCATCCGTATTTTTTATCGGGCCCATGAGGTGAATGTGTAGATGCTTTATCGCTTCTGCTCCCCCGGCGTTCATACCAATCCTGTAACCTCTCCCCTTGTCCAAGCCTTCTCTATTGGCCATTTTCCGAACAACCTCAAGAAGTTTTTGCATCAAATCAGGCTCAACAGAGGAAAATTCAGGAACATGAGTCTTGGGAACTATTAATAGATGCACTGGCTTGATCGGATGAATGTCAGCAAAAACCATAACATCCTCGTCCTGATAAAGGAATTCCTTCTTAATTTCCCCAGTTGCAAATTTACAAAAAAGACAACTCGCGTCACTCATAATAACCCAATACTACCAATAAACAAATAAACAAATCAATAACTAAATTTCAAATAAAAAATATTTTCATTGAGCATTCTGCATTGGATTTTGATTTGTAGTATTTGCTTATTGGGTTATTGGGTTATTTCAAATTTTCTCTAAAACTTTGATAATATCTGTTAGAGATAATTTTGTTGGTCTCATTTTGGGATTTTTGGGTGTTCCATTGAGAAGCATTTTTTTAGAAATATGCAGAAACCAAGTTGCATCCGGGTCAATCTTCCTCAATTGCTCATATGTAAGAGTAAGGTCAATTCCTTTGTCTTTTTTTGTTGCAGGCAGAGTTTTAATGCGAACATAGCCCTTGCGGGGATCTTTTCTGACAACCAAAATATAGCCTTGCTTTTGTGCCAATTTTAACACTGTATCATTTAGTGTCTCAAATCCCATTGCTTTTCCGTATTTGGTTTTAAATTCAATCCCCTTTTCTTTTATTTCTTTCTCAGCCCAAATGCGATTTTCAAACGTGTGCACCAATGCTTCTAGGCAATCTATTCCAAATCGTACATATTCTGAGTCTTGCCCGGGTTTCTGAAGTTTCAACCCCTCCAAAAGTCCTAACAAACCAAACTCTTGATAGTCCTCCGCTGCATCTTTCCAGTAAACTTCCTTAAAATGATCCGTATCAACAATAATTTTAACAATTCTGCTGATTGCTTCTATATGCTCCTCAGTCAGATTGTCACCGGCATTCTTTATCATTTCCTGAACATATTCCCAAGTTAATGAAGCTCCGCAAACATCGCTGTCTTGCGTTTGATGATGATCAAGCGGCCCAAGCCCGGTATCAACATGGATCACTTCATCCTCCCCAATGAGTTCAATAGGGTTTTGGTCCTGAACCCTGAATCCTGAAACCTGATCCCTGAGTCGCTGCCCTGCCGGTACAAATTTAACTTCAGCACCTTCCCATCCGGGCAAAAATTTCCGTATCAGCCAGACAGATCCTATTGCATCCCAGTCAGGAGACATATGAGTAACTATTATCTTCATGATGGTAGTATAACATGGATCATAAAAATTCGAAATTAGAATATCGAAACTCGAAACAAATCCAAATTTAATAAATTATCAAAACATTTTTTGTATTTTTGTTATTTGTATTTTGATACTGTTTCGGATTTCAGATTTCATGCTTCGGATTTAATAGTTTTCGAAGGCAAAAACCTCCACCCTTGACAAATAATTGCAAATGTCTGAAGATATTAATAGAGCAATATTATGGATCCGCAATCACTTTCCAATCTTGACCCTAAATTAAAAGAAACCTATGACCGCGTGATGGGAGCGCCTAGTGCTGCGCCCGGAAGTTCTCCACTACCAGATTCTTCAATCATGCCACAACCGTCTGCCGACGCAGCCCAGCCGGCCAATCCGACACCCAGCGCAAGCCTAGAAAATACAGCGAATGCCACTGCAGACAGTCTATCCCCTATCCCCGAACAGCAGCCTCAGACTGTAACTATAAATCAGCCATTACCGCAAAGTTCTTCGTCTGCAATAGTAACAAAACCGCACGGACATTCGGGTCTAATCAGGATATTCTATATTCTAGGAGCAATTGTATTCTTCGTTATTTATGTGTTTTTCTGGGTCAAAATCTTCAATGTTAGTCTCCCATTCTAATTCTTGGCGGTAAACATTCCTAATTTTGTAGCTTTTTCAAAACTTCATCAAATGACAACAATTCTGTCTCTTTTTTAGTTCTCTCTTTCCACTCAATCTTATCTCCAGACTTGGCACTTACCACCAACCGTACAGGAATCCCTATCAGATCAGCATCTGCAAATTGATTACCGGCCGACACATCTTCACGATCGTCAAATAAAACCTCTATACCTGCATCTTGTAATTTTTTGTAAACCTCCTCAGCCTTATCGTTACTTTTTATAGAAATAAGATGGACATCAAACGGCGCAACAGAAGCAGGCCAGATGATACCTCTATCATCGTTAAACTTCTCAACAAGTATGCCCATCACCCTTGATACCCCCAATCCATAACAACCCATAATTGGATACTTTTGGCTGCCATCTGAAGCCATATACGTAAAATTAAAGTCTTTAGTATATTTCTGCCCAAGATCAAAGACATTTCCTGCTTCAGATGCTCGGGCTTTTTGTAAAGCAGCTTTTTTACATTTAGGACATTTATCTCCTTCCTTCACTTTTGCAATCTCTAGATTTACGCAAAAATCGCAATCGCTGCAATACAAAATATCGTCTTCCCCTGCATCTGTCAGGATCATAAACTCATAAGAAATTTTCTCAGTAAAGTCCCCTCCCGATGCTTCGGTAACTTTTGCAACCAAACCCAACCTTTCATAAACTTTCAAATAAGCCTTTTTTGAAGCTTCATAGAGTTTATCAAAATCTTCTTGCGTATCATGAAAGCTATACATGTCTTTCATGAGAAATTCACGTCCCCGCATTATTCCAGATTTTGACCTCAATTCATCTCTAAATTTCCAATGAATCTGATAGACTGCTTGAGGTAAATCCTGATAAGACTTTACGCTCTTCATAACCAAAGGGGTAACAACTTCTTCTTCACTTGAACCCAAAGCATATTCTTTTTCATTGCGGGATTTTAGCTTAAATAATACATCAACCTTATCCCAGCCTTTAGTTGTTTCCCAATTATCTTTCGGGTGAAAAACAGGCATCAAAATTTCCTGCCCTCCGATTGCATTCATCTCTTCACGAACAATTTGCTCAATCTTTTTAAGGACTCGAAGTCCCAGAGGTAAATAGCTGTAAACACCAGCCATTAATTGATCAACAAAACCGGCCTGTGTTAAAAGCTTGTGATTAATTGTATCCGCATCCTTGGGAGGAGTACGCAATGTCTTTACAAATAATTTTGAATATTTCATATCATAAGTATATCATGTCAGAACAGATATCAAATCTTTAGAATCTTTGAGAACTGGAATCATGTCCAATTCCTCTCCGATGTTGTATTTTTCTGATAATTCGTATACCAATCTGAGCGCTGAATAATCCTCAAGCGCAATTCCCACTGAATCAAAAACAGTTATTTGTTCATCATTCTCCCTTGCAATTTTGGATCCTGTTACTAATTCATGAATCTCAGCAAATACACGATTTTTGGCCTCATTTCTGCTAAATCTTTGAATCTCTCCCTCAATGTAAGCCTGATTGAAATACTCAACAACTATTCTTGAGCGTTTTAAAATATCAAATTCTAACTCTGTTTTTCCGATGGTATCTCCCCCTAGCGCGTTGATATGTACTCCTTTCTTGATCCATGCATTCTTAATCACATCCACATGTTCTTTGCACGCTGTACAGATAGTAATTATGTCTGCGTCTTTTACTGCCTCTTTTGCGCTTTTGCATCGAACTAATTTAGTATTGGTTTTTTTCATATTTTTTTCAAACTTATCCATTGCTTTCCCATCAATATCAAAATATCTTACTTCCTGAATATCACGTACTAATTGGACTCCCCGGACCTGAAATTCGCTCTGTGCTCCTGTCCCGATAATGGCCAGGACTTTCGCGTCATTTCTTGACATCAGATCTGTTGCCAGAGCAGAATTAGCCGCAGTACGAAGAGCGGTAAGTAATGTCATTTCAGAGAACATCAAAGGATAACCTGTTGAGATTTCCGACAGTTGTCCTGTTGCCACAACTGTCATTTTACCTGTTTCAGGATTTTTGGGATGACCATTTACGTATTTATAGGTGTAATACAATTCGTTGTCACAAATCGGCATCAATTCCAAAACACCACCCTCTACATGCATAGAAGGCCGTGGAATATTGGTAAATTGATTCCATCTGCCATAATCCCTTTTCAGCGCTAGAATAAGATCTCTCAAAAAAAGATCCAAACTGTGCTTACCTACTAAGCTTATTAATGTTTCAACATCTATTATTTTCATATTAATTTATTATAAATACTTACCTTGTCATTCTCGTGAAAACGGGAATCTAGATAAACACCTGGATCCCCGCCTGCGCGGGGATGACAATTTAAACAAACAAAAAATCCCTTGCAAAAACACAACTGACTTACAGTTATATTCTTACAAGGGCGTAAAATCTTTTGTCTTGATTATTTTTGATTTCTAATCTTTGACTTTTGATTTTGACACGGTACCACCTTGCTTTTCTAATTTACCTATAAAAAAACACACCACTTGGTGTGCAAAGATAAATTATTCTTATCCTTGCTCCAGCTAGGCCGACACAAGTTTGTTCTGTAACGGGAACCTCCCGGATTGGTTAGTACTAGATTTTCCCAATCAGCGTCTCCCCTGAGTTAACCGAAGGAATCGTTTGGTAGGAAGCCAAACTAATAACGCTTTATGATTTGATTATATAAAACTAAAATTATTTTGTCAAATTTTTTAATAATTTATTTACCTGCATTTACTGCTCTAATTTCAAGTATTCGATTACGTAAATCTACTGCATGCTCTCTTAACTCAGGTAATGATATTGGCAAAGGAACAAGAAACATTCCCTTTTCTGCAAAAGCTTTTTCTCGCTCACCCGACTTCCCTATTGCTTCCCGTGAGCCAACAGCAATACAACCGAAATTTCTTGCTAGCGGAAATCTATCCTTAAGTGGTTTAAGCTTTTCTCTAAGCAAATCATCATCTCGCAAAGCCCTCAAGCTGTACTTATTTCTTTTTCCTTTTGAACCACCTTCTGCACTTGCCCTAACATCAACTAGAGTTACCACACCTTCAATCATTACTACGCCATCGTATTCCATTGCAGTACTCGCCAACCCGCCATGTCCCCTTTTTTCTATAGCTGTGATATTTCCAGTATCATTCTTTCTAACAAATACATACTTCCTTGACTTGGATGGAGTTTTAATCGGATATAAATCCAAACCTAATTCCTTTTCTGCTGCCAATTGTTCAAGCGCATAAGTTACATGTGCCTCAGCTAAAAGCCCGACAAGACTGTCTTCTTTTGGCACTCCTCTTTTGGCCACTAATTCTGTGATCCGCCGCATTACTTCTTTGTCATTAAAAGGAACTTTAGGTAGTTTTTCCGCCACTCTTCTCAATCCCTCATTATCTATAAAACTTATCTCTGATTTTTGTGATGATATTATTTCTCCAGAATCTACAAAATTTATGTCAAGATTTTCATTACTCATTAATTGCATTATACACGACTTAAGAAGCCATATGAAGAACGGGACACAGAAATTATGCCCCGTTTGCAAAAACTTAAACCTGATCTACTTTTTGTTCAACTTCTGTTTTGGTCACTGGTTTTACCATTTGAATCAGCTGAACTATCCCAAAAGCAACTAGTGCATATACCGCAGCTGCAATTATCGTCGACCATTCAAATACTGAACCCTGTCCTGTTACTGACACATTGAACAAGCCATTAAATGGCCCCGCAAAAGGCCCGCTTAACGCATAAATCAAAGTCGCAAATCCACTGAAAGGATTTGCACCCATAGCCTTTAAAACCATTCTGAAAGCCAATAAAATCTCTATAACCGCCAAAATATACCAAATTACTTGATACGCTCTGAAAATTGTTTTTTTCTTTTGAAATACTTTGTGCGGCGGTTCGGTTGCGCCGACAGGAGGAACAACCGACTTGGTTGTTGTGACTACTTCCTGTGGTGCAATTGTCTCTGATGTAGTTACCGTCTGTTCTGTTTGTACGTTTTGATCATCCATAAATAAATCACCCACTCTCTTTTTTAAATTCCATCAATTTCTCTCTTCATTGCTTGAATTAGCTTTGCAGTAAATGTCTGCGCAATTGCATTATCATATTGTGATTTCTCACTAAAATCCAGAGACTGCGTAATTGCGGGAATAAGAACGCTAGTCTCTTTTGCCTGTTCCCTTGCCAATTTTGCCAGTTTTGGAGCAATAATTCTCCCGTCAAATTCCGAAAGATTTGGGTCCTTAATTAATGCATCAATAGCCATATCCACTATAAAGCTTGATACAATAGCCCCGTCCTGCCAGGTATTCGCGACATATGCAGAGTCCAGCTGGTAGTCTGATTTTCTGAGAATCCCCATCCCCTCTGCAACTACCTGGAGCATGCCTTCTTCAACTGCGCTATGAACCATATTTACAAAATGCCCGGCTCCCCCACTTCCAAAATAACTATGAGCACCATTCGGCATAGCAAGAGTCTCAAAAATCGGAGATAGATATTGGTAAGCATCCGGATCTCCTCCTATCATCAGACAAAATCCATTCTCACCGGCACTAACACCACCGGTAAGACCAATTCCCAAAAACTTAACATCTCTTTTATCAAATTCTTCAAAACGCCTTTCTGTATCTTTATAATTTGAATTGCTTCCATCAATAACAACATCACCTGCTTCAGTAAACTGATTTAACTGCAATAACATAGTCTCTGTCGGCTCACCAGCCTCCTGCATAGAGCACAAAACTCTTGGTTTTCTTAAAATATTTTGAGCTTCATCAATTGAGTGGACAATCGTAAGCTTTTGATTCACAATAAATTCAGCCTTTTCAGTACGAATTTGTTCAAGTTCTTCTTTTGAATTATTCCAGACAACCACTTCGTGTCCTGCATCTAATAATTTAGAGAGCATTATCTTGCCGGCATCTGATAGGCCTAAAATTGCAACTTGCATAGAGGTACTTTTATCTAACCACAAAATTAAGTTTGGTTCAAGTAGCTAATTTTTACTTGTTGAAATAGAGTGCCAAATCAGTATATACTTGTTAAATCTTTTAAAATTATGGATGATTCAAATATTTACCTGAATTCAAAAGAAGAGATATTGGGAATTGGCAAAAAATACAAACTCCCACAAGACAAGTTGGAAGAATTTTTGGCGCCTGACCGTGTAGTTCGGGTAAAAATCCCCATATTGCTTGATTCTGAAATCACCATCTTCAAAGGCTACCGCAGTCAGCACAATAACAAGCTTGGTCCATACAAAGGAGGATTGAGATTCCATGCAAAAGTAAGTAGAGATGAAGTTATGGCTCTCTCATTATGGATGAGTCTTAAGACTGCAATTGTCGGAATTCCGATGGGTGGAGGTAAGGGTGGAATAGCAATTGATCCAAAAGAATTGACCGAATCCCAAATTGAGGAGATTTCAAGAATTTATGTCAGACAGACTTTTGATGTATTGGGTTTTGATAAAGATATTCCTGCACCGGATGTAAATACCAATCCCAAAATCATGGATTGGATGGTTGATGAATATATCAAAATTGCAAAAAAGAGAAAACTCAAGCTACCCAAAGGCCAACTCTATGCTGCATTCACAGGAAAAGGTAAACAAGGTCTGGCAGGAAGAACTGAAGCAACGGGATTTGGCGGAGTGGTAACGCTCAAGGAACTTGCCAAAAAACAAAAAATTGATCCATCCAAAACAACTATTGCAGTTATGGGTTTTGGGAATGTCGGATATTATTTTGCGTATTTTGCCTCCTTAGCCGGATTTAAAGTAGTTGCAGTAAGTGATTCAAAAGGCGGAATAATTAAGAAAGACACTAACGGAGAATTAATTCCCCTGGATATTCCGCTTGTTATGAAATGCAAGATGGAAAAAGGTAGTCTATCCGGATGCTACTGCGCAGGTGGTGTTTGCGATACGCGAGGCGGACAACTCATCTCAAATGAGGAACTCCTGAAGCTTCCGGTTGATATTTTGGTACCGGCCGCTCTTGAAGATGTAATTAATGAAAATAATGTATCAAACATAAAAGCAAAAATAATTATCGAAATGGCCAACGGACCGGTAACACCTAAAGCTTATGACCACTTAACCAACAAAAAAGTTATAATTGTACCCGATATTTTGGCCAACTCAGGAGGTGTTGCCTGTTCATATTTTGAATGGGAGCAAAATCTGAACGGGAAAAAATACAAAAAAGAAGATGTTCTCAAAAGACTTGAAAAATTGATGTCTGTGGCCTTTGAAAAAGTCTGGGCAGAGTCAGTAAAACACAAATGCAGTCTCAAAGAAGCATCATACCTCGTCGCCCTCAATAAGATATTTAGTAAATAGAAACCCTTAATACCCGTGATACTTGTGGTACCCGTGGTTCTCTTAAATTACAACCATTTCCTACCATCATTTTCTATTAATTCCTGTCCCTCTTCCGGTCCCCAGGTTCCTGGTTTATAAACTGGAATCTTTAACTTTTCTTTTTCCCAACCTTTTAAAATGTTGGAAATTAATTTCCATGTACTCTCAAGCTCATCTGAACGGTTAAACAGCATCTGATCACCATGAAAAATATCAAGCAATAATTTTTCATATGCATCGATGCCGTAATTACCAAACGATTGGTGATATGAAAAACTCATGTCAACTGGCGAAAGTACAACTTTGCTCCCCGGGCTTTTGGCAATCACTCTCATTTTAATGCCTTCGTCAGGCTGAATTCTGATAGTCAAGACGTTTCCTATTTCCGGACAACCGTATTCTTTAAAAAGCAAATGACAGGTCTGTATAAAGACAATTGAAATTTTGATAACTTCTTTTGGCATTTTTTTACCGGCTCTGATATAAAATGGCACTCCCTCAAACCTGGGTGTATCAACAAATAATTTCAATGCTGTAAATGTTTCTGTTGTTGATCCTTCTTTTACATCTTTCTCATCTTTATAACCCTTATATTGTCCCCTTACAACAAATTTGGCTATATTTGATGGTGTTATTTGCCGAATTGATTTAATAGCAGCAGCTCTAGCATCTCTTACACCTTCTTTTGAGAAACTCTTGGGCTGTTCCATCGCAACTGTTGCAAGAAGCTGAAGAAGATGATTTTGGGCAATGTCGCGCAAAATTCCAACCCCGTCAAAAAACTTTCCACGTTTTTCAATCCCCTCATCCTGTGCAAAAGTTATCTGAACGTGATCTATGTGTTTATTATTCCAAACAGGCTCAAAAATATTATTGGCAAATCGAAAAGCAATCATATTCTGAACTGTCTCTTTTCCCAAATAATGATCAACTCGATAAATCTGCTCCTCGGCAAAAATATCCGAAAGTTTCCGGTCAAGCTCCTTTGCTGTCTCCAAATCCCTCCCAAACGGCTTCTCAATCGCAATTCTTACCCATTTACCAACCGATTCCTGCAAGCTTCC
The DNA here is from genome assembly GCA_035478335.1 of Saccharimonadales bacterium (SeqCode). Lineage (GTDB taxonomy): Bacteria > Patescibacteriota > Microgenomatia > Levybacterales > UBA12049 > DATLDE01. The sequence goes on along the minus strand of DATIJS010000057.1, from coordinate 13,803 downwards.
CGATAATTTGTTAAAGGCAGGACCACAGCCATCTGACAGTTTACTGGTTTTAAGATTTTCAAGAATTGAGAGGTAGTTGTCCGGAGGAGTTGCGAGATAAAAAAACCTTGTAATGCACGCTCCGATTTTTTTATCAAAAACATTTAGCTTTTCAATTAATTCTTCATAACCAGCCGGATCTTCAAATATTCCTTTTTGGTAATGAATATTTTTGGCAAATTTTGCCCATTTAGGATCTTTGTGGGTTTCCAATTCGTCCCCTAGCATGTGTGCGTATTGCTGATCACTAAACTCGCGCCTTGCAAATCCGACAATAAAAAAATCTTTTCCCAGCTCGCCCTGCTTATAAAGCTTAAAAAGTGCCGGAATTAATTTGTGCTGGGCCAGGTCTCCTGTCGCACCAAAGATAACAAAAATAAATGGAGAGTTCATGCGGAATACATTCTATACTTTTTGATCGGTAATTAAAAGAGTCTTCTTGGCAATCTCAGGCCTTTTGAAAAATCTTGCCGGAATATCTTCTTCAGAACCTTCACCGAACACCAATTCCAAGGTAACCTGCTTATTCTCACCAAAAGCCATAATTAGGATAAAGTCAAGCATAGATAGGCCAAGGAATGTCATCCCGACCCTTTCTTTATAGTGACTCTTGGGATCATCAAATTCTGAAACCAAAAGATTATTTCGCTCTTTATCAAACCAAGGATTGTGAAAGTCTGCTCTATTTGGAATTATGCTTGAAATATGTCCATCCGGACCGATGCCGAGGAAACCAATATGTTTTGGAAAAATCGCCTGAAGAGATCTTACTTTTTCATCATACATCTGAGCAACCTCTATCCGATCCTTATCAACTTGTAATACCGAATAAAATGGAATATCTCTTATTTGCAGATATCTGGTTAATCCTGTCTGCTTGATCATCAACTCATTGCTATTATCATGAAGTGGTTGACCAAAACGCTCATCAATTAGTCCAACAGCTCCGGGAAGCAAATTCTCATCTTTTGCTATGCGCTCGTATAGTGATTTATAACTTCCCCCTGATAGATAAATTACTGTTTTTCTATCAACTAATTCATCCAGGAGTTGCGTTGCCAAATCTACTCCTGCCTGAGCATTGCTCACAGTCGCTACCTCAATCCCCTGATTTTTGTGGGAAAGAATATTTTGTTTTTTAAATAAAGCTTCAATTGCATCAAACATAAAATTTATTTTAGAAAAATATCTTTAAAAGTAATAAGCATTATTAACCCGATCAGAACGGCCATGCCAACCGCATTGGCGATGGACTCAAATTTGGGATTTAATTTGCGGCGCGTTACAGCCTCAATTTCGATGAAAAACAATCTTCCTCCATCAAGCCCGGGGATTGGTAATACATTAAAAAATGCAAGCGAGAGAGAAAGTGTCCCGGCCATATTCAAGAGCTGCAGTACTATTTCTTTCGCATCAGGAATTTTTATTATGTCACCAACAATTTTGAAAATCATGACAGGCCCTCCGACATTTTTACTAATTGCACCTACATTTTTTTCCTTGACTGATTGACTGAATAACGCTCTAATTCCATCCGCATTGTAAAGAAATGTATTGTATGTATGTGAAAATCCTGCAAATATTTTATTCTCCGGCTTTTCATAATTTAGGATTGCCAAATCATATTGATTATAATCAAACGCTATTCCGACTGCTCCCTCATTTTTAGGAGGAGAAACTCTTGGAACGATATTTGCTGTAAACTTCTTATTTGCATTAATATCAAACCAGTCAACTGTTGTCTCTTTTCCTTTATTTTTGTTTATTATGTCAATCAATTCATTATTGCCTGTAACTTTCTGGCCATTTATTGATGTCACCACCGATTGAATCTTAATTCCTGCCTTTTCAGCCGGAGAACCCGGAGCAACTCTGCCGATTGATGCACCTTTTGGTATAAATTTCTGCTCAGCTCCTATAAATTGCGGTGCATTCTCGCCCAGAATAGGAACAACTGTCTGGAAATTGGATACAGCGAGAAATGCGTAAAAAATAACAATAGCCAGAATCGTGTTCATCACAACTCCGGCCAGAATTACAGCAGCTCTTTGCCAAAGTGAACGGCTATAAAATGCCCTATCTTCATCTCCAACTTTTAACTTTTCACTTTTAACTTTTAACTTTACACGTCCTGCCCCTGCATCATCTTCACCGTATAGCTTTACAAATCCTCCAATCAGAGCCGGATAAAATGAATAAATTGTCTCACCTATTTTTTTTGAAAATAATGCTTTGGTCAGAGGCAAACCAAATCCAAACTCCTCAACTTTTATTCCAAACCTTTTGGCGACAAAAAAATGCCCCGCTTCATGAATGAGTACCAGAACTGAGAGGAGAAGAAGAAAAACAAGTGCAGTAATTAACATCTATTTATTATAACACGATCAGAGTTGCAAACAAGCGCAAAATTCGCTAGTCTAAATAGTATATGAGTGAAGGAGGCGGTGGTGGATTTGATAATTTTAAAATTCCTGGAAATACCGAAAGTGGATTTGATCCGGTAGCTGACGATAAAAAATTCGAAATTGAATCAAAAGAAAAAGATAAAAGCCTAATACAACGGCTTCTTCGCAAAGCTGATGAAGATAGTGAAAAATTGGGATTTTTTGAAAGACATAAAGTAAAACGCGTAGAAAAAAAAGCTGCAAAAGCAGAAAGAAGAGCAGAAAAAAAAGAACGTAATGCATTAAAAACTTACTTCCCCGCAACAGAAGCAGAAGAATTATTAAAATCAGCAGATGAACAAACTCAAGCGAGTGAAGCAGAAAAAATCACACAAGAAGCAAACCGCAACCCCCTCCTTACAGAAGCAGCGCAACAAGTGGAAAAAGAATCAAGAAAAAGTGATGAAACTGAACCGTTCAACAGATCACCGGAGCCTTACGAACTCCCTGAACGACAAACATATAATTTGGAAAACGTTGTCGAGCAGGTAATGAAAAGATGGGGCAAAAATTCGGAAGAGATAAAAAGAAATTTGGAGAATGCCAAGGAAAAAGATGTTTATGCATCAGTAAAACTTTTAATTGATGCTGAGGTTTTGGACAAGAGATTACGGGATGAAGAAATGGAAAACTTACCCCAAACCGATCAGCTTAAAGCGCAAGTTGATGAAGCATATAAAGCGTTAGTGGATGTTGACGATCTCAATACTCGGATTGATGGCGAAACAGGAAGACGCATGGTTGATGTGACCCCAGGACAGATGGATGGAAAACCCACTGCAACAGCCGGACGCAAGCCTGGTGAAGTATATTATACTTTTGACACAACAAGGGTTGGAAACGCAAAAATGTTTATGGGAATATTTCAAAATGATATTAGATGTCTTATTAATGCCGGCAAAGCTGCAGAAAGCCAGGCAACCGGCAATCCTCTTGATATAACTTATATGGAAAATCCTGATGAATCAGCTGAAGTTGCACCTCTTAATTATTACCTAAAAACCATGAGAGATGACTTTGAAAATGCAAAAAAGCTTCTGACAGACAAAGAAAAGGCAACTGCTTTAAATCATACTGAAGAAGAATTGTCTGAAGGAAAAAATCAGGCTGATTCTTTATTTACATTTTTTGACTCTATCTATAGCATGGAACCGAAATGGGGAAATAATCCTAAAATGACAACCGATCTTCCAATTGCAGCGACAGTCTAAATCTGCATAAGTTCAGTCTCTTTTTGCTGTCCCCAACTTTCAATCGTCTCAACTGTTTCATCAACTACTCTTTGAACATCTTTCTCAAGACGCGTGACATCGTCTTCACGGCCCTCATATTCCTTTTTGATATCAATCATCGCTTCGTGCCTTACCTGGCGCACCATGATTTTGCCATTTTCAAGTTTCTGACGCATTGCCTTGATGAGCTCTTCACGCCTTTCCTGGGAAAGTGGCGGAATACTTATACGGATCAGATTTCCATCGATATTTGGGGTAAATCCGGCGTTTGCTGCCTCAATTCCCTTTTGGATCTCACCTATTATTGATGCGTCGTATGGGGTAATAACAAGAGTTGATGTGTCCAGTGCCCCAACGGTTGCCAGTTCCATGACTTTGAGCTTTGCAGTTCCGCCATAAGCGTTGATAATGATATTTTCAACAAGTGAAGGTGTTGCGCGACCTGTGCGGATAGTATCCAAATCTCCTTTGAGGATATCAAGTACTTTCTCTATTCTTTGCTTTGTTGATTCAACTAACGGATCCATAATTTATTAAATCTTTCCTATTCCAGGACTTCCCATGTAAACACCATTCTCAAATCTTCTATTGTCTACTATTTTAGCATTTGCGCATGACATAGCAACCCTCAATTTACTTTTTCTTGTTTCTCCACCTAAATCTCCGCGTACTTGTAATGTTTCCCAAATAGTTTGGGTACCTGCAGGCATTTCAATTTTCATTGCATATTCCGTTAACCATAGGCCACCAAAAAGCAATACCCTTCTAACGGCTTTGGAATATACTCCATCGCCCTCTGGATTAGGTGCCCACCGAAGAGCTACTATTGGGTTAAACCGTCCTTCGCTTACTACCTCGTATCCAACTTCTACTGCAGCATGCCTATTGCCCCGCATTCCTTCAGCCATTTCTTCTAAATCATCTATTAATCCCGCATGAGCTAATTCAATTCTAGATTTTTCAAGTTTTGGATCTTGTTCAGGTGATTCTGCTGAAGGCAAGAGATTATCAATCTCTCGAAGAATGACTGTTTCCCTTTCTGTTAAGCTGGTGCTCATAAGATCTGTCTTTATGAACTAAATCTCAAACCTTTTGAATTCCTTAACTGTTATATTCTCTCCCAGTTTACCGATTGCGCTCTTGATCATTTGTTCAATTGTGATGCCTGCATCCCTTATGTAAGCTTGTGCTAGGAGTTCTTTGGTGTCTTTTGGGTTCATGGCTGAAATTTGCATTGCAATTTCATGCGCTAGTTGCTTAAATTCATCTGTTTTTGCGACAAAATCTGTCTCGCAAAGAAGAGTTACTAGTACTCCTATTTTCCCACCATTATGGATATATGACTCAACCAATCCCTCGCCGGTCTCGCGTCCAGATTTCTTTTCAGCTTTTTCAATTCCTCTTTTTTTAAGCCATTCAAGTGCCTTTTTATAATCCCCGCCCGTTGCGTCCAGAGCAGCACGACAGTCAGCAATTGATGCGGCCGTCTCGTCTCTGAGTTTTTTTAATGTTTTTAGATCTATGTTTGCCATAACTTGATTAAATGTCATCCTCGCGAATGCGGATTCATGGATTCCCCATTTTCATGGGAATGACAATTTACTCTTTCTTTTTAGCAACTTTCTTAACTGAAGCTTTTTTAACTACTTCTTTCTTCTCTGGAGTTTCTTTTACTTCAGGTTTTTTTGCCGAAACTGCGGTCTCTGCCATTTCTTTGGCCCAGGTAGTATCTGTTTTTTTGGCTTTTGCTTCCTCTTTTGCCTTCTCTGCTGCTATCTTCGCATCTTCTTTTTCTTTCTCAGCAGCTTCCTTCAAATCGACAACCGATTTCTCTTTTTTACCCTCTATCCATGCATCGAAAATATAACCGATTATCAATTTCAAGCTGCCCACAGCATCATCATTTGCAGGAATCGGGTAATCAATGATCATCGGGTCAGAATTAGTGTCAGTTATCCCGACAGATGGTGTACCCATTTTCAAAGCTTCTTTGGCTGCTGCATGCTCCTCGTGGGTATCAATGATGAACAAAGCATCCGGAGTTCTTGTCATATCAGCAATTCCACCATAAAAATTTTCCAGTTTTGCGCGATTCTTCTCCCAATCGCTTACTTCTTTCTTGGTGTATGCTGCTTTTTCATTCTCATCCTGCAATCTGTAACTGATGTCAGTTAATTTTTTGAAATTCTTGGCAACTTCTGAAAAATTAGTCAGTGTTCCCCCAATCCAGCGCTTGGTGACAAAAAACAAACCCTGTGAATTGGCCTGATCAAGGCGGGTCAATTCTTCTCTGAGAATAACCTCAGCTTGCCTTTTGGTCCCAAGGACCAGTAGCGTTCCACCTTTTTTTGCCAGATCATGTACAAATTTAGCTGCTTCCTCAAGACCTTCTTTGGTTTTCTCAAGATCAATAATGTGGATATTGTCGCGGGTCTCAAAGATGTACTCACGCATCTTTGGATTTTGGCGGCTTACCTGATGACCAAAATGGCAACCAGCCTCAAGAAGTTCTTCAAGTGTAATGTTTCTCATATATTTCCCTTTGCCCTTCCGTAGCTTTAGCGTAGGAGGGCTCTTCCATCTGAGTTTACGATTACAAAACCGCAGGGTTAATAATCAGATGTGCAAAGATAAATGTATTATACAAAAATAAACCGATTCCTGCAATAACTAAATTAGATTGCATTGAATCCTGCTTTGCAGAACTTGCAAAACTTAAAATTTTCATTCATTATTTATATATGAGAAATCTTTTGAAGATACTTATTGGGAAAAAGTTAAAAGGAAAAGCTTCATCAGGCATGATATATGTTCTACTTATTATGCTCGGTATTGGATTGATGAGTATTTCGCTTATCAATGGACCCTTTCCTAGCAAAAACCCTGTCATTACAAACCCACCCGTAACCCCTGTTGAGCCTACGCTTGAACAAGGAAAAACAAATCTCCAGCTATATACTTTTGGATACACAACACCTGCACCGACACCAACTCCCACACCGAATCCAACACCAACGCCTACACTCCCTCCTACTCAATCATGCGGACCAAATGATGACAATGGAATACCTGTACCTGCTAACTGCAAATGCGATGCATACCCCGATACTATAGCCATAAACTGCAAGAATGGTATAGCATACCATGATGACGGAAGTCCATTAGGGCCACAATATGATAGCTATTGTGGGGGGAGTAATGCACCAAATGATGGACGATATTGCATTGCAAAACCGGTAATTTACCTGTATCCGACAGTTCCAACAATAGTGAGCGTGAAGGTAGAAAGTGCAGGTAAAATAGTCGTTTCAGATCCACTATACCCATCTGGAGGATGGAAAAATATCTTAGCTTTTCCAACAGGTGATCTTTATTATCAATCCAAACGCTATACAGAGTTATTTTACGAATCAGAAGTAACCGAATACAAAAAACCGAAAGTAGGAATCATTATTAAATCGAGCGAACTTAGCAATAAACTTGACACCATAATTGATCAGCTTGGATTAATCGACAAAGAAAAACAAGAGTTTATAGAATTCTGGGTGCCAAGACTTCAAGCTCAGAAATCGCCTTACATCTTCTTCTCTATTCTTGAAAAGCAAGAGAAGGAAAGATTGGACAAAGTAATTATTTCTCCTCAACCTGATACCAAAATAGAATTCATTGCCTATTTCAAGCCAATCAACTCTATATCAAATTATGATGGGAACCTCAAGCTTCCAGCCAAACCTGAAAGGAAAGGATTTGTCTCTGTTGAATGGGGCGGAAGTCTTGATACTACTGAAAATTAAACGTACTTACAATCTGTCCAAATTGTTCTTCGAGCTTTAAGTCAACACCTGTCTGTTGATAACTCAATTTGATGTAATATATCTTCCCGTTATGCTCTAGTAAATATGCATTGTTATGAATGATTTTCCCGGGAAAATTTATTACTCCTGAAAACTTCTTAGCCGGAAGACCTGCGATTGATCCGGCTTGCATTTTAAAATGTAGCGCAGACAACCCTGCACTCATACTCCCAACAGACACTCGACTTGCATCATTAATCTCAACAGCGACTCGTGATGGTGTACTCGTTTGAGTTTTAGTAGGCTGAACTACAAGCAATGTTCCCTGGGGCCAATCTTCTACCCTTTCCCAATCCGGGGGATATTTCAAACTAAAATTTGAATTCTTATAATCTTTCCAGTTCTCAGTTTGATTTGTAATTGCCGAAGGGCTGGAGCTCTGATTTGCATTATTCAAATTTCCCCTCCGAGAGTTTACCGGTGGCTGTTGGGATAAATCCTGCATGGCTGTATTCTTCTTCGACATGCTTTCACTTATAATTGTTATGAAAATGAATACAACTACTATTGCGATAAATACAACCGCCCCAATAAAAAGTTTTTTGTTTTTTGGATTCTGTGAATCTATAGCTTGTTGTGAATTAACCTCTTGTGATTCCATACATAAAGTATCGCATTCAAGAAGATTGCTTGTCAAATAAAAATTACCAAGATCATGCACTTGCAAAAATTGTAATATTTAGGCATTATTAAATTATGAGAAATCTTTGGAAGATACTCATTGGGAAAAAATTTGCAGGAAAAGCATCATCAGGCATGATTTATGTTGTGCTTGTTATGCTGGGAATTGGACTGATGAGTATTTCACTAACCAATGGGCCTTTTCCTAGCAAAAATCCTGTCATTACAAATCCCCCGGTAACGCCTGTTGAACCTACAGTAGAACAGGGGAAAGAAAACCTGCAGCTATATACTTTTGGATATACAACTCCCGCACCAACCATCGCACCCAAACCTACAACTCCTCCTACCACCTCTTGCGGTTATGATGCAATTAAAACTGCCGGGTGTGGTGCATGTCCCGACTTTGATGCTTTAGCTTGTGATGAACCCACTTGCTCTAAGGGCTATCCTAAGCAACCTCTTGGAGCTGATCCATTTGGTAAACAATATTGCGTTTACATAAAAGCAAATGACGAAGCTCTATATCAATCAAAAAAATCGGATCCCAACTGTCTTGAGGCCTGTATTGCCAAACCTGTAATTTATCTTTATCCAATTATCCCAACATTGGTGGATGTTGCTGTCAAAGTTCCCGGAAGAGTAATAATCAGTGATCCTCTATATCCTGAAGCTGGTTGGAAAAATGTATTGGCCAATCCCAACGGATCGCTTATTTACAAAAATCAAAAGTACAAAGAGTTGTTCTATGAAACAGATGTCGACAAGGTAAATGCGCCGGATAATGGAATTGTAATTGCCAAAGCAGATCTCCAACAAAAATTAACAGAAGCAACTTCAAAATTGGGACTTAATAAACCTGAGCAGGATGAATTTTTGGAATATTGGGTGCCAAGACTCACAGGATTAAATTCACCGTACATTCTATTTTCAATCATTGATCAATCCGAAAAAGAAAGAATCGACCACGTCGATATAACCCCCAAGCCTGATACTTTCATAGGATTTATTGCCTATTTCAAACCTCTTAATTCAAAGCCGATAAACCTCAAACCTCTGATTCTTCCAGCCAATCCTCAAGCTAGAATCGGGTTTACTGCAGTTGAATGGGGTGGAACAATTGATTATTGAATAAATTTAAATGAAGAAATCATTTGTGTGAAAGTTGCCTCAAGAGACTGATCTATTCCCACATTAGAATATGCATACTTCAAAAGATAATCATCACCCCTACTGAAATAAATATGATTTACCTGGATAGCTTTAACCGGCGTTGAATTTGTTTTACTCCTGGAGGGAATGGGCCCAGTTAATTTTGTGGCCTGCAAATTATCTATGGAAATATAACTTTTGTCAAAACCAAGATTGATATATCCTTGCTGTTTTTGAGAAATAGCCGATTGTGAGGATGTCTTGCTTCTGATGATATCAAATGACGGAGTTGCGTCAGACTGAGCACTCGGCTGAAAAGTTGTACCGATATCTCCATTTGGGAAAATTAATTCCTGTGTATGCCAATCAGCCGGATAATCTATGCTGAATTGGGAATTTTTATAAGTTGTCCATTTTTCAGTTTGAGGTGTGTTTGATGGACTGGAATTCTGATTGGGACTGCCGACGATTACCTGCTGGGGATTTTTGGGAGGCTGTTTAGATAAATCCTGTGAGACGCTATTCTTAGTTGTCATGCTTTCACTTATTATTGTTATGAGAACAAATACAACTACTACTGCAATAAATATAGCTGCACCTATGACAATTTTTTTATTTGGCGGAGATTTTTCAGGTGTTTCTGAATTGATTACTGGATCCATAAATAAAGTATGCCATCCTAACTATTTACTTGTCAAATTTCAAACATAGAATCATATGCTGCTGCCTGATGCATCCATTTTTTGAAATGTCCAAACTCAACTTCAGGATCCGAATCCATTATTTCAGGATCCCTCCTTTCATGCGGAGGAAGATTTGCAAATTGATCTCTGATTATATCTGCACATAGTTTTTGCGCAGCCATCAAATCATTATCCTGAGAATTTCCATCTCTTCTTTTACCTCTGCGGCGGGAAATAATGCTTGAAGTTTCACGCTGTGCAATCAATATTCTGTCCAGTGTTGTAAGATATGTACTTCTCTGTATTTCACTAAGACTAAATCTCTTTTTTACCTCCATAAGCATTTTCATTCTGTGTTCCTGAAGCGATTCAATTGGGTTACTGACGTCAGACCCTACTGGGTCTGTCATAGATGCTTTTTTATCAAGATCAATAATTTTTTTATACAGATTCTCACGAGGTATCAGAAGTGCCTTAAGCGCCGCTTTTCGAGCAGCACGCCTCATACTAGCAGGTATTTCTCCATATTTTTGTCTATTTACAAACATTCTTGTATCTATTCTTAGACCAGACTGATATGATATCCCCCGATCACCAGGAGCTATTGCTAAATTTGGAGCTTCTAACATATGAACTTTGTAGTATACACAACTTATCTATCGATGACAAATCCGACATGGAAAGAAGAGGCCCTAATTACAGAAAACTATGGAACCGGGAACTTGAAGCAAAACTTCTTAACCTCTCCCGCAATTGCCAAAAGTTTTTTACTTTTGTAGATCTTTTCTTTATAACCTTTCCAGACTTTAGTTCTCTCGGCTTTGTCTGCCGGAAACTCCCAACCGGCAACCTCAGTTATCGCCTGATCCATAAATACAGCCACTTTTTTCATGTCTGCCTCTTTCATTCCCCGCGTGGTAATAGCTGCAGTGCCAAGCCTCAATCCTGATGGGTAAAAAGGAGGATTAGTATCAAATGGAACACCGTTTTTATTGGTAACAATTCCAGCTATTTCCAATGCAAGCGCAGCAGTTGCTCCGTTTACTTTTTTACTTCTCAAATCAATAAGAATCAGATGATTGTCCGTTCCACCGCTTACAAGATCATATCCCATTTTGCTAAGCTCTACCGCAAGTGCTTTACAATTTTTGACAATTTGGGATCCGTATTTTTTGAATGACAGCTTAGATGCTTCCAGAAGTGCTACGGCAATTGCAGCAGTCTGATTGTCATGCGGTCCACCCTGAAGTCCGGGAATGATAGCTGTTTCGAGCTTCTTGGGAAGATCAGGATCTTTCTTTAGCCCTTTGTCTGTCACCATTATTATTGCCCCTCTTGGCCCTCTGAGAGTTTTGTGCGTTGTGGTCATTATGACATCAACATATGGAACAGGACTCTGCTGTTCACCGGCAATCACAAGACCTGTGATGTGAGACATATCTGCAAGAAGGAAACACCCGACTTTATCAGCAATTTGTCCAAATCTCTTAAAATCAATTTTCCTTGGATACGCAGTAAACCCGCAGATAAGAAGCTTTGGCTTTTCTTTCATTGCCAACTTCTCAATCGCATCATAATCCAGAAGTCCATCTTTACCTAGATCATAATGCACAGGATTAAAAAGCCTTCCCGAAAGTCCCAGCGCATGACCATGCGTGATATGTCCTCCATGAGCAAGTGACAGCCCCATCATTTTCTCACCGTTTTTGAGTACTGCGAAATAAACTGCTGAATTGGCAGGACTTCCCGAAAGCGCCTGGATATTTGCATATGGAACTCCGAAAAGCTTCTTGGCGCGCTCAGCTGCCAATACCTCAACCCTGTCAGCAACCTGATTTCCCTGATAATACCTTTTCCCCGGGAATCCTTCTGAATATTTATTGTTGAGAACTGTACCAAGCGCTTCTATAACCGCTTTTGAAGCATAATTTTCAGAGGGGATCATCTCGAGTACATCACGCTGCCTTTGCTCTTCGTCTTTTACCAGCTTATAAACTTGCGGATCTGTTTTTTTGAGGTTCTGCATCGGACAAAACCACTATACAAATATATCATCATTTTTGCAAGGGGGAAATTGCAAATCGAAAGGTTGCCAAGATAGTAAGATTTTGATATTATCTTCGCATGAGGGAGAGATGGAGAAAGGGAATAAGAATAGCATCAGCAGTTGCAGTATTAGCTGGCGGAAAACTTGCCTATGACGAATATAGGACAAGTGAGGCAAAAGACAGGGCAGATGCTCCAATTGTTCAAGCACTAAATACTGCTAAGTACGCTTTGTCTAGCGAGCCCACCAAGATTTACGATTTCAATGGAGGAGGAAAAGTAATTGCAACAGTACCTCACGCACCCGACCCACTATTTGCTACACACCAATTAGAGAGAGTGCGAGATGAGGAGGTAAGGCAAGGAAGAAGTATGGGTGCAGTCGAGAATGTGCTTTTTCAGGTGTCAACTGCGCAAACACCTGCTGATTTCATGAGTGCGCAACAAGCAGTTAGCTCTCTACTTGATTCCCTCGAACACCCAGGTAGTCCTATTAAAGAACCTGTAGGTATAATTGTAGGCGGTGCTGGTATAGGTACATTTGTAGAAGTTGGAAGAAAAAGACAATCACTTCCCTAAGGTTAAAAATTTATATTTATATCCATCTGATTCTTTGCTTTCTTCTGAATGATTTTTGTTAACTCCGGATAATCCGGGAAGATATCAGCTGAATAATTAAATTTATTAATTAACCCGCTGAGTAATAGTTGAGCTACTTGTGTTACAAACACTTGATCCAGCATAATCTGTTCTTACGATGTGGCTTCCGCGAGGCAAAGTAGACATGGAATAGATGACCGTGCCGCTAGATAAAACCTTTGATTGGTTAAACACCCCATCTATAAAAAGGCTGACTGACCCAGTGCAAGTGTAAGGCTGTACGCGTGATATAAAGCTGACACTCTGTCCATAACTTGAAGTAGGTGGAGATGAAAAAAGAGTTGAGGTAGTATTTGTTTTTGAGCCGGTTGAAATTGTAGGGATTGATGTTAACGTAGGTGTAGTAGTTAATAAAGGTGTTACAGTAGGAGTCACAGAAATTGTAGGCGTGACAGTAACAACCGGGGTAATTGTCGCTGAGGGAGTAGCTATAATTGATGTGCCGTATACACCTTCTCCGAAAGCGCCATAGCCATATGATCCTGGAGTTGTTGCAGCATGGGACCTGAAAATCTGAGTATATTGAAGAACTAAAATAGTTATTGGAATTATAATCAGAATTAGAACAGGCGCTATAACTTTTCTAAATTTACCGAGCTTGTAATAAAGATCCTGAAAAAAATGCTTTAGAGTATTCATATCTAATTTATCCTAGTAACCAATATTATTCAGTTGATCTATTTAAATATTTTGCAATTACCCTTCGCTTAAATTAAGCATCTATACGTCCAAATCCCTTCCAGGTCCCAGGAGTTCCGCTCTCAACACAAACATAACCAACAGGTCCTGAAGGAATAGGAAAAAACTCCCATAGACGCTCACCCCGCACATGGATACCAGTTGTGGGAGCACCTATTACATAACTTTCAGTGACCAACCGGGAGTTGACTCCGATAATTTCCCAACTTCCATTTACAAACTGGTCGCCAGTGGGTAATCATACCCTGTTGGTACAGAATCGATTAAAATCGAAGTATGTACCATTTAAAACAGATACCAACAAATACAAATATACGTAAGTTTCTCAAGCAGATATTGTTTGGGGATCATCTCTTTTGTCCTGGTTGCAAAA
>DATIJS010000056.1:0-7732 GCA_035478335.1 Saccharimonadales bacterium (SeqCode) | reverse complement strand
TGCTATTACACTTAATCCATTGCCTGAGAAATCATTGATTGTGTCAGATCCGATGTTTAGAGTATTTGAGAGAGTGAGTGATCCAAAAGTAGGGGAGGAGGAAGTTGCAATATCCTGAGGAGTTGAGAGAACAACAGAACCTGTACTTGATGAGACATTAATCTGATTTGCAGTTCCTGTTAGAGAAGTGACACCGCTATTTTGTTGGGTAGTGCTGCTTATGGTTACTGAACCATTGGATCCCGAGAGAGATATTCCTGATCCCGCAGTTAGTGAGGTTACTCCTGAGTTGGTTATTGTCAGACCATCAATTCCTATTCCTGATCCTGCAGTCAGAGCAATAGTACCAGTCTGCCCCTGAAGCGACTGAACCCCACTGGCATTGGCAGAGATTGTAGGATTCTGAGGATCACCTGATACTGTTATATTTTGACCTGGTAAGACTGAATAAAGTATATTTGGAGCAGTTAATTTTCCGCTAATTGAAGCTGTGCCTGACACAAGCAGATTGGCCTTAATTGTCACGTCCTGATTAAATAATGACGGTACGTTAAAAATAATTTCACCATTCAAAGACGTTAGCTTGCTCAGTTCCTCTTTGCTGATTTGTGAAGCAGTTGATATGTTTACGGTTGTGGTGTTATTGCTGCCCGGACCATTGGAAGCCTTAGCTCTGTTTCCCAAATCATTTGGATTTCTAAAATAATTTAATCCAATAACAAGTCCGGTTAGTGAGAGAAGACCGAGGCCTAGCAAAACAAAATTCATGCGCTTACTAAATTGGGTATAAAATTTAAAATCCCAACCATCATCATTGGTGCTGGATTCCTGTTTGGTTTCAAAAGGAACCGGAGCTACTTTTTCTTTAGAAAAACTATCTTCCTTAAGCGAAGTTGAATATGCAGATACAACTTCGTCTGGATTGTTTTTGGGTGCTGTCAAACTCGGGACTGAATTGGCAGCAGATTGATTGAGCTGAAGGTTTATTAATTCTCCATCTTCATTGTAATTATTTTCAGAGTCCGCTGCAGTGTCTGCCGGACTTATTGCAGGTCTTGGTTTTTTCTTAAATTCTTCAAGAGTCAATTTGTCGTAACGGCGGTGATTTCCAGTTGTTCTGGTTGGAATCAAAAGCCCTTTTTCTTCCCAGCGATGGAGAGTTTTTATAGATACCCCAAGTATCTTTGCGGCTTCTTTTACGCTAATAGTATTATTCATGATGGGCAGGTGAGATAAAAATCTGGACATCAATAGCCTCAATGTCTAGGTTTATAAGTATATCTCTATTACGACATATATTAATAAGGCATGTCAATACCCAAAAATGCAATTATGTACAAAATAAGTTGACGTAAATTTTCACAGAAAATAGCTTCAAAAGTCTAGGATTTAGTGTTTTATTATAAGTTATTTGAGAAAATATGCAGATCTATAAAACAAAGACATTAATGATTTTACAAATTTTCATTGCCATCATTTCTCTTTTAAGAATGCCGCGAGATCGCTTATCTGCTAATTCCTATCATTTTACTTATTAGGATTTAGGATGTTTTGTGTTCTTGGACTTTCCTAACAGGCTTTCCATTTTTCTTCAAGTTTATAAAATAAGTTGATATACAAGTTTATATTAAGATACATATAGGTATGGGGCCTGTAGTTATTGAATTGAAATAATATTTGATATATAATTTTTGCTGTTATGGTAATGATAGAGAGTCCTGAAACGGTGCCAAAGAGAGGAGAAATGCAAGTTTTTCCGGATGTTATGGAATTTGATCTTACCTCAAATCCTTATCTTGAGGGTTGCAGTTCCAATCTCCGGAGATGAATTAAAGGTCTATGGAGATGGTCTTATGGAAGAATTTAATAATAAAGTTGCCCGTGCAAAAGCAAGACAATCCGCATTAGAAAATTAGCGAATTATGATATAATAAGTTATAGATTGGTATATTTATACTAATAATTTTATTCTGTATTAATTTTTAAGTTTTATGAGATCTGAAGAACTTCGCCCCCATCCTGCTCTGGATCCAGATAAACCCCGACGGGATCATATAATAGTTTATTGCCGACGCAAACCTGGAGGAAAAGGTTTATTTTTGCGCGCTGGTGTAATTACTCCTTTGCCGGATGAATCAGCGGTTCGGGTAAATAGCAGTAGGATTCCGCTGGATCCGGAAAGGAGTAGGTTATTAAATTTTCTTACTGAAAATTCTGGCGCTACTGTCCCTGCTGATAGAATAGCTTCAGAGATGGGCGCAGAACGGTTTTCAGGGAAAAAATTATCCGTTCAAATTGCTGGCTTAAGGAGGGTATTAGCAGATGACTTAAAAGATGCTTCGCGTGATTCAGCTGTAATACAGGGTAAATATGGTGTTGGTTATAGATTTGGGGATGTTGATCCGACTATACGCTTTGACCATCCAACAGGCAGAATAGTTGAAGCTGAGCAGATAGGTATGTTGGATGGTAGGATTATGTACTATCCCGAGAACCAGAATGTTATAGTAAATAATGTTTTGATCCAATTAAGAGAACAAGCAGGTAGATTACTGCAAGCACTTCATGATGATGTCGGCTTGCCTGTTCCAATTGAAACTATTGCTAAAAGAATTTCCCCTGACCTGCCTCCTACGCGCAATGCAGTTGATATATTGCTCAATCGCTTGAGAAATAACATAGAGCCAGATCCTGAAAATCCAATCTTTATTCATACTGATAGGGGTTTTGGATATAGGCTTGGTGAAATTGATGAAGAAAAAGCTCAACAGTTCTATCTTTTAGGAGATAAGATAAAATTTGCGAGGCACCACCCGTATTTGGAGGTCAATGGAGTAAAAAAAATATTGACCAGAAGAGAGCATAAATTATTATTTTTTATGTTCGAACACCAGGGTCAAACGTTGAGCCGGGAGCTTTTGCTTAGAGAGGCTTTGACAGATGATACGGCATCAGAGCATAATGTTGATTTGGGAATTGATAAATTACGTAGAAAAATAGAACCGGATCCACAACACCCAGCTTTAATATTTACCATTCCTGACGAAGGATACAGAATGGGAAAGGTTGATGAAAGTCCTACTAGCTCTCACGTTTAGAGTCCGAATTTATGCTATATCTTTATGTTATTTAAGTCCGATTGTATAAAGCGTAGGGGAGACTGATGGGTTCCCGAGGTTGGTAAGTATCACTATCTTTGATTCATCAGGCCAGGGGAAGACATAGTGATCTATGAATGGACCTGCATAAATCGTGGTCATATTGGATCCGTCTGTTTCAACAATATTAATTTTGCCCTCGTGTACATATACAAGGTGTTCAGAATCAGGGAACCAAGTGAGAGGATTTTTCTGCGCTGTAATACCGGAGTTATCAGAATTGCAGTTGGGTGAATATTCAGTGCAGATCAGATCTGTACTGTCGATAATTCTGGTGTTTACATCCTCTGTGATGTCGTAGACATAAATTGCTCCTTTCTTAAGGTCACGCCTCTCATAACGCAGATTATTGCCAATTCTTCGCGGATTGATAAACATAGGCATTTGCGAAGAAGCAGATGCCTGGTAGAGAATTTTTTTATCATCAGGTGACCATGAGAGAATATTGAAATTATTTTTGGAAAATTCCGCTAGTTTTGGTTTGAGAGACTTGATTTTTGCTCTTTCCTTATCTTGACGCTGAGTATTCCATGTATCAAATACAGTATCTATTATGGCAGTTGTGTCCTGGGGCACGTCATTGAAGCTGTCTGTTTTGAGAAGGTAATAGGTTGAAAGGCCTTCCGAGTCCGGTGCTAATTGGGTTGCATCCGTGGGATTTTTTAGAGATGCGGAAATGCTTGCAAGAAGTTCCTTGCCATCAGGTGAGAAATAAAGAGTTGATTCTGAAAATTTATCCGTGCTGTCATCAGCAAGCTGATTTGAACTGCTTTGTCCTTGCAGAATTGGCAGGGGACGCTGTGTCATATCAAAAATATAGACACCGTTTTTCCGGGCTGACTGGGATGCGATTTTGAATGCCAGCTTGGTTCCTGTCGGGTCAATCAGCGCCTGCTCAACACCAAAAGTTGAGATGCTTTGAAGAGTAGGGGATTTGGGAAAAAGTATTGCATCCAGATTGGTTACCTCCTCTTGTTTTACATCAACATCTTTTTGCCAGTCATTATATCCGTCTTTGCTTATTTTTATAGTGTATTTATTTGGAGCGAGGTTGATTGAGTTATCAGTTGCGATTGTCGGATGACCGTCTACGTATACCTGTGCGCCTTTGGGAGAGCTTGTGAGGTTGAGAATGCCGGTTTTGGAGAGCTTGGGTTCTCCTTTGCCAAAATCAAATCTATAGCCTCTTGCATAAAGAACCATAAGTATGGTACCAAGAAGCAGAAAGATAAGAATAACCAAAGGAATAAATAGCTGTTTTTTGAACGAAAAAGAAGACGCCCCTTTTTTATCTGACTTATTTTGTTTTTTCATTGTCTTGTTTTGCATTATACCCCTACGCTCTTAAATTGAAAAGGGGTAATGCCTTCGTAGCTAGTTTAGAGTATGAAATTATTGCAGGTTTAGGCATAAAGCTCCGGCCTTCGCCGACAGAAGTCGGCTACGGCTGACGAAGGTCGGAGGCATGCCAGTTATTTTAAAATAATAGCGGAGTGGCATACGCCTTCAAACTAGCCCTTGCAACTAAAGTCCGGGTTGCTATAATAAAGTCACGAGCCTAACTATTTAATTGATATAGAAATAGGAGGGTTTGATACATTAATTTTAGGGGAAAGCGTTAAGCGTTAAGGGGAAAGGCCAAAAGAACTTCACCCTTTCCGCTTTACCCTTCACCCTTTAATACAACATGAACTTTACATTCCCCACCACCAAGCGAATAGGAATAGATCTCGGTACTGCAAATACCCTTGTATATGTCGTGGGTGAGGGCATTGTCCTCAATGAGCCGACTGTCGTTGCTGTTACTGCTGAGGAAAATAGAGTGGTTGCAGTCGGAAAAGAAGCCAAAGAGATGCTCGGACGAACTCCCGGAAATGTGACTGCTTTACGACCATTAAGAGATGGTGTGATAGCGGATTATACAATCACAGAAGCGATGCTTTCATACTTTATCGACAAGGTTTGCGGAAGAGCGCGCTTTTTCAAGCCTGAGGTTATGGTTTGTATCCCCAGTGGGGTTACGCAGGTTGAGAGACGGGCAGTTCTGGACGCTACAATGTCCGCCGGTGCAAAAATAGCCTATCTGATTGATGAGCCTCTTGCTGCTGCAATTGGTGCCAAAATCCCGATTGCCCAAGCAGCGGGGCACATGATAGTTAATATCGGAGGCGGATCTACCGAATCTGCTGTTATTTCACTCGGCGGTGTTGTTGTGCATAGCTCAGTTAGAGTTGCGGGCAACAAGATCGATGAAGCAATTGCCGCTTATACCAAAAAGAAATTTAATTTGCTTATCGGTGAGACAACATCTGAGACCATAAAGATAGAAATCGGCAACGCAGTTGTTTCACCAACTCAAAAAGCCGAATCAATGGAAGTAAGAGGACGTGACAATATCACCGGTCTGCCACGTACTATTATTTTGGATGAGGCGCAAATCAACGAAGCGATCAAACCAACTCTTTACGATATAGTTAGAGGGGTAAAAGAAGTTCTGGAACAATGTCCGCCGGAATTGGCAAGTGACATAATTGACAAAGGAATCGTTATGTCAGGGGGAACATCTCTTCTCACAAATCTTGATAAGTTGATGACCGAGTTGACCGGTGTTCCATGCCATGTTGCTGAGGATGCACTGCTTTGTGTTGCTCGGGGAACAGGAGTCGCGATGGAGAATATAGAGCTTTATAAGAGAAGTATTAATAAGAAGTAAGTTAGGGGAAAGCGTTAAGCGTTAAGGGGAAAGGCCAAAAGAACTTCACCCTTTCCGCTTTACCCTTCACCCTTCATATCGCTTTAGCGATATGAATCCTATATAAAAACTATAATTTTAGATATTTTATTTAATTTTGGCACATAAAAGTTTAAAATTTCACAAATAAAATAGTATTATAATATCTAACATGATTGACGAAAAATTTATAAAATAATTAAAGCTAGTACTTGTTTATTGAAGCTAGACTTTGTACAGTATTAATACTCAATAATTGACATTTGTCATTTTAAGTTTTAAAAACTATAGTTTATAGTTGTTTGTGAAATATGTTACAAAAAAATCAAATTTTGGGAGTCGGAATCACCAACGAGACAGAAGATAATATCCTGGAGTACATTATTCAAGAGCTAAAAAGTGATAAAAAAAAGCTTTTTATCACCACTCCCAACCCCGAAATTCTTGTAAAAGCTTCAAAAAATCCGGATTTTAAAAAGATTCTCAATGAAGCTGAAATTGCCATTCCGGACGGAACTGGCCTCTTTTTGGCCAGTATTTTGATGTTAAAACCATTCAAACAGCGGATACCGGGAGTGGATTTTATTGATTTTATCTGTAAAAATACTGTCGATTTTCCTATATCCATGGGCTTTTTGGGAGGAAGAGAAAAGATAGCAGAGAAAACAGCCGAGCGCTTACTGAAAAAGTATCCCCACCTTGATGTGGTGTTCGCCGGGTCTGACTGGAATGATGAGGGTTTTCGTGTTGCTGAAGCTTTTCGCAAAACCACGCAGAACCGGACGCAAAAAAACGCAGAAGATAATGGCGTAGTTCCGCGTATAGTTTCGCGTAGTTCCGCGCTAAGCCATCCTAAACAAGACTCAGATTCCAGTTTTCATAAAAAGGAAATAGATTTGTTATTTGTGGCATACGGAGCGCCCAAGCAGGAGGAGTGGATTTATAAAAATTTGGATAAAATTCCGGTAAAGGCAGCGATGGGAGTAGGCGGAGCATTTGATTATATCAGCGGAGAAGTAAGCCGTGCGCCAATTTTCATCCGCCTGATCGGATTTGAATGGCTTTATCGATTAGTTCGTGAACCTTGGAGATGGAGGCGCCAACTGGCTCTTATTACTTTTACAAAGCTAGTTATTAAGGAAAGGTTCAATAAATAAAAAATTGGTTAGAATGCTCTTTATTGATAATGCTCATCCACTTCTTCTCTTGTTTCGCGGAAGAATTCAGCCTCAAGTCCATCCGCAATAGGTGCAGTTTTGCCATTATTAAAATTTTGGGGTGGACCAGAATCTAAAAAAGGACTGGAGCCTGACTTTTCGCGTACGGTAGATCCTTTTTTACCTGTAAAAACTATTCCATAAGTCTTCATATCCTTTAACAGTACTGGTTTTGGTAAGCCGGTAACTTCTACGGTGGCTCCTGGGGGAATATACCATTCAGGAATAGCTTTGTTAGGCTCTTGAAGAGCATCATGCATTGATCCTTGCTCCAAGGTTCTAACGTCAATGTCATGCCCTCCGCGATTTCTTAGGCGAAAGCTTAAGAGAAGTACCGATGGTAGGAGAGATAGTCCGCCCAAATAAAACCCTGCAGCCTTGACTTCATTTCTTACTGTGTCTTTTAGATTTTTTAATTGTTTAGGTTGTCGCTCGGCCATAATTTGAGTAGATTATACCACGGATGATAATTTTTTCCAATCCTGTGTATAGGCAGACCACATCGGTGACACTTTGAAGAAAGTATCCTGAGCATACTCAAGTGGAGTTTTGTTGTCAAGGGAGTCATGGGGTCTGTAGGAATTGTATTTAATAAGCCAGGTGGTAAGATCTTTGTTTGCTTCCTG
>DATIJS010000055.1:0-5592 GCA_035478335.1 Saccharimonadales bacterium (SeqCode) | reverse complement strand
GTATTGACAGTGTAGGTAAAATTATTTGAAATAGCACTTTGGGGGAATTGTAATGAGGGTAACTCTCCGTATTTTTGATCAGGAGGTACAATTTTGGCTGGTGAAACAATGTTTTTAAATATCACTCCAATTCGAAAAGTCATTACAAGCACTACGATAAGTACAATTCCGATACCTACTCCTATACCAAGTTTCTTAATTAACTCAGTTGCTTTATGTAGTGACATATATTGAGTATAAGTAAATTATCAAGTACAATCAAGACATGGTTCGGCAAGGCTCAACACAAGTTTATAAGCATGACTCAAATCGTCCTGTCCGGACACGCATTCCGCCAAGCCCAACGGGTGAGGATATACATGTTGGAAATTTATATACAGCTCTTATTAACTTCGCGGTCGCAAGGAAAAACAATGGGAAGTTTATTATACGCATTGAGGACACAGATAGGCAGAGATATCAAAAAGGAGCTGAAGAGAAAATTCTTTCATCAATAAAAAAGTTTAACCTAAACTACGATGAAGGACCAGATATTGGCGGTCCTCATGCTCCATATAGGCAATCAGAACGTTTATCGATTTATGATGGGTACGCGAAAGAATTAATAGACAAAGGTGATGCTTATTATTGTTTTTGTACAAAAGAAAGACTTATTGAGCTTAGAGAGAATCAGATTAAAGAAAATAAAAAAACCGGATATGACAAGCATTGTCTCTTGACAGTAAAGAATGCTGATAAGCTGATTAAAAAAAATACGCCTTTTGTTGTCCGCTTAAATGTTAGACCAGATAAAAAAATATGTTTTAAAGACATAATAAGAGGCGAAATAACAATTGATTCCAGCGAGATAGATGATCAGGTTCTACTCAAATCTGACGGATACCCTACTTATCATTTGGGGGTAGTTGTTGATGATCATCTTATGGAGATAACTCATATTATAAGAGCCGAAGAATGGATATCATCAACTCCAAAGCATGTGTTGCTTTATGAATCGTTTGGGTGGGAAATGCCAATTTTTGCCCACCTTCCGATTCTCCGAAATCCTGATAAATCAAAATTATCAAAGCGTAAGAACCCTGTTTGGGCATCGTGGTATCTGAAAGAAGGCTTTCTTCCTGAAGCAATGCTTAATTATCTGGCACTTCTTGGCTGGAGTCATCCGGAGGAGAAAGAAATTTTTTCACTCACAGAATTTATTAATTTATTTAAGCTTGAAGATGTAAAGCCGGTTGGGCCGATTTTTGATCTTGTAAAATTGAAATGGATGAATCAGCAATACATCCAGATGAAAAGCGATAAAGAATTAATGAAATTGATTTTAGATTTTTCTGATAAATCAAAAAAATTGTCAGATGAAGCATTGAGAAAATTAATCCCATTATTGAAATCCCGGATGGAAACGCTTTTGGATTTTGAAAGATTGACCGGAGTTTTTTTTGATGAAATTCCAGTAGTAGATTTTGATGATAAGGAAAAAGAGATTGCCAAAACTTTGATTGAAGACTTATCAAAGATTGAAGACTGGAAAAGTGATGCGATTTTCAATATTATTAAGGGTATGATGGAAAAAAGCAAAACAAGAATGCCTATTTTTTATAAAATATTTACAGGTGTTGAACGCGGATTACCTCTTCCGGAAACGCTGGAGATTCTGGGAAAAAATAAATCAATCAAGAGATTAACTGAAGTTATAAAATGAAATTATCATTAGCACGTTTTGTGTCACTACTTTTTAACCCGTTTGTAATTCTTGTATTTTTGCCTTTCTTTTTGGTATATAAGTCAACAGGTAACCCAAGCGAATCATTGGGCTGGACAGCATATTCGTTCATGTTTTTGCTGATTGTTGCATCTATTGTTGTATATTATGTAAGGAAAAAAGTATTTTCAGATTTGGATGTATCAGTTCGCAAGCAGAGGCCGCTCTTATTTAAAATCTTACTGATTGCAGGATTAATTTATATTTTGGGATTATACAGCTTTAATGCGCCTGGGGTATTGTATGTAATGGTATATAGTCTCTTGTTTGGTATATTGGTGGCTAGCGTAATTAATGTACGTATTAAGGCAAGCCTTCACGTCGCTACGGTTTCAGCGCTTATATTGGGTTTTGTTTTGGGATATGGAGGCAGATATGTTTGGTTATTACTTCTTATACCGCTTGTGGGATGGTCGAGAGTCAAGCTCAAACGACATACTGTTTCAGAAACTGTGGTAGGTGGAGTTGTCGGAAGTCTGCTATTATTATTTATATACGCCTTTTTTGAAGTTTTTTTGAAAGGATAATTTGTGAATTTTAAAAAGTTTAAAAAATCATTTGGATTTGCTCTGGCCGGAATTGATTACGCTCTTAACAGTGATCAGAATCTGGTAATACATTTTATCGTTGCTTTTTTGGTAATAATTGCAAGTATATTGATGGGTTTAACTGCTCTTGAGATGTCAATACTTGGCCTAACTATTATGGTTGTTATTACAGCAGAGTTGTTAAATACTTCGATTGAAAAAGCAATTGATTCTGTAACGAAAGAACATAGAACTGATATAAAGATTGCCAAGGATGTTGCATCGGGAATGGTTCTGATAACCGCAATGGGATCTGTAATAATAGGTTTTCTTATCTTCCTGCCTCACATCCTCAAATTTTTTCGCTAATCGGATAGCTTTTTCGCCTCAATTTTAGTAGAATATATTCACTTTACCGAGTCGTCTAATGGTAGGACAACAGATTCTGGATCTGTTTATTGGGGTTCGAGTCCCTGCTCGGTAGCTGTTTTTTTGAACACGTTAAAAAATAAATAAATTTGATACTTATTATTTTGTAATTGTTAAAGCATTATCTCATGCTAAGTTATCTACCACTAATTTATGTTCTTTTAGCTACGTTTTTTTGGTCACTGGATATTTTTGTATCCAAATTGGGTTTTTTGGCAGGTGCGAAGCTTATTCCATTTAATCTACAATCAAGTGCGATAACTTTTCTCATTCTCGGAATATATGTTTTTCTGACAAAGTTAAAAGAGTTAAAAAAAGTACCCTCTGATGTTAAAATTAAGCTTTTTTTTGCATCTGCAATTCACTCAGGAATCGGCGGGTTTTTTGGTTTGGCTGCTGTATTGTATACAACTGCAATTAATGCTGCGTTTTTATTTCAATTTACGACAGTTACAACTTCAATTCTTGCCTGGCTAATTCTGAGCGAAAAAATGACCAGAAGTAAGGCATTTACAATCATTCTTGAAATGTTTGGTATATTTCTTTTTATCACAAACGGCAGCTTAATTACTCCTCATTTTGGTGATGTGCTTGCTCTTATTACCTGCGTTGCATGGTCTACGGGTAATGTCCTGACAAGAAGTATTATAAAAAACAATTCTGTGGACGCTGATGTAGCTACCTTTTTTAGGCCAATTGGGGGGCTTACTTTGCTCATTTTGTTTATACTAGCATCTCCTTTGTATCCCCAAACACTCCAATCAATTTTTCATACAGATGTGCTTAGATTTAGTGCCTTTCCATATGTATTTTTGGATTCTCTTTTTGTAGCATTGTTATTTATTTTCTTAAACAGGACATTGAAGGTTGCGAGTGCTTCATACATGACGCTTATGGCTTCTTTCTCTCCAATTTTTGTTGGTGTTTTAAGTTTTATATTTTTGCATGAGACAATAAGTACAATCCAATTATTTGGAGCTTTTTTCATCATATTTGGAGGGATCATCACTCAACTGCTTAGAATCGATAAACATTAATCAGAGAAAGTTATGTACTTTGTTAAATTTAATTAGGACTATATATTGTATAGATTGTTTCCTGGAAAATTCCTCTTGCGCTAATCATATTCCTATGCTATAGTCAGATCAATGAATAAGAAAGTTTTAATCGTTTGTTGCGCTGACCTTTCCTAAAGGGAGGTTTTTGCGTGCAATTTATGGCCTCCCTAAAGGGAGGTTTTTTTGTGTCAAAAAATATGAAATATTCACAAGATATATTGGAAATTATCGGCAATACGCCGCTTGTTAAGCTTAATACAATAGCAAAAGGACTAAAGCCGACAATTTTGCTAAAGCTGGAGTACTTAAATCCTGGAGGGAGTGCAAAGGACAGAATTGCTCTTTCTATGATTGAAGATGCTGAGAAAAAAGGACTTTTAAAACCCGGCGGAACAATAATCGAGCCGACATCGGGCAATACCGGTATTGGACTCGCAATGGCTGCAGCAGTTAAAGGATACAAGGTTATTTTTACGATGACAGATAAGGTAAGTATTGAAAAAGAACAAGTACTTCGTGCATATGGAGCGGAAGTTATCAGAAGATCGTCTGATCTCACTCAGGATCATCCGGATAATTATTATCATACAGCGGAAAGATTAGCTGCTGAAATGCCGAATTCTTTTTTCCCAAATCAATACATTAATCCTGAGAATCCTGCTTCTCATTATAGAACCACAGGTCCTGAGATATGGAAAGATACTGATGGGAAAATTACGCATTTTGTTGTTGGATTGGGAACAGGCGGAACTGTAACCGGAACCGGTAAATATCTTAAAGAGCAGAATGATAACATCAAGGTTATCGGAGTAGATCCTCACGGATCGGTGTATAATAGTCGATATTATAAAAGACCTTATAAAGCAAAATCTTATAAAGTAGAAGGTATCGGGCATGAATATATTCCAGGTAATTTAGATTTTTCTATAATCGATGATATTATTGTTGTAGGTGATCGCGAGTCTTTTGATACAGCACGTGAAGTTGTCAGAAAAGAAGGAATATTAATTGGCGGATCGAGTGGGTCTGCAATTGCAGCTGCTTTAAAAATTGCAAAAAAGTTAACAAAAAATGATGTAGTTGTGGTTTTACTTCCTGATTCCGGAAAAAGTTATATCAGTAAAATATTTAATGAAGACTGGATGAAGGAGAATGAATTTTTATGAAGAAAATAAAAGGATTCTCAACAAATGCTATTCATGTAGGACAGGAACCGGATCCAATAAATGGCGCAGTGATTCCACCTATCTATCTTACAACCAATTATGCTCAAAAATATCCCGGAGAATTGCCGCTGGGCTATTTAGATTATACTCGGGCTTATAATCCAAATTTTACTAATCTTGAAGCGACACTTGCTTCGCTTGAAAAAGCTAAACACTCAGTTATTTTTTCATCCGGGCTTGGGGCAGCAAGCGCTCTAATTTCGACATTAAAGCCGGGAGATCATATTCTTGCTATGGATGATATGTATGGAGGGAGCTATAGACTAATGAATCAAATTTTTGCTAAATTCGGTATAAGTTTTGAGCTGGTTGATATGCAGAAATTGGAAAAAGTAGAGGAGGCATTAAAAAAGACAAAAACTCAAATGCTTTTTTTCGAAACACCGACAAATCCATTTTTAAAAGTTGTTGATATTGAGGCAATAGCGAAGCTTTCCAAAAAATACAAAGCTAAAACAGTTGTTGATAATACATTTGCATCACCCTATCTTCAAAATCCTCTTGAACTAGGGGCAGATGCTGTACTGCATAGCTGTACAAAATATATCGGAGGACATTCCGACGTTGTTGGTGGAGTTATTATGACAAAT
>DATIJS010000054.1:0-11533 GCA_035478335.1 Saccharimonadales bacterium (SeqCode) | reverse complement strand
ATTCTTTGAGGGCAAGATGGAGCCTGTAATTAAAGAACTGCAGGAAAAAGGTTTACTTGCAGTAGGGAAAGAAGGAGCAAAGATCGTGGAATTTGGTGATAGTGCAAAATTACCTCCGCTTATGATCCTCAAAAAAGACGGCGCTACGCTTTATTCCACACGTGATTTGGCAACTGACAAATTTAGAATTGAAAAATACGGCAAGGATGTCCTGATAATCAACGAAGTCGGGATGGAGCAATCGCTCTATTTTCAGCAATTATATAAAGTAGAGGAAATGCTCGGATGGTTCAAAAATGATCAGAGAGTTCACTTAAAGCATGGTTTGATACGGTTCAAGGATGGCAAAATGTCTACCAGAAAGGGAAATACGATCTGGCTGGAGGACGTTTTAGATGCTGCAGTCCATAACGCAAAGGGAATAGGGGTGGGTAAAGATTTGAAAAAAGAATGGATATGGGAAAATGGTAAGCCGATAGGCGTCGAAAATGGTTTATATGGAAAAGGTAGCGAGGATAAGATTGCAAAGCAAGTAGGCATTGGGGCAATCAAATGGAATGACTTGAAGCGCGATAGCAAGCAGGATATTATGTTTGACTGGGATGATGTATTAAATATGCAGGGTAATAGCGGGCCCTATATTCAATATGTTTTCGCCAGAACACAAAGTGTCATTGCGAGGAGTGAAACAACGAAGCAATCTGTTGAAATAGATCGCTCAGCTTCGCTCGCGATGACAGATTACAAATTTGAAATTGAAGAAAGAGAACTACTCAGATTGCTTGCCAGATTTGATGAGGTGATTACTGAGGCGGCCGAAAGATTGGCTCCCAACATAATCTGCACATATCTTTTTGAACTAGCCCAAGCTTTTAATCTTTTCTACCAAAAATGCCCGATCATCAAATCAGAAGAAGATGTACGTGAGTTTAGACTAAGTTTAACCGATAAAACAGGAGAAGTTATAAAAACGGGTTTAAATCTGCTTGGCATAGAGGCCCCTTCCAAAATGTAGCCTCAGTTAAAAAGCCACTTATTGACAGGGTTTTCACAATCTGATGTACTCAATAGGAGTGCATTAAAATGACATTTTCAAATATAAATAATCTTCCATTTAGAGCAAAGTTTACACTTGTTGCCGGAATATTTTTGTTATTTGGGGTCTTCGGAGCAGTTCTTATCGCACAAAAGCAGCAGCAAATACGTTCCCACGCTTCAGGGGATATTGCAGGAGATTTCCCAGGGGATTTGGTAGGAGATGACTTCAGGGTAAATGGAAAAGTACTGGGCAATATAATAGGAAATAGAAATCAGGTTTCAAATGGTGTGACTGGGGGTATTTACGGAGGCACAAATTCAATCATCGGGAATGTTGGGGGTTGCATTAACGGGGACAATAATAGAATTTCAGGCAGTGTCGCAGGGGGAGTAGTCGGCACAAATAATATAGTGACAGGCACAAAAGGAACGGGTGATTGTCCGCTTCCCGGTTCTACAACAGCCGCACCAACAGTAATTCCTCCGACTGATACACCGGTGCCGACGCTGACCGATATTCCGCCAACAGCTACAATCGCCCCTACAATTTCTCCAACAGTCACTCCGACTGTGATAATCAAACCTGACTTGATTATAACCGGCATGCAGATAACGCTTGATGATAGTAATGGTTCATATGTATGCTCAACCGGGCTTGGGCTTAAAGTAACAGTTAAAAATCAGGGAGTAGCTCCTTTGCCTGTTTCGTTTACGGTCAAAGCAAACAACACACAAAAGATTGTTGATGGAGGACTAAATGCGGGTGCAAGTGTTTCTGTCTGGATCCCGGATTATGTCTATTCAGGGTCAAATACAGCTACTGTGGACCCCGGAAATCAAATTGATGAGAGTGACGAAACGAATAATCAGTTAACCCAAAATGTACCTGTTCCAACTCAGCCTGTTTCATGTTTGAATCCCAGTCCTACATCTATCCCTTCTCCTACTTCTACACCTGTCCCTGGCAGTACTATTTTGTCTTTGAATTTATTTCTTCATGGAATTGGAAAAGCCGGGGATAGTGCCAATCCGGGAAGTGGCGGGAATATGAATCCAGTACATCCATATCGGATAGTAAAAGTACAGGTTTACGATAATAATAATCAACTTGTTGTTGAAAAAGATGGGACTGTTTACTTTGCTAACATATTGAATTCAACATCGGGAAATTTCGTAGGAAATGTTGACTTAGGTTCAGGAATCGCAGATGGACAATACTTAATTAAGGTAAAATCACCCCAATTTCTGAGAACTATTGTTCCGGGAATTCAAAATATAACGATAGGCACGATAAATCAAATGCCGCAAGTAGCGTTGGTTAACGGGGATGTTAATGGAGACAATGCAGCTAATATCCTCGATTACAATCTGATAATCGGTTGTTATTCGGATCTAGTACCAGCTATTTCATGCACACCGGAAAACAAGCTCTTAACTGATCTTGATGATGACGGAGCAGTCAATCAATTTGATTACAATCTCTTCCTTCGTGAACTCACCAATAGACTGGGGCAATAGGATTTATCGCATCCTTGACAAAATTTGAGTATTCTGGTGTACTTTAATAGCCAAGTCATAAAATGAATCTCAAAAGCTTAGGAAAGTTATCTCTTAAATCCCAATTGCCGATTTTGGCTGGTATAGTGCTTGTTTTTGGCCTTTTTATAGCTGTTTCTGTCAGCCAAAAAAGCCAGGAGACTAGATCAAAAGCATCAGGAACAGGCGCTTGTAATGTAAATAGTGCAGGCGATATTATTGGTGATGATTGCTATATGCCCAGTGGCTTTAATGGCAGTATATATGGAAATGGTAATACAATTGGCGGAGGTTTGGGCGGAAGTATTTTTGGAAATGGAAATGAAATATTTGGAGGAGTAAATGGATGTATAAAAGGGGATAATAATATTATTCATGGTGGCGTGAATGGTGCTGTAGTGGGTACAGGCAACACGATTCAAGGTGCTCAAGGGTCTGGTACTTGTCCTGCAACTCCAACTTCTCCTCCGACAGTTCCGCCAACTCTACCTCCTGCAACTTGCGCTGATGGTATTGACAATAACCAAAATGAACTGATTGATGCAGGAGATCCGGCATGTCACACTGATGGAAATCAAAATAACCCCGGATCATATGACCCAAGCAGAAATGAAGGACCGGTTACACCAACTATTACACAAGGACCAACTATAACTATTACTCCGACAGTAACCACAACATTAACACCAACTGTAATTCCAACAGTTACAATTTTGCCAACGCCAACTATCCCTGCCGGTAATACCTCATTTGTGATACAGCTTCTGCTGCATGGCATAGGTCAGGCAGGCGACAGTGCAAATCCTCAGAGCGGAGGCAATGCCAATCCGCTACATCCCCAAAGAAATATAACTGTTGAAGTTTATAATTCACAGAATACATTGGTACTTACAAAGACGGGTTTGATTAGCTACAGTTCAACAGCAGGAGATTTCAAGGGAACAATTGATATGGGCACAACTCTTACGACAGGGGCATACACTGTGAAAGTAAAGACAGATCAATTCTTAAAAGCACTTGTTCCGGGGATACAAAATATAACGAATGGAACGCAAAACGTAATACCTGTAACAGTTATGATTAATGGAGATGTAAATTTGGATAATACCCTCAATATTCTTGATTACAATCTTCTGATGGGATGCTATTCTGATTTTATGCCTGCTGTATCATGTACTCCTGCCAACAATCTGCTCTCAGATTTGGATGATGATGGAGCAGTCAATCAATTTGATTATAATCTCTTTCTTCGTGAACTAACTAACAGGCAAGGACAATAGTTATTTAGTCTTTATAAGAACTTCCTATTGACAAGGAATGATCCGATCTGTTCTACTATAATCAGGCAACATTTTTATTAAACATGTTAAAACAATTCTTCAAAAAGCCGCAATTTGCTGTAATAGCTGGTATAGCGCTTGTTTTTGGCCTATTTGCCTCAGTTCTAATAAGTCAACAAAACCAGGAAAACAGATCCCGCGCAGATACCAGTGGAACAGGTAATTGTTCGACAGTCAATGCCAGCTCGGGAGAAACTTTAACTTCGGATAATTGTACAATTCAGAGCGGTTTTAATGGAAGTATTGTCGGCAACAATAATACGATTATGGGAGGTCTGGGAGGCGCTGCGCCAAACATTACTGGGTCTGGCAATCTTATTATGGGAGGATCCAATGGGAGTATATATGGGTCAGGTAATGAAGTTTGCGGAGGATTAAACGGCGGTATTACAGGCAATAATAATATAATTCATGGCAGTGTTGGTGGTCCGATAAACGGAACTGGAAATCAAATCAATTTCAGTGGTGTATGCGGAACAATAAGGCAGCCTAGCCCAACAGTTACTACTGCTCCTCCTGCAACTTGTGCAGACGGAATTGACAATAATCAGAATGAACTGATTGATGCAGGAGATCCGGCATGTCACACAGATGGAAATCAAAATAACCCCGGATCATATGACCCAAGCAGAAATGAAGGACCAGCAGGGCCAACAGTCACTCAGGGACCGACAATAACCGTTACGCCCACAACAGGTCCTACCTTAACAATTCCACCTACACTGACCCCAACTACAGGTCCTACAATTTTGCCTACTATTACTATCCCTCCAGGTAATACATCTATGAATCTTAAGCTTCTGCTTCATGGGATAGGTCAGGGCGGAGACAGTGCCAATCCTCAGAGCGGCGGTAATCCTAACCCGATACATACGCAAAGAAGTGTGACTGTTCAAATATTTAATAGTCAAAATGATTTGGTTGCGACTAAGACTGGAGCTGTTAACTTTAATTCATTGGGTCAATTCAGCGGAGTTGTGGATCTGGGCAATACAATAACAACAGGAGTATATACAGTAAAAGTTAAGACAACTCAATTCTTAAAAACCCTTGCTCCCGGAATTCAGAATATAACGGCCGGAACAGCTAATAATTTGCCGGCAACAACCTTGGTAAATGGTGATATAAATAGCGATAATTCTCTTAATATTCTTGATTACAATATTTTGATGGGGTGCTATTCTGACTTTTTGCCGGCTGTTTCGTGTACATCCGAAAATAATCTCCTGTCAGATTTGGATGATGATGGAGCAGTCAATCAATTTGATTACAATCTATTTCTCCGCGAGCTGACCAATAGACAAGGACAATAAAATGATCTCAAGCCTACAATCACACCTCTCCAAACAAATAAAACACAAAAATAAGTGGCCACATTTTTTGGTCTCAATCTTGATTCTTGGTTTATTTTTAAGCATACAGCAAGCCTTTGTAAGAGATAAAATGCTTAGTCTGTTTGCAGCTAAAGCTGCATTTTCTCAGGATGAGATGAGTCAAGAGGCATATACGGCGTTGGGGTTGAAGAAGGTTTCAGCTGATGAAGTTGCGATTGTGCAAAGAAGCATTGGTAAACCAACCGGGAAAAAAGTAAATCAATCAGTACGTTTGAAAAGTGGAGAAGTACTTAATTTTGAGATTGATCAAAATTCAACATTCAATATAATTGAGGGAAGTGAATCACAAACTAAATATGTTAAAGCATCAGAGGGGGTACAGGTATTTAAAAAAGATGAAATTGCCAGTAAGGTAAATGGTAAGGCTGATTCCGCACTGGCAAAGAGATTTCATAGCAATAAGGATGCAACTGTTCCTGTAATTATCCGGATGAAGCTTCCATACGCCAAATTTTATGAGTCAAAGCAATTGGTTGGCAAATTACTCGACAAGAAAAATCAGTTCATAGATAAAAAAAATAAAATCCTATCTCTTTTCGGATCAAAAGCCAAAAGTAAAAAAGATCTTGCAATTGTAAATAGTATATCAGCTGATATTGATGACTCGACTTTTAATAATTTACAAAAAAGCGCGGATGTTGAGCAGATAGAGGTTGACAAACTAGTGACAACTCAGCTTGATGTATCGGTTCCTCAAATTCATGCAGATCAAGTTTGGAATTTGGTTGACAGTAAAGGTAATTCTCTGACAGGAAAAGGCGAGCGGATTGCAATTATAGATACAGGAGTTGATTACACGCATCCTGATTTGGGTGGGTGTTTGGGAGCCGGATGTAAGGTCGTGAGCGGGTATGATTTTATCAATAATGATGCAAACCCAATGGATGATATGGGTCATGGAACACACGTTGCTGCAACTGCTGCAGGTAAAGGTTTGCTCAAGGGAGTTGCACCGGATGCAAACATAGTAGCAGTTAAGGTTTTGGATTCAAGCGGATCCGGTTATGAGTCAACAATTATTCAGGGGATAAATTACACTGTTGATCCAAATGGTGACGGGGATACAACAGACCGCGTCGATGTCTCGAGCATGAGCCTTGGAGGTTCGGGGAATCCGGATGACGCTATGAGTCTGGCAGTTGATAATGCAACTACTGCGGGAGTTGTATTTACAATCGCAGCTGGAAATTCAGGCCCTAGTTCCTCAACCATTTTGTCACCCGGTACTGCCCGGACTGCTATTACAGTTGCTGCGTCCTGCAAGACTGCTCAGATAGGTGTTGATAGTTATTGCGCAAGTCCGATCGCATCTTTTAGTTCACGCGGGCCTCTTGTTTACAACGGAGTTGATATTCAAAAACCGGATGTCGCAGCGCCGGGTGTAAATATTTGCGCAGCAAGATTTGGAAGTTCATTCCCAACTGCGCCGACTTGTTTTGACTCTCAGCATATCAGAATTTCAGGAACAAGTATGGCAACTCCACATGTTGCGGGTCTTGCTGCCCTTATGCGTCAGGCAAATCCCGGATATACGCCGGATCAGGTAAAGCAGTCACTCAAATCATCTACAAGGAATCTCGGCATGACTTCAAATGACCAGGGTACAGGCGAGGTAGATAGTACTAAGGCGATTACAATAAGCTCTCAATTTATAGCATCTCCATCTGCTTGGACTATAGCCTCTGATCCAACAAAAAAGCTTAGTCAAAGCAATCAAACCTTCTCGATAAAAGCTAACGATCCATCAGTAACAACTTTGAATGTGAGTTTGGATACACCCATAACAGGTGTTACATTTACTCCATCCAAGACAACTCTCAATGTTCCAAATGGTCAAACAGATTCATTTAATGCAATTTTGTCAGTTGATAATGACACAGCCAAATCAGGTGTATACTCTGCAAGAATTCTACTTTCGCAAAGCGGGGTTCTCAAGGGAAGCATCCCTATCTCTTTGACAATTAAGCCTACATTTACAGCAGATACGCAAAGCATTGATTATGGCGTTGATGATCCTTCATTATCCAACTGGACATCAAGCACTAAGACAATAACGCTCACCAATCTAAGAACAGATGTTCCTCAGACTATTGCAGGCGGTTATTCAAGTTTCCGCCCGGGAATCAGTCTTCAAGTGCCGACTTCAGTTACAGTTCCGGCATCAGGAAATGCTGCAGTTGATACAAAATTTGTTGTTGACAATACACAGGTACCAAATAATATTTATTCAGGAACTCTAAATCTAACAGGTCCAAGTGGATCTTTGCAGGCAGCAATAAAATTCACTAAATTCTTTGTCTTCACAATTCAGGATCCTGTTTCAGGTGAGATGCTAAAAGCCGGGACAGTGTATATTCATAACAGAGCAGGCATAAGCTATGAGGATTATTCATATGCTTCAATTCATATTTTTTATCTCAATAATCCGGGTACATACGACGCGATAGTTAAGTATGCAGGGGTATGGGATCCGGCAACTCAGCATTATCAAACTTTTACCGTTGTCAAAGAGGGAGTAGTTGTCTCAGGCGGTTCAACAGTTATAAATGTGAGCGCAGCGGACGCAAAAAATTGGGTAAAAGTAATTCCTACCGATCCAAATGGTGCAAAGCCATTTATAGAAAACAGATTGCAATATTTGGAATATATTCCTCAGATAGATAGTTGCTGTACTAGTTCAAGTACAATGATGGTTAATGGATATGATGGAATTGATTCTCTGACAGGTGAGTACTTCAGCAATATGAGTTCTGATTATCGTTATGAGAGTGTCTTCGGATCAGAAATCCAGCCCGTTGCAGCTCTTCATTATTATTACGAAGGTTTCACGGGTTTGAGTAGTAGTCTCACAATTAATAATTCCAAAGACGATTTCAAGACAACACAGGTACAATGGGATCCTGATGAGCAGTCTGGGTCACTTCAGCCTTTGATATGGGATTCTGTCAGAGGAGGAGGTACAGTTACCGCTTATACAAGCGGAACTATGCCGCTGCCTATTAATCAGACTATTTATTCAAATGCACCATCTGGTGCATATGTCAGTTTCTTTGCAGCCAAAAATAGTCCTACAGGTTATCTCCGCGGTGTTGATTCAACTCCTGACTTTACAATTAACTCAAATCCTGAGAGATGGTTGAGATTCAATAAGGGAGGTAAATTGCCCTCATTTAGTGAAAATAAAGTCTATCAAGGACTTGGGCCATCTTTCTTTGCAGGTAAATTTGTAAATTCAAACAGTTCTATCCGGGTCGAGTCATACTATGATCCGGCATCATGCGCTTTGCTCTGGGAGTGTCTGCTTTTTTACAGACAGGACTTTGTAAGACGTCCAACTGACTCAAAGCCGTTTAGTCTGAACAAAGATGGATCATTATTCTATTCAGGAAACCTACCGGCTTTCCCTGCAGCTTTTGGTCTTCAATCTATTGCCGCTGCCTCTGGGCATTATGAATTTAAAACTGATTTTCCATACAAAAATAAAGGCATTGATTTAGTCGGACATGTTGATGCTAATTTTGACACAAGCATTACTGATCCAAATCCGCCATCAATTAAGAGATTGTATTTTTATTCGGGTGCAAATCGAAGCGAGCAGTTTGATCCTACAGTTGTAAATAAAGTTGAATTTGAGCTTGATCCGGTTGGGGGAAGTTTGGGCAAAGTAGCTGTCAGCTACTCAAAAGACGGGGGAGCGACATATCAATCATTGACGACTACAAATAACAGTGGTGTTTACTCAGCCAATATTACACCTGTCTCTGGAATTGCCAGAATTTTGATCAAAATTCTGGCATATGATATAGCAGGCAATAATCTGACATATTCATTTGAAATGCCTGTCGGCCCTGGCGCAGCTCTTGTTGATTCACAAGCCCCAATAGTTTCGATAACTCAGCCCGCAGACGGAACAGTTGTTTCAGGAGTTGTAGCTATAAATGCGGATGCAAAAGATAATTTCGGAGTTGCAAAGACAGAACTTTATGTTGACGGAGTATTAAGTTCATCAACTACAGCTGATTCATATAATTTCAGCTGGGATTCAACAGGTGCAAGTTATGGTAATCATGCATTGTCAGTTAAAGCCTATGATGAAGCGGGGAATGTGGGCGCATCTCAGCCTGTTAATGTTTCGATACCGGCTCCGACGCCAACTCCTACACCAACTTCACTACCGACTCCAACCCCAACCTCTACACCAACACCAACCCCAACCTCTACACCAACACCAACCCCAACACCTACTCCGACCCCAACGCCAATCCCTCCTACTCCTACGCCGACAAGGGTACCAACTCCTTCTCCTACTTCTGCTCCAACACCAACTCCGGTGCCTGATAAAACTCCGCCAACTGTATCCATAACAAGTCCTGCAAATAATTCAACTGTTACCAGAAAAGCAGTAGTTGCGATCAAGGCAAATGCATCTGATGCATCGGGAATTTCTAAAGTTGAGTTTTATGTGAATAACAGTCTCATATGTACAACAACAGCCTCTCCTTACTCATGTAATTGGACAGTACCCAACCAAAATAAAGCCAAATTCACTCTAACAGCGAAAGCATTTGACCGGTTCAATAATTCAGCAACAAGCATAATTAATGTTACTTCTTCATCATGTACTTTGGTTTGTTTCTAATTTGAATACTTAAGTTTACTTAGGCGTAAAAATTTGTAAATTAGGTTAGAAAATGTTAAGATATAAACCTTGCTATGCAATTTAAGCGTACACTTCTCCCCAATGGTCTCCGAGTAATAACAATTCCCATGCCTTCTCTTGAATCAGCAACTGTGATTGTGATGGTTGGCGCAGGTTCACGCTATGAAAATAAAGCCAATAACGGTATTTCCCACTTCTTTGAACACATGGCTTTTAAAGGCACTGAAAAGCGCCCAAGCGCTATGGAGATTTCAAGTTTGATTGATGGGATAGGTGGCGAATTCAATGCCTTTACAGGCAAGGAAATAACAGGTTATTACATCAAGTCCGCCAAGGGCAAACTTGAGACACTCTTGGATCTTCTCTCAGACATGCTCCAGAATTCCAAACTTGATCCTGTTGAAATCGACAAAGAGCGCGGTGTGATAATGGAGGAGATCAATATGATTGAGGACAATCCGATGCGCAAACTCGGAGATATCTACGAAGAATTGATGTACGGCGATACGCCTATGGGGTGGGACATAGCGGGACCGAAAGAGAATATTCAGACAATCACCCAGCAGAACTTTCGAGATTACATGGGAGGGCTCTACAGCGCAGACAATATGACAGTTGTAGTTGCAGGAGGGATTGAATCAGAGCCAACCGAGACACTTGTTGAGAAGTATTTCGGAGGGATGAAACAGTTTATAACAGGTAATCCTGTTGGGATTGTAGAGAATCAAACAAAGCCTGCTGTTTTTATCAAAACCAAAAAAACAGAACAGATTCATATCGCATTAGGTGTCAGGACAATATCATTAAAGTCTCCCAAAAAATACCCGCTTTCAGTTCTGGCTGCAATTTTGGGTGGGGGAATGTCCAGCAGGCTTTTTCATGAAGTGCGGGAGAAAAGGGGACTGGCTTACTATATCAGAACCAATTCGGATGAATATACAGATGCGGGGACACTTGTCTCAACAGCGGGAATTGACCCCAAAAGAGTAGTTGAAGCAATTGAAGTGATTTTGTCTGAATACAAAAAAGTTGGAGAGGGAAAAATGGAGCTTTCGGACAAAGAGCTTACAAAAGCAAAAGAATTTTTGAAAGGGCACTTGGTTCTCGGACTTGAAGATAGCAATTCAGTTGCAGGATTCTATGGTCATCAAGAATTGCTTGAGGAAGAGATCGAGAATCCTGATCAGATTTTGGCGCATCTGGATGCTGTAACTAAAGAGGATGTTGAAGCAGTGGGACGGGAGTTTTTCATTGAAAATACCCTAAATCTTG
Source organism: Saccharimonadales bacterium (SeqCode) (assembly GCA_035478335.1). Lineage (GTDB taxonomy): Bacteria > Patescibacteriota > Microgenomatia > Levybacterales > UBA12049 > DATLDE01. The sequence continues at coordinate 293 of DATIJS010000054.1, read as the reverse complement.
CTTTGATCGGTAACTTTGAGGATAGACAGAAATTGGAATCGCTGCTAAAATTATAACAGCGCAGGGGTTAGGTTTCAGGTGTCAGGGATTAGAAATTTTCCTAAAACCTAAAACCTAAAACCTAAAACCTAAATATGGAGCAAACTGTAGTACTCGTAAAACCGGATGGAGTCCAAAGAGGACTTATAGGTGAGATAATTCACCGTTTTGAGCGTAAAGGCCTCAAGCTTTCTGCTATCAAAATGATCGCAGTTGATGATGCGCTGGTTGACGAATGGTATGCGCATCACAAG
>DATIJS010000053.1:0-5972 GCA_035478335.1 Saccharimonadales bacterium (SeqCode) | reverse complement strand
CAATTCGCTTTTGTTCTTTTTGTTTTGTTCCTAGTCTGGTTATTTGGTTTGGGAGTAAAAACTCAAGTAGAAACTACAGCTTATTTTACAAAAAATTCTCCTTTTCTTGAAAAAATTAGTCCTGTTTTGGGAAAAGTTGAGAAAAAAACAACGATTGTACTTTCTACAGAAAAAGAAAGAATTGTATTTCATGGTTCAGAAAAGTCCAAACAAATCGCTCTCACTTTTGATGCTGATATGACTCCTCAGATGAAGGGCAATCTTGATTTGGACTATGTTAAAAGTTATTATGATCAAAATATTATAAGCACATTGGAAAAAACTAATACAAAAGCGACACTATTTTTGACAGGTATGTGGATTGAGCAATATCCGTTTGTAGCAAAACAATTAGCTTCAAATCCACTATTTGAACTTGGAAATCATTCTTACTCACATCCTTCTTTTGATGGAGAATGCTTCGGACTAACGCCCTCAACTGATGAGCAGGACAAAGTAGAAATAGAAAAAACTCAAAGGATTTTATTGAAGATTACCGGAACAGATAACAAATTGTTCAGATTTCCGGGTGGATGTTATTCACCAACGGATTTGGATATTGCAAAAAGGGCAGGTGTAATTCCGATACAGTGGGATGCAGAAGGGCAAGATGGATTCAATCCGGATCGTGAATTTATTGAAAATAATATTCTTAATAATGTCAAAAATGGTTCAATAATCGTCCTTCATATGAATGGGTTTCCAAATGAACCTGAGACTGCAAACGCATTGCCGTTCATAATCAGCACTCTTAAAGAAAGAGGATTTGCATTTGTAAAAGTCTCTGAATTACTCACAGCGGATAAGATTGAGAGCAATAATTTTAATGATTTTATTAATTATACAGATGGTTTATAATAGAGATTGTGAATTTGTCACGCTTCTCTACTCAAAAATACCGCTGGTACGCTCTTGTTGTGCTTGCATTGTCGATAGCAATTGTGATTATCGACAATACAGTCCTAAATGTCGCAATTCCCTACATTCTTCGTGACCTAAAAACCAGTTTTGATGCTATTCAATGGGTTATATCAGGTTACGCACTTATCATAGCAACTCTTTTGATAATTGTTGGCAGACTGGGGGATGTGTATGGAAGAAAGAAAATATTTTTGATAGGTACAGTTCTATTTGCGACAGGGTCGTTTATCGCCTCAATTGCCCCAAGTATTTATATTCTTTTCCTGGGAGAAGCTGTTATTGAAGCAATTGGTGCGTCAATGCTTATGACTTCATCACTTTCCCTAATTGCCAGCGAGTTTCAGGGCAAAGAGCGTGCAATTGCATTTGGTATTTGGGGATCTGTTGCTGGCGGATCTGCAAGCGTAGGACCTCTACTTGGTGGATTTTTAACTACATATTATTCCTGGAGATGGTCACTTCGCATAAACGTAATAGTAGCTCTGATTGCAATAATCGGTTCAGTTTTTATACAGGAATCAAAAGGTGAGCAAAGTAAAAAATTTGATATTTCCGGAACGCTTCTCTCAGCAGCGGGATTGTTTACTCTGATTTTTGGATTGATAGAGGGAAGTAAGTATGGATGGTTAAGACCCGCCCAAACGTTTGCGCTTGGAAGCTTTGTTTGGAGCAATTCAAGTATATCTATTATTCCGTTTACATTTGCCCTGTCAGCAATTCTTTTGACTTTATTTGTCTTGGTTGAAAATAAACTTGAAAAAAATGGTCAGGATCCGCTCCTCAAAATGAGTATGTTCAAAAACCGCGGTTATTCAATGGGTCTGATTACCCTGGGAATACTTTCAATGGGCTTAATCGGTGTTTTTTTCATACTCACAATATATCTGCAAAATGCTCTTGGATTGAATGCTTTTGATACAGGGCTTGTATTTATGTTTGCGTCCGTTAGTGTCGCAGTTTTCGGACCATTGTCAGGCTTTATTGCAGCCAAAATTGGTCCGAAATGGATCTCAACAATTGGCATGTTTGTAACCGCAATTGGAATTTTTGTTCTTGGAAGATTATATAGCACGTCTGCAACCGGCATGACATTGGCTCCCGGATTAATTTTATTTGGTTCAGGAATCGGAATGGCCAGCGCACAGTTGACCAATATCGTAATTTCACAGGTCGATATCAGACTGGCAGGTGAAGCATCTGCTCTCAACAATACAGTGCGTCAAATTGGTACAAGTATTGGCATAGCAGTTCTTGGCACTATACTTTCAAGTACCCTGTCCACCAATATTCCTCAAAATATTCAAGCAGATAACGCCATTCCCGTTTTTGCAAAACCTATGATAATTGAGGGCATGAAAAAAGTAAATGTAGAGAGTGGTGCCAAAGGAGATCCTGGATTTGCTAAGAAATATCCTGCGATTGCAATGGCTGTAAAAGCTGACGTGTCCCAAGCCGTAACTGATGGAGCGAAAGCTGCGACTATGTTGGCTTTTTACTTTACGCTGGCTGGTGCTGTTTCTTCACTTATTATTCCCAAAACAAAAATTGTATCTTACGGAGAAAGGGCAAAAACTACCGAGTAAATTGCTATTTTTGGCTAAAAATGGTATTATTAATCAGCCTCGCAGAGTGCGGGGTTTTCTATTATGAAAATCCGCAATGTCGCAATTATAGCTCACGTTGACCACGGCAAGACTACTTTGGTTGATGCGCTCTTAAGACAATCAAAAACAGATCTCAATAAAGAGGCAGAAGGACATGATTTGATCATGGACAGCAATGACCTTGAAAAAGAGCGTGGTATTACAATTTTTTCCAAAAATGCATCAGTTGTCTGGAATGATCCGACAGAGGGTGAGACAAAAATTAACATAATTGACACACCGGGACATGCTGATTTTGGTGGAGAAGTTGAAAGAGTTCTGACAATGGCTGATGGTTGCCTGCTTCTAATTGATGCCAAAGAAGGACCTATGCCACAGACCAGATTTGTTCTCAAACATGCACTTTTGAAAAAACTAAAAATTATCGTAGTTGTAAATAAAATTGATAGACCAGATGCCAGAATTCATGAAGTACTTGATAAAACGCTTGATCTTTTTATCGAAATGGGAGCAGATGACGATACTGCTGACTTCCCTATTGTGTATGCATCCGGAAAGAACGGATTGGCAGGACTTGAGGCAGATCTGTCGCAAATGTCCGATATCTCCCCTGTTTTTGACGCAATTATGAAGTACGTTCCTGAACCCTCAGGCGACAATACAAAACCTCTTCAGATTCTTATGACAACACTCTCAAGGGACGATTACAAAGGTCGTATCGCGACCGGACGTGTCTACAACGGAACTGTCAAAGCCGGACAGGAAGTGGTACACATCAATCGGGAAGGCGCACAAAAAAAGTATCGCCTAACATCACTTATGACTTTTAAGGGTTTAGAGCGGATTGACGCGACTGAAGTCTCAGCCGGTGACATTATAGCAATTTCAGGCATACCTGATATCACAATTGGTGAAACAATTGCATCAGTTGACGAACCGATCGCTCTACCCCTTCTTGCGATTGAGGAGCCAACAGTACGTATGATTTTCAGAGTTAATGATTCTCCAATGGCCGGTAAAGAAGGTGTCTTCAAAACTTCAAGGCAAATCAATGAGAGACTTTACAAAGAGCTTGAGACTGATACTGCGCTTCGAATTGAGGACACACCTGACGGGAAATGGATGGTATCAGGTAGAGGTGAATTGCATCTTGCGATATTTATTGAAAGATTAAGACGGGAAGGATATGAGTTTCAGGTAGGTCGTCCGCAAGTGATTCTCAAGGAAATTGATGGCAAGAAAATGGCACCTTTTGAGAGAATATTTATTGAAACACCTCAGGATTATTCAGGAATTGTGATGCAGAAGATGGGTCTTCGCAAAGCAGTTCTTGAAGACATGACAACGGACGAGAATAATATTGTTTATATGCAGTTTGTGATTCCTACCAGCGCCTTTTTTGGATATCGCTCTGAATTTATTACCGACACACGGGGTCTTGGAATAATCAACACAACCTTTTTTAAATACGATGTTGATTCAGGTGAGCCTATGAAACGTGAACATGGTTCGCTGGTGGTCCATGAAACTGGAGTAAGCAATCTCTACGGATTATTAAATACACAAGAGCGTGGGACATTATTTATCGGATCAGCAGTGCCTGTTTACAAAGGCCAGGTAATTGGCGAAAATTCAAGAAGTGAGGATATGAGTGTTAATGTTTGCAAAACCAAGCAACTCTCCAACATGAGATCCAAAGGAGATGGTAAAGCAGATCATTTTGATGCGCCCCGCGTTATGACGCTTGAGGACGCTCTGGAATACATAGCCGATGATGAATTGGTTGAGGTAACACCCAAAAGTGTCAGGATGAGGAAAATAATTCTTGATGAAACAGAAGCTAGACGTGCCAAAGCACAGGGGAATTTAAATTAGGTTTAGCTTGCTATTGCAACTACATTAATTTTATTATAAAATCTCTCCATGGCAGGATCACCCCCCCCACCAAAACCAAGAATAAGACAAGTTAATTTTAGACTTGTAGTCCCAGATGATACAACTCTCTTTGATTTATTTGTATCTGATAAAGGACAAGCGCCTGCACAGGTAGCTCATGATTTAGTTATGGATGGAGTTAGAGATAAATTTTCAAATCGAAAATACCTTGATAGAGCAGCTGCAGCAGCAAGAGAGAGAGCTGTGGAAGCAGTGCGATTTGCAACTGAACTTGAGACTCTTCTTGCTCAAAGACGTGGAGGAAGAAAAGAAAGATAAGCTTATTCCTACTTAATTCTCGTTTATATCTGGGCAGAGGTCTCCCAAGGGACAATCGATACATTTATGAGGCCTTGCAGGGCAGAATTCGCGGCCGAAATTGATAAGTAAATGTGAGAAATCAATCCAACTTTCTTTTGGCACAATTTTCATAAGATCCTGCTCTATCTTGACGGGATCTTTCTTGTCAGTTAGTCCAAGTCTCACAGAAAGTCTCATCACGTGGGTATCCACAACAACTCCTTCTGCTTTATGAAATACGTTTCCGAGGACTACATTGGCTGTTTTTCTGGCAACTCCGGGAAGACTATCTAAGTCTTCCATATTGTCAGGAACTTTACCACCAAACTTTTTCATTATCATCTGAGCCGCAGCCTTTATATTTTTGGATTTGTTGTTATGAAAATTAACTTTTTTGACCATCAAATCAATATCCTCAATAGAAGCATCTGCAAAGTCTTTTATAGTTTTATATTTTTTAAAAAGTTCAGGAGTGACTGTATTTACCGTTTTGTCTGTTGCTTGCGCTGCAAGAATGGTCGCAAATAACAACTCATGTGGCTTTGAGTAATTAAGCGCTGTTTTGGGGTCGGGATAAACCCTGGAAAGCCGTTTTATAATTTCTTTTACTTTCTGCTCTTTAGTCATATACGACATTTTTTCTAAATTTTGGCTATTACACTTTATATCCAAAACCAGGATTCATTTGAAAAGCTAAATATTCTGTACCTCTGGGGTGATGTTCCAGGTGGTCATAAAGGTGGCTAGTGATAGCTTGTCGAACTTCAGGAGAAGCATTGCGAATTCCAAGCATTTCATTACCAGAAGCAATTATGATTGCTCTGTCTTTTTCACTTAATTCCATCCCTAGGCTTCCAGATGCTGAAGCGTCTTTAAGTCGATCACTAAATCTCAATGACCGTTCAAAAATGACCACAGCTTTATGTAATCTTTTGACAGCCTCAGCTGGTGTTCCGTAAGGATTTAATTCGTAGTTAGGCATAATATGTTTACGTATGTTATCTCTAAATCTCAATTTTGTCAATGATTTTGGGGTAATCCTACCCTGTTGGTACAAGCACTAGTGTGTTTTTCAAGTATTCATGGGGAGAACTAAATATTTCAGGTCTGCAAAATCTGAAGTAAAATTCGCAGACATACTCATCCAGTTTCTCCTCACTTACATGATGATAC
>DATIJS010000052.1:0-3429 GCA_035478335.1 Saccharimonadales bacterium (SeqCode) | reverse complement strand
ATGATAGAATTTAGGAGAATCAATACTCCACCGACCACAGATCCTTCTATACCAATTAATATGCAGGATATCCATGATCTACCGGTAATCCGCCCAAAAGCAATACCGTATGCAAATAACAGTAAGACTGCAAATGATTTTGCCAATGTAAACGCAAAACTTGTCTGGATAAAACCCAATGCCGACATAACAAAAATAATTATAGGTATAAGTGAGGCCGAAATGGTAATTAATCCTTCGAATAGCAAATCTTTAAATTCTTCTTTCAACAATCTCCTTTTCTTCTCAAACCTCGCCCCGACAATCTCCGAATACACCGACGCCACCTGCAAAACAATCATCGTCCCGACAATTGACAGAATTATCTTCAGAGGCTTTGTCTCATGCCCCTGAAGCGTCAGAAGCAAAGCAGCAACGACAATAGTCCCGTAAATAATATGAGTTATATAAACGCCATTATGTTCCTTTGTAAATAATTGAGACTTCATTGAATCATGAGTATAACAGAAAATGAAATACTCAGCCGATTTTACGACCTACACAACGACAAAATCAATAATTACGGGCTTCCTATTACGTACTTCTTACAGATTATTTAATGGAATTTGATTTAATATTTGTACCATATTCATAGGAATGGTGGTGATATAAATGGCAAAATATAGCAAGAAAGCTCAGTCAAAGATAAAAAAAGTAATGCACGAATACAAAGAAGGGGAACTTAAAAGTGGGAAAAGTGGTAAAAAGGTAACAAGCCGCAAGCAGGCAGTTGCAATAGGAATTTCTGAGGCAAGAAAACAGGGCGCAACAGTACCTTACTAAGGATGTGAGAATTATGGCTTATGACTAACAGCAACAAAATGCACAGATAGAAGGATGCAAGTTTGGCAAAGAAAAGGCTGATAGGTTTGCTGCACGAAACGCAAAGATTGGCAAATGAAACAACTGCATGAATAAGATAGGAAGATGAGTAGGCTAGGCAAGAAGCTGAAGAACGAGCCAAGCAAATAGAGAGTAATGCACAATCCTGATAACTTCAAAAGGATCAGAATTTAATCAATTCCTCTTTTAGAAATGCGGGGATTTTATAGACAGACTTGTTTTATAGCTTCGGGTTTTCTGAAAAACCACCTTTGAATAAATAGCGTTTCTAAGTCTTCAAGGTACAACCTAAATTTAGCAATTGTTTAACAAAAAAATCATTTTACCGTTTATATACTGTTTATATTTAACATTAAAAGTAATATAATCTACGCATGTCAAAGATGAACATGTACGATTTTCTTTGTTTAGATGAAAGAGATTCTCCTAATCTTACAGAGTTAAAAGGCAAGACAAGAAAAGAAATTAAAGAAGTGAGTAATATTCGCTACTTTGGGTTATGTGGCATAACATTATCAGGAATAAACTATCCAGCCTTAAATATACAAGGAAGAAACATTCAAGATCGTTTTAAACAAAGAAATAACCATACCCCATTTCATTATATAGATATATTACATAAAAGAGATGAGTATTCTTGGTTATTAAATGATAAAGATTTGTGCAGATCATTTTTAGATAGGCTTAATAATCTTGTTCGTGATACAGAATATAAAATAATTGGTAGCTTTATAAATAAAAACGAACTTGCTTTACAATACGGAACTTTTCAAGATGGTAAATTATCATTGATTAAAAAGATTAAACCTAATATAAGTCCTCTAACAACCCCAGCAAAAATAAACTTATATGATATTTCGCTCAAGTTCTTGCTCGCTGATTATTTTAAGTATTTAAAAGATAAACATAGGAAAGGACTAATTATTGCAGAATCAAGAGGAGATTATGAAGATGCCAACTTACTAAGCTCTTTTTACAAATATCAAAAATCGGGTACTGGTACTTTATCAGGTAAGGATTTACGAGAAAACATACTTGACTTACTTATTGTTAAGAAGAAGCAAAACCATATTGGAATACAAATTGCTGATCTAATTACATATCCTATTTATGACTTCTTTATTCCAAATCATACAGTTAGAAACGATCATTTCATAAAGAAAGAGTTCATAGAAAAGAAGATTTTAACACTAAACACTTATCCAAACAAAAAAGGAGCATAGTGCTCCTCTCTGCGAATGGATTACTCCGTTCCAAAATTTATGATAATCTATCTAATGCATAAAGTCAAGTAAGAATTGGGCAAGACTGTGCAGACAGTAACCCATATCTTACAGTACAATGGAGCTTTATAGGAAGTAGCCTGGGGTTTAGTTACGTTGCCTCAAAAAAGCGGGGATGTCCCAATCGTCTTCTGGGTTTTCGTCTTTTTTGTTGGCTTGCTGCTGCTCTGCAGGCTGCTGCTGATCATTATTCTCAGAACCATCCGGCTCGTTACCTGCTGTTATGACATTTGACTGAACCACTTGAGGCTCGGGCTGCTGGACGACGAACTGCTGCAATCGCTGTTTGGCCTGATCAAAGCCTGTTGCCACAACTGTGATGCGAATCTGGTCACGCATTGCCTCATCTATCGTTGCTCCGAAAATGATATTTGCATCAGGATATGCTGCATTGGAGATGATTTTGGCTGCTTCATCTACCTCAGTCATTGTCAGATCCTGTCCGCCGACGATATTAAATAACACTCCCCGTGCGCCGTCCATCGAAATCTCTAGAAGAGGACTTGAAATTGCAGCCCTTGCTGCTGTCTGTGCCCTATTTTCACCAACACCTGAGCCAATTCCCATAAGAGAGGATCCGGCGTCAGACATGATTGTTCTGACATCGGCAAAATCAACGTTTATAAGCCCCGGAAGTGTAATTATTTCAGAAATTCCCTGTACACCTTGTGTCAGCACAGAATCAGCGACTTTGAATGCGTCAAGAAGAGATAATTTACGGTCCACAACATCAAGAATTCTCTGATTTGGGATGACAATCAGGGTATCGGCTTTGTCTTTGAGATTCTCAAGACCTTCCTCAGCTGTTACCATCCGTCGTGTTCCCTCAAAAAGGAAAGGCTTGGTAACAACAACAACAGTAAGCGCGCCAAGATCCTTGGCGATTTTGGCAACAATTGGCGTAGCTCCTGTTCCTGTTCCCCCACCCATACCGGCTGTTAAGAAAACCATATCAGATCCTTCAAGCATGTGTCTGATTTTTTCCTCTGATTCCTCTGCTGCGAGTCTTCCATTCTCAGGGTCGCCCCCAGAACCCAAGCCTTTGGTGATATTTTCTCCGATTTGGACTTTGGTATCTGCTTTATTTAGAAGAAGTGCCTGAGCATCTGTATTGATAGCAACAAAATCAACGCCGACTATAGATCCATGCTCGATCATCGAGCCGATAGCATTGCATCCTGCACCACCTACGCCTACTACTCTTATCTTTGCAAAATTGGTTGATTGAGGTCTGATTAACATATATAGTGCCCTACTTCCCCAA
>DATIJS010000051.1:0-2525 GCA_035478335.1 Saccharimonadales bacterium (SeqCode) | reverse complement strand
GATACAAAACTTGAAAATATGCCGGATCAAACCCCGACTGATAGAAGTATTTCGCCGGAAACATATATCGGATCAATGCGGATGCTTTATTTATCAGGCAGCGGAAAGGCAGATAACGGAAAACAGGATTTTACGCTTGATGATCACTTAGATATGAATCATTTTTCTCTTGGTGGATCATGGGATATCGAAGATGAATATTCAATTGCCGGAAAAAATGCAACTCTCAATTATAATTTTAATGCCAGTAAAGTTTATCTGGTAATGAGACCGGGAAGCGCGAAGAATGCACAGGTTAAAGTTTATCTTGACGGGAAATTAATAGATGCCAAAAGTGCGGGACCGGATGTAAAGAACGGAATTGTGAATGTTGACTCAGACAGGCTTTACAATCTGGTAGATTTTAAAGACAAAACAGAAAGACATATTTTGAAACTGGAATATGTTACACCGGGTGTCGAAGTCTTCGCATTTACTTTCGGGTAAAATATAAAATAGTTAAATATGCAGGATTGTATTTTTTGCAAAATAATCAGAAAAGAAGCACCGGGTTTTATTATTGATGAGAATGAAGAAGTGATTGTATTTCTTTCCTACGAAAACCATCCATTAATTGTAACAAAAAAACATATCCCCAATATTTATGAAATGGATGAGCTAACAGGTGCCGCTGTAATGAAGGAGGCAATTAAGATCTCAAGAGCAGTAAAGATAGGATTAAAATGTGATGGAGTTAATCTGGTCCAAGCAAATGATCCGGCAGGGCAACAAGATGTTTTCCATTTCCATTTACATGTAAAACCACGATGGAAAGGTGATAAAGTTGTTTTGAGCTGGGACAGTACTAAAAATCCTCCAAAGGTTCTGGAAGAGACAAAAAATAAAATTATAAAAGCACTTAGTTAGCAAGTCTCTTGTAGAGGAATCGAAGTCTTCGCGTTTACTTTTGGTTAGAAAGATATTGCTTCGAGGAGCTTACTTGTAAAAGTCTCATCTGTTTTTATTATTTTCCCATCAGTTGCCGATACAAAAACTGATTTGGCGAAGGAAACAGGAATAAATCCAAGAGCCTTTTTATTGGAGAAACCGTTTACTTTAAATACCGGTTCGTTATTCAGAGTCGTGAGTGTAGTTGTATCCGTTGCTATTTGCCCTGAGGCAGAGGCAGTTGGGGACTCACTTTCTGAGCTATTAATCTTACCGGTCAGAAATGCTCTTTGTACTGCTTCGTCAGGAAGAACCGAAACTACTTTAGCGCCTGTTGGAGTTGTGACAGTTAATTCTTTTGTTTCAGGATTTATGGAGAGTGGAAAATGTGTTTTTGCCCGGATATTGTTTTTCTTAATTGAGAAATCCTTCGATTCTGTTTTTGAAATATCAACTCCAATACTCTCCAGCTGCTTATTAACCTCATCAATAGCTACTTGTTCATCCAGATCTGATTCTGTCCCATCAGGCATTTTTATTTTGGCTGAAGTTGTTCCGTCTTTCGAGTTAAACTCAATTCGTGAGTCTTTATTTTCAAGCTTCTTCCTGAGTCTAGTTTGATCAATGCTAACTTTACCCTTTTCACCAATTTTAATTTGCTGCATTCTTATGTCTGCAGAGTTGGAAGACTCTTGAGGCTTTGGGATTTCAGGTTTTGGTTTGGTTGTATCCGGCTTGAGAACTGTGAATAAGAAATGATCAATGTGAAATGAATGGTTTAGATCTGCACAGGCTTTCAAATTAGTCTGGAAATGTTTTCCATCTGGCCCGACGCAGTCTACATAGATTGTCTCAGGGTGTTCGGTGCTAAAACCAGTGGGCCGGGGAATTGGTTTTATCTCCGGTGTCGGGTTTGTGATAGTGGTTTCAGAAGGCGTGTTAGTTGAAGTCTGAATTTCTGTGTTACTAGTTCCTGAATTGGAATAGTCTCCGTCGCTTGCAAGATAAACGCTAGTTCCCAGAACAAAAGGTTTATCAATCGGTCTGCCTACAATTTTTAGGGCAAAAACCAAAAGTACGACAGATAAGCCAATAAAAAAATATCGGGTTACAGATATTGATTTTGTCCGGGAGCGGCGGCCAGAAGCAGATGATTTCTTTTTGGTTTTCTTCCCCATCTATATAGTAGAGCAAAAATTTGGCGTGCTTGTCAACAATCTAGATTCTGAAACAGGTTCAGGACCACAATTTCGATACAATTTTCCTCTTGCTCTATTAAAAAAACATGTCTATACTAAATATATGGTACGAGTTGCGATAAATGGATATGGAAGAATCGGGCGCGTTGCCCACCGTGTGATTCTGCAGTGGCATTCTGAAGAAGTCGAGGTTGTTGCAATTAATGCCGGGCATTCAACTGACATCAAAGGCTGGATGTATCTTCTCAAATACGATAGCGTCTATGGTCTTCTCCCGCAAGACACAAGTGTCAAACCAAATCCAAATCCTGAAGATAAAACGCTACTTGGACATTTGGTAATTTCCGGCAAAGAAATCCCAGTCTATTCCCAGAAAGACCCGACACTTCTTCCATGGAA
>DATIJS010000050.1:0-8498 GCA_035478335.1 Saccharimonadales bacterium (SeqCode) | reverse complement strand
CCCATCATACTCATTGCAGTTTTGACGGGAATTGGATTACTTTCAATAAAGTTCACGTTCATCAAATCCACCCATTTGAAATGCACTTTACGAGCTTTCTCAAAGTTTCCAGACAGTGCCGAGCTAACCAAATCCGTCATTTCCGAAGGAATTTCGTTTGAGGCAACTGAAATTATTCCCATTCCTCCGGCTGCCATTACAGGAAGCGTCATGGCATCATCGCCCGAAAGTGTAGAGAAATCCGTTGAGGCGCCTTTTATTACTTCCATTATTTGAATAATATTCCCCGAGGCTTCCTTAATGCCCACTATCTGATCAACCTGTTTTGCAATTTCAAGTGTCATTGATGAAGTCAAATTGAGCCCAGTTCTACCAGGAACATTGTAAATAATAATTGGCAAATCAACTACTTTTGCTATTTCTTTATAATGAGCGACCAAACCGGCAAGTGTAGGCTTATTATAGTATGGGGTTGCGTGCAAAAGTACGTCTGCTCCTGCATTTTTGGCTATTATCGAAAGCTCAACTGCTTTGGAAGTATCATTACTTGTTGCTCCGGCAATTACGGGCACACGTCCTGCAGTTTTTTTGATCACTGTTTCAACGACCAATTTATAATCGCCGATAGTTTGCGTCGCTGCTTCCCCTGTGGACCCGCAAGGAACTAATCCATTAATTCCTGATTCAATTTGCCAATCAACTAATTTCTCAAGAGAAGCTACGTCGATTTCCCCACTTTGTTTAAATGGTGTAACTAGCGCTGTAATTGCTCCTGTTATTTTTTTCATAAATTTAATCATGTCATTCTGAGCAAAGCGAAGAATCTCTTTACTAGATCCTTCGGGAAACCTCAGGATGACAACTATTTGATCTCTTCAAAGATATCACTAAAATTATAAAATCCTTTTTTGCCATTTATATACTCCGCGGCGACAATTGATCCTTCTGCATATCCGCGTCTTGAGTGATTTTGATCAGAAATTGTGAGAGAGTCTCCCTCACTATCAAATACCACTTCGTGCACTCCCGGATTTCTTCCACCTCTGATCGATGCAAAATGTAATTCGTCGGGTTCTATTTTTCGATCTAGTCTATCTGTTACCAATCTTTTTTTGCTTGGAAAATTATTCATAATTTCTTTTGCCGTTTTCAGAGCAGTACCGGATGGACTATCCAATTTGTCCTTATGATGTACCTCATACCCATAAACATCATAATTTCCATATTTAGCTGTAAGCCGTGAAGCCATTGCAACCAATTTAAAAAATATGTTGGTACCTATCGCAAAATTCTGTCCGTAAATCAGACCTGTTTCAGATTTTTTTACAAGCTCCTCAACTTCTCCAGCTTTGTCATACCACCCGGTTGTTCCAACAACCATATTAACTTCAATTCCTGTAACTTGTCTTATGTTATCCATAATTATCTCAGGTGCGGTAAAATCAATTGCCACATCGGCTTTTTTAATACCGGTCAAATCCAGACTATCGCTTGTTTTTCTAAAACTTACCGATACAATCTCGTGATTTTTGGCATCACCAATAACTTTCTCTATTTCCTGACCCATTTTTCCGTAACCTATTAATGCAATTTTCATAATTTAATTAATTAAACCCTCGTGCAAAATTTCAACTGCTTCATCAATTTTGGAACTTTCTATTACCAAGCTTATATTTACATCCGTAGCTCCAAGCGAAATCATTTTCACCCCTATCTTTTGCTCGTCCAGAATTGCAAATATCCTTTTCATGATGTGCGGAATTTTTACAATTTCGTCACCGACTAGAGATACTATACCAAAGTCTGGGATATTTGCAACAGCAGTAAACTCCGACAGCTCCTTTAATGCCATTTGCAAGTTGTCCTGATTGTCCAGAGTAACGGAGACACTAACCTCTGAAACACTCACCAGATCAACAGAAATACTGTGCTTCGCAAAAATTGCAAAAATACTGGCAAGAAATCCTTTACCAAACAACATGTCTTCAGAGTAAAGATTAATTAATTTTATGCTTTTTTTCGAGGTTATTGCCTTAATTTCGCCATTTTTCTCTGACTCTTTTTGAATAATTGTTCCAGGACTTTTTGGATTCATAGTATTCATAACGCGTACAGGAATCCCAGCTTTCATTGCAGGGCGCAAAGTACTTGGGTGAAGAATTTTTGCTCCAAAATATGCAAGCTCCGATGCTTCTTTGAATGAAATATTTTTGATCATTTTTGCTGCTTTTACTGCGCGTGGATCTGCAGTAAATACTCCGTCAACATCACTCCAAATTTGCACTTCAGTTGCGTCAAGCGCAAAACCTATTATAGACGCACTGTAATCTGAACCACCCCTTCCCAGAGTTGTCGGTTCACCTTTTTCAGTAGCACCCAAAAATCCCGTAATTACCGGCACAATTCCTGCTTTTATGAGTGGGTCAATAATTTGTTTGGTTTTTTTAACAGTTAAGCCGGGAATAAATTCTGCCGATCCAAATTCCGAATTTGTAACTATCAAATCAGTTGCCACAACCTGCTGTGATTTTATTCCATAATGACTTAACGCACATGCAACAATATATGAGGACATCAGTTCTCCATTCATTAGCAATGAATCCATATCTGCTTTAGTTTTATCCATTTTTTTTGCATTTTTTTTAACATTTTCCAAACAACTTTCAAGATAAATTGTTACATCTTTGGGGATATTCTCAGCCCATAATTGCGTAGCCAAACCAAAATTTGTGTCTTTGATTCGATTAAATATAGGTTCAAATCCAATTGAATCAGCCTCTGACAAGTCAAGCAACATATTTGTTACCTGACTGACTGCCGAAACAACGATTACCGGTTTATTTTTTATTTCAGATTTTACAATCCGACAAATTGTTTCGATATTTTTGGCTGTTGCTACAGATTTTCCTCCAAATTTTGCAATTATCATAATACTTAAAATATATTTTCTTTGGGTATTGATTGATTTTTTAAGTACTCTTTTGGATGAATTGATTCTCTGACCAGGAAAAATTTATTTTTTCCAACCAATATTTCCGGTGCTGTTTGATGGCTCAGATAATAAGGCATAGATTCACTCCATCCATGAGCACCCGCACTAAATATCCCAAGCAAATCACCTGGATTTGTTTTGGGCAGTAAAATATCTGTACCGAGAAAATCAAGCGTGGTACAAAGCGACCCTCCAACATCAACAACCTGACCGTTTTCCTTACCAACATTGCTCAGATTATAAACAGCGTGGTTATTCTGACCAACAGGAAGCGCAGGTCTGAGCATATGTTGAATTCCACCATCTACAAGTATTATCTGTTTGCCCCTGGATATTTTTATATTATCAACCCTAACGACATATATCCCGCTTGGCCCAACAAAAAATCTTCCCGGTTCAATGAATAGTTCTATATTGTTATTTTTGATAAATGAAAACTGTTGCATGATTTCTCCGAGACGCCCGGAAATTTCTTTAAGAGAAAGCGGCACTTCATTTTCTCCATATGGGATTCCAAGTCCTCCACCAAAATTAATGTATCGAATAGAAAAATGTTTATTCAGTTTTTCAGCAATCTCACAAATATTTCTGATATTTATAAGAAAGGCATCAGTGCTTAGAATTTGCGATGCTGCAAATACATGCATTCCGGCCAAATCAATGTTTGGCAATGATCTCATCCTATCTATAAAATCTTTATTAAGCTGTTCTTCATCAATGCCGAATTTTTTTGGGCCCCCTCCCATCGTGACTCCTGCACCCTCAACCTCCATCGGCGGATTTACCCGAATTCCGACTTTCTGTATTATTCCTTTTTTACCTGCAATATCATTTATTCGATGGAGCTCTTCTTCGCTTTCTGCGTTAATTGTGTCAATTCCGAAATCCAATGCGAATTCCAGTTCTTCAGCTATTTTGACAGGTCCTGCAAAAGAAATTCGTTTCGGATCTGCCCCAACTTTTTTTGCAGCAATCAATTCACCAAGCGATGCAACTTCAAGTCCTGCACCCAATCTATATAATCCGTCGATAATTGCAAGTGATGGATTGGCTTTCACGGAATAATAAATTTTTATCCCATACGGAGTAAGCGCATCTCGCAGACTTTCATATTGGCATCTGATTGTTGCTGCATCATACACATAAAAAGGCGGCGGAATTTTTTTCGCAATCTCCTCAATTGATACACCGCTAATTGCAAATAACTCCCTCCCATTTGAATCTTTTTGCAGCGCAAAACTATCACTGATCCAGCTTGCCTGACTTTTTAATTTTCCCATTTTTCAAACACTCCTTTCATTCTATTGATCCCATCAACGATTGACTCTTCGCTTCCGGCAAATGACAATCGCAAATATTTATCTCCTGATTCTCCGAATCCAAGTCCCGGAACAGTAACTACATTCACTTTTTCGATTAATTTTGTTGCGACATCTATTGAATTACCAAATTTTGAAATATCGACAAAGCAATAAAAAGCTCCCATTGGATTATTAAAACTAATACCTTTAATTTTCTCCAGCTCCTCAAACATTTTACTTCTATTTTTATTTAGAAAATTTTTAAACTCGGACAATTCTTCATCACATTCTCCTGAGAGAATTGGAAGAGCTGCATATTGAGAATCAGTTGGTGCACAAACATAGACATATTGCTGCACTTTTATTGCTTCACTTATAATTTCCTCAGGCCCGATTAGCCAACCCAAACGTTTCCCGCTCATACTCGCCCTTTTCGACAACCCATCAACTACTACGACTCTATCTGTATACCTCGCAATTGAGATATGCTCGGTATTTTCATAAAGGCATGTAGAATAAGTTTCATCGGAAAGGAAAAAGAGATTTGGCATGTCTTTTGTTTCATCAGCCAGTTTTTGAAGAGTAGTACCGGACAAAACTTGACCGGTCGGATTGGATGGGGAATTAAGAGCAATTAATTTTGTTTTTGAAGTGATTTTGGAAAGAAGATCGTCAGTATCAATATCAAAATTTTCCGTCAATTTATATTCGATAACTTTTGCGCCTATTAATTTTGGGATCCTATCAAAAAGGGGATAATAAATTTCAGGAATCAGCACTTCGTCTCCTGACTCAATAAATGTTTCAAAAGCCGTAACCAGTCCTCCTGTTGATCCTGACGTGATAATTACATTTTTCTCATTAATTTTGACTCCGTGTTTTTTTGAAAAATCCTCAGCAACTGCGACTCTTAACTCTTCCAACCCGGCATTTGCAACGTATCCTGTTTTGCCGGATTTAATTGCCGATATATTTGCATCCTGCGCTTTTATAGGCATTGGGAAAGTCAGCTCTCCCAGTCCCAAACTGATTCTTGAATAATTAGCGTTGTGCTGCACCTGAGAAATTGCCCTGATCAAAGAGGGTTTAAGCGACGTGACATTTTGATTTAAAAAATCTTTTGAGAATTTCATAATATTTTAAGACTGACGAAGCAATTCATTAAGAGCTACCTTAGGATTACCGCCTTGCGGATAATATCCTCTGATTATCGCGATATTTTTTGAGATTCTACTTGACTGTCCGTTTTTATCCCTCAGCTGGATTGTACCCGGAATTACAAGTGCGCGATCCGGAATTCTAATTGGATTTGTGCTATCATTTGGAAGTTTTCTCTCATCTTTCCCGGGGATTGCTTCCCAGACCTCAGTTCCATCTGTAATTACGGTTTTAGGTGCCATGACAACACCTTTCCCAAGCTCTACTCCGCCAAATATACCGGCGTATGCACCGACAAAAGCATCATCTCCCACTATGCAAGGCTTTGCACCCGATGGCTCAAGCACTCCTCCTATTATCGCACCGGCTGCTAAATGAACCCGCTCTCCTATCTGCGCACAAGTTCCGACCAAAACAAGCGAATCCACCATACTATCTTTCCCAACATATGCTCCTATATTTACATATGCTGGAGGCATCATGATTACATTGTCCCCCAGATAACTTCCTGAACGGATACTTGATCCGCCGGGAACAATGCGGACATTTCTTGCAGCAAGCTCTTCAACGCCTTGAACCGGAAGAGTATCTTTGTCTGAAAATTCCAAACCATCATTGCCTAATATTTCTTTAACTTTTCCCAAACGGAAACCCACTCTCACTATTCCCTCTTTTACCCAAGTATTTACTTTCCATGATCCATCGATTGGCTGTGCCGATCTGATAACTCCCATGTTGAGGTAACTTAACAAATCAGAAAAAACTTCATATGCTTCCGGCATATTTCGAAGCTCCTCAGCAGATTCAATTTGAGAGAATTTAACTATTTGCTGCTCTACTTCCTCAACAGATCTATTTGGTGTATTAATTTTTTTCATATGTTTATATCGTACAACATTTCAAAAATATATTGACCAGCTTTTCCATATCAGTTATTTTTATTGATTCGTTAATTGTATGTGTATTTTTTGTACCATCAGCTATATTTACAACCTGCAGATTTTTTGAATTAAAAATATTTGCATCTGAACAACTCCAGTTTTTAACAAATGTTGGTGTAATGCCCTCTGATTTGATTATTTTGGCAATCTCCTGAACATATTTATCTTTTTCCTCAAAAACATATGATTCATTTTCTACATGTGTTAAAATTTTAATTTCCAAATCGTATTTTCCGGCAATTTTTTTAGCATTTTCAAAAAATAAATTTGAATGTTTTTCAAGAAGTGTATCGCTAAAACTTCTTATCTCTCCTTTAACATCACCGTATCCGGGAATTGCATTTCTAACTGACCCAAAATTTACTATGGCGATATTTAATATCGTATCGTCATCAAGTTTTCCTGCTTTACTCTGAGATAACAACTCACCAACTGCCCGAACAATACTTTTTGCTTTTTCAGGATATGCTGCATGACCTGATTCTCCGATAAATTGGATATCGTAACGCATATAAGTTGGCGACGCCAAAACAATTGAGCCGATTGGCCAAGAAACATCTGCAATTAATCCTTTTTTGGATTTTAACTGAGTGTAGTCAAAATTTTTGACACCAGGACTTCCTATCTCTTCACCAACAGTAAAAAGTATTTCTAAGGGTCTATGTGTTTTATTTTTTAATCTCTCAACCACCTCAAGAATTACTGCAATTGCTGTTTTATTATCTGCCCCAAGAATAGTATTTGAGCTTGATCTGACTTCGCCATTTATCACCTCAGGAACAATCCCGCGCCCGGGCTCAACAGTATCCATGTGTGCCGATATAAGAAGAGGCTCACCTTTTCCGGCAATTCTGACAAAAACATTTCCTGCTATATCTTTTTCTGCTTTTAAATTCCTGTCTGAGAAATAATTAACCAGAAAATCTGCAAGTTCTCCCTCACTCCCTGTAGGGCTGTCAATTTTGACCAATGATTGAAAAATATTTACTAAATTATCCATGTTTTACTAAAAAACCCTCTAATCGAGGGTTATTTCTTTTTTTACATGCAAAGAAACACCCTTAATAAAGGCGCTTCTTTGTTTTTGAATTAAAAATGCATTTAATTTTCATATCTACAAGTATTTTACCAGAATTTGTTGTTTCTGACAAGGTCAATTTACAATCTCTACTTCAACTTCAAGACCAAAACCAAAAGTATTATGAAATTTTAGTTGTACTTTATCTATTATTTGACGCACGTCATTATTGGTTGCACCTCCCAAATTTACAATAAATAACGCATGTTTTTCCGAAATCTGTGCATTCCCGATCCGAAAACCTTTAAGTCCCAATTTTTCGATCAAACTCGCAACCGCGACTTTACCATACCATTTCTTCTCAACAGATTCTTTCAAATCCGGGTAAACAGACAAAACTTTTTCGACTTTTTCCCTGTCTCTGATATTTTTAAAAACTGATCCGCAGTTGGGATACTCAAGCGGATGATGATCTCTTCTAAAGTGCTTATTTTTATTGTAAACTTCACTGGCCTTTTCAATTTCTTCCTGATTCGCCTTTTTCAAGCTAAAATATGCATTGACTACAACCATTTTCTTCTGTGTTTTGACGATACTCCCACGGTAAACAAACTCCAGCTCTTGATTGGTTAATGTTTTTAAAACAGAGCTTCCTATTGAATAATCTATTAGATCAACCTTCTCTATGCTATCTTTTATTTCACCTCCAAATGCCCCGACATTTCCGCGAACTGCTGCACCGACAGTTCCGGGAAGTCCTCCGGCCCATTCAAGACCTGTTAAATTATTTTCAAAACTAAACTTTATAACATCATCCAAAACCTCACCGGCAAAGGCATTAACTAAACCTTCATCGTTAATTGAAATATTATTTTTCGAGCGAAGTCGAAAACCTTTTTTGTCATTCCCGCGCAGGCGGGAATCTACTTCTGGATCCCCGATTGCCTCGGGGATGACACCATTTGTTATTTGTATTACCGCGCCATCAAAATAATCATCGGTAAAAATTAGATTGGATCCAAGACCAAGAATAAAAACTTTCTGGATATTATTTTTTTGGACAAACTCCAATGCTTCTTTAATATCCT
>DATIJS010000049.1:0-3365 GCA_035478335.1 Saccharimonadales bacterium (SeqCode) | reverse complement strand
TTTAATTGTGTTATTGAAAGTCTTTCGACCCTCCCGTATCCCGTCATGTATTACCTCAAGATTTTTGCGAAGAAGAACAACTGATGCAGCATCTTTGGCAACATCAACTGCAGAATTAACTGAAATCCCGATATCAGCATTGTGAAGTGCCGGCAAATCATTGATCCCGTCTCCCAAATATCCGACAGTATGCCCATTGTCCTGAAGCGATTTAATGATCTGCAATTTTTGAAGGGGTGTAACTTGCGCAAAAATATCGATATCTACAACAATTTTTTTAAATTCAGCATCTGATAATTTTGCGATCTCCTGTCCTGTAATTGTTTTTTTAACATCCATCCCGACTTCTGAGCAAATCTTTTTAGTAATAATTTCATTGTCTCCGGTTATAACTTTAGTTGTGACATTAAGATTGCGAAGCTCCTGCATGGCAAGCCCTGCTGTTTTTCTGGGTATATCTAGAAATGTTATCAAGCCTTGAAATTCCAAATCCTCCACATCAGTCCACGAATACTTTTCTTTTTCTGCAATAGATTTTGTAGCAACTGCAATAAGACGCAATCCGTCTTTTCTAAATTCAAGTAATTTGGAATGAAGTTTTTCTTTATTTTTAATGCTTTTACAAAGCGCAAGAATTGATTCAGGACTTCCTTTGGCGATAAGTTCAATTTCCTTTCCATTTTTTACGACGGTAAAACCAATCTTTTTATTGTAATCAAATGCCTCCTCGTGAATTTTTTTACAACTGTCAAGGTTTATTTTGTTTTTTGTCGCATGCTCCCAAAGAGCCACATCAATTGAATTTCCGATTACTTTGTGATGAACAACAGCAGTATCAGATAGCAAAGCCAATTTCAAAACTGCTTCATCTTTTTTCTCACTACTATTTATATAATCAACTACCTCAATTTGCCCCTCAGTCAGCGTCCCCGTTTTGTCAGTACACAAAATATCCATATTGCCAAGATTCTCAAGCGAGAGAAGTTTCTTGACAACAACATGCTTTTTTGCAAGCTTACCTGCACCGTGAGAGAGACTTACTGTAACAATTACAGGTAAAAGCTCGGGCGTTAACCCAACAGCAATCGCAAGTGCAAAAAGTGCTGATTCAAGGATGTTATGCCCGAGAAGGGCATTAACCGCAAAAATACTAACTGTTAAAACGACAATTGTCTTGACTATAAATTGGCCAAACTTTACAAGTCCGGTCTGAAATTCCGTGACAGGTTTTATAAAAGTCGCGCTCTTTGCTATTTTTCCAAATTCGGTATTTTTTCCAATTGCGATAACCACACCACTTGCCGATCCGCTATCAACACTTGTTCCCATAAAAGCACTTTCTGAAACTTTCTTGTAAACTGTTTTTGCTTCACCCGTCAATGATGATTCATTCACTTCCAACCGATTTGTTTCAAGCAGTTTGAGATCTGCCGGAATTATACTTCCTTGAGAGAGAAGGACTATATCACCAATAGTCACCTGATTGACTGTAATTTCCTGTTTCTCGCCATTTCTGATAACAAGCGCTGACGAGCTGATTTTTTTCAAAAGATTGTCAATTGTTTTTTCTGCTGAGTATTCATTCCAAAGTCCCAAAGAAATACTTATTAAGATAATGCCAAAAATATAATATGAACTTACGTGTTGACCCAATAAATAAGAAACAAAGGTAGCAAAAGCCAAAATTATAGTTAGAGGATTTCCTGTGATTTGCCGTATAAGAATAGAGAAAATATTTATCTTTCTACTATGGATTATGTTCAAGCCATATTGTTTTTGATTTGCCAAAACTTGTGCAGTAGTCAAACCGGAATCAATCTTGGAAGATTCTATTTTTTTATTCTCAGCGGGCATAAATTTATTATAACAGCCCACATAGGAAATATGGAGATTTTGTATTTAACTAAAATTTTGATAAAATATTTTTTTATGAGCGAATTAGGAGCAACAATTGAATTAGAACTAACCGAAGAGCAAGTTGCAGCAAAAAATGCAGTGCTAGCCAAGCTAGAAAGGATCCAAGAACAATTGGCTGAAACAAATAAAATTGTGAACGGTGGGAAAGAACGAACTCTTGAGGAAATAAGGGATGAAACACAACTTGCAAATACTTTCGAACCTACACCTGAATGGCCAGGTAAAAAATAGATTTCTACATATTTGTATGTTACTTCTTTCCTTGCTGTTCAAACATCTCGATTAGTTCTTCGACCGTTGTCGCGTCTTCTGCCTTTTTGTCCTTATCACGGAAATTTACAAGACGTGGAAATCTTAAGGCATACCCAGGTTCTTTTATTTCATCTTTAATAACTGCCCCCGCAGTATGCAATGGACTTCTTGTTATCTCATCAGCCAAGACTTCAATCACAATTTCCGGCTTCACCCAGACACTTGGAGTTATCAAAGAATTAACCCGTGCTGGCTTATGAGACAATTCTGCGCCTTTTGTTTTCTCTTTTATACTTCTCCACTCTTCATCTGTAAGTCCTGTCCCGATTTTGCTGACTGTCACAAACTCATCTGCGTCTTTATCATAAACTCCAACGAGTAATGCACCAGCGCCAAACGCAGTTCTTTTTCCTTTTCCGAAAATATACCCGAGAATCACACAATCTATCGTATCGTGTAGTTCGCCTGAGGAATGTCTTTTCAGCTTTACCCAATTAAAATTCCTGCCTCCCGCGACATAAAGTGAATCTATTTTTTTGACGACCACTCCCTCAAGTCCTTTTGAAATACTGTCATCAAGCATCAACTGCAAATCTTTGGGATCCGTCAAAATCTCACCCGGCGCTTCAATAAGAGTGTCTCCGTTCTCTACGACCTTTTTCAGAATCTTGACCCGCTCATGAAGCGGAGTATCAATGAGGGATTTTCCATCGGCATAAAGAATATCAAAAACAAACGCTTTAAGAGGAAGCGATTTTGCCATAAGTTCTATTCCATGTTTACGGCGCCGTTTGGTCGTTTCCTGAAACGGCAAAAACTCTTCAGATTCCGGTTGATAGGCAAGTGCTTCTGTATCCAGAATTGCCGTTTTCACTTTGATTTGCTTGAGAGCCCCTTCTATAAGTTCCGGAAACATATGTGACATGTCTTCAAGATTTCTTGAAAACATTGATATCTTTTCTCCGTCTTTATGAATTTGCACTCTAAATCCATCATATTTAGGAGTAGCATGGACTCCCTGTACCGAACTTTCAGCATCTACCATCTTGGTAAACACTTTCTCGGGATTTGGGAGACGCTCACACAATTCCGAGCGAATAGGACGCCCCACGGTCACTGTCAGTTTCTGGACCTTTGATAATCCTCCATTCAAAAGTGTTTTTCCTATTAATCCCAAATCCGATGTCTCATTGTAA
>DATIJS010000048.1:0-1519 GCA_035478335.1 Saccharimonadales bacterium (SeqCode) | reverse complement strand
ACTGGCACATTCTGAAAAAATTCTCGAAGTTATCAAAGGCGAGATAATAAAACTCAAAGAAAAATACGCAGATCCAAGAAGGACAAAAGTCTATAAAGGTAAAGTCGGCGAATTCTCAGAAGAAGACTTGATAGCCAATGAGCCAACGGTCATTACTCTCACCAATACTGGCTATATCAAGCGTCAATCTTTAACGTCATTCCACACACAGCACAGAGGAGGTAAGGGAATAACAGGCATGAATGTCAAAGACGAGGACGGTATCGCACATATCCGCTATGCCCAAACGCACGACAATATTATTTTCTTCACTAACAAAGGAAAAGCATATCAGCTGAGAGCCTTTGAAATAGCAGAAAGCTCAAGAACCAGTAAGGGCTCAGCAGTTGTTAACTTATTAAATATCGAACAAGGAGAGAAAGTTGAGTCATTCCTCGTTCTGGATAAGACACTTAAAACCGGTAATATCTTCCTGACTACCCGAAACGGAACAGTCAAGAAAAGTAAATTATCAGAATTTGACAACATCCGTAAAAATGGCATGATCGCCATAAAACTCGACAAAGGCGATGAGCTAGTCTGGAGCAACATAACTGATGGCAAAAATGAAGTCCTCATCGTTACAAGGCACGGAAAAGCAATCAAATTTGAGGAATCAGCTGTGCGCCCGATGGGACGTGCAACACGCGGTGTGAGAGGAATCAAAATAGATTCAACTGATCAAGTAATCGGTATGGCAGTTGTCAGTAAAGAAGACAAGCTCAATTTCCTCGCAATTATGGAAAACGGCTTGGGTAAGAAAACAGCTGTAGGGCAATTTCCGCTTCAGGGAAGGGGAGGTCAGGGTGTAAAAGTTGCTAAGGTCACTCCAAAGACAGGACAAGTCGTAATTGCTCAAATCATCCCTGCAAATTGTGAGGAAGTAATAATTACATCCAAAAAAGGGCAGATTGTTAAACTAACTGCAGAATCAATACCAAAATTGTCCCGTGACACTCAAGGTGTTATCCTGATGCGTTTCTCAGACGCCAATGACAAAGTGGCTTCTGCCACATGTATAGAGAAGGCAGGAGCCTAGTTTATCCTGAGCGAAGTCGAAGGACCTCCGCAACCTGCATCGAAAAAGCAGCTTGATTTTTAGATATAATTCTATTATAATTTCCCCACGATGGTAAAGATGGAGAAAAGACTATCAGGTGGCAGCAGTCGCTTAGAAAGAGCAGAAGCATTGCTAAGTGCCTACGATGCACAGATTGCTGGCCTGACAAGAAAACTTAGTACCGGTACCACCACAATACGTGGCGAAGATGTTCATTTAACAAATCGCCAGAGGCAAAGGCTTGAAGCGCAAAAAAGAACTCTAGAACCGTATCGACATTCTGCAGCAACTCAAATTGGACGGCTACGCCCTTAGTTGACTAACACAACCCCTGAGGAATCTCTATAATTACTGTCACAAATCCCAAACTCTTAAACAAAGTCGTCAATTGGTTCCTCGCATTCTTTGTTGCCTCATTCA
>DATIJS010000047.1:0-7342 GCA_035478335.1 Saccharimonadales bacterium (SeqCode) | reverse complement strand
TTGAAAGATTTAACTGAGATAAAAGTAAATGCCGGGCCTGGATCGTTTACGGGTTTACGCGTTGGAGTGAGTATCGCAAATGCGCTAGGATTCATGCTAAAAATTCCAATAAACGGGAAAAAAGTTGGGGAATTAGTCGAGCCAAAATATAATTAATGTATTTTTTGATTTGATTGTTGTCAAAACGTATTTTTTACGTATATACTATTTTTATGATTAATTTCTTGAGGCATTTGTTTTTGCCGCATCACACAAATAATCACCGGCCGAAAGTTTTGCACCACAGCGGTCTTTCGATTATTGTAGTTTTATTCTTGGGTTTGTCACTTTTGATTAAACCGCTTCAGCAGAATTATCCATCCGTTTTGGGAGTAGCTGTTAATATCTCAACAGGAGATTTGTTGAGCTTGACCAATCAGAAACGTCAGGAAGCAGGACTTGCGCCCCTTGCATATAATCAGGAACTTGCCAATGCAGCCTCGGCCAAAGCTTCGTATATGTTTGAGAAAAATTTTTGGGCTCATATTGCACCGGATGGGACAACTCCCTGGTATTTTATAAAAAATGCCGGCTACCAGTACGAATATGCCGGTGAAAATCTGGCACGCGGATTTAATTCTGCACCTGATGTTGTAAATGCATGGATGGCGAGCCCAACGCATAGAGCCAATTTACTCTCGCCGAATTACAAGGATATTGGATTTGCAGTTCAGGGAGGCACATTGACGGGGTCAGATACTGTATTGGTAGTTCAGGAGTTCGGAAGCAGATACGGAGTTGTTAAGCAAGCTACTACAGAAGTTGTTCCCACCGCAATACCTACTGCTATTCCGACAGCAATTCCTACTCTTGCAGCCTCTCCAAAGCTCACTGTAAAAAATATTTCAGTTGAACAGCCTAAATCAGCAAGCGCTGTTGCTGCATTTGTGAATAAACCTCTTGTTGATAGTAAATCAACCTCAATGAATTTTTCCATATTCATTATCGGTTTTTTAATTGCAGTCTTGGTAGTTGATGCAATTATAATAGAACGAAAGAAAATTGAGAGGGTTGTTGCGCATAACCTGGATCACATCGTATTTCTGGTAATTCTATTGATTGTTGCTATAATAATTGGCAGAGGTGTCACTTTATAGATGAAAAAAAATATAAAACAACATCTGGGTTATTATATTGCTTTTAGTGCTGTGCAGCTTCTTGGATTAATTTTGGTGATATTATCAGCAGGAAACAGGCAAATTCAGCAAATTGCGATTTTGGGAACAACAATTTTTTATTTTATTTTCGCAATGGTGCATCACCATCTAAATCACGATTTAAGCGCGAAAATTGTGGTAGAATATGCGTTGATGAGTTGCGTTGGACTTTCTTTTGCATTGGTTGCATTTAGCAATATTTAATTATGAAAGGCGTTATATTAGCAGGAGGACTTGCAACAAGACTCAGACCCCTTACGCTTATTACAAATAAGCATTTATTGCCTGTTTATAATAAGCCGATGATTTATTATCCGCTTGAGGCGATGAAGCGGGCAGGCATAACAGAGGTTCTGATTACTTCCTCTCCAGATCATTCAGGCGACTTTGCAAATCTTTTAGGAGCTGGTGAAGAATTTGGTCTCATGCTTTATTACGCAGTTCAAAAAAATCCAAAAGGAGGTATTTCGGATGCCATAATTCTCGCTGAAGAATTTGCAAAAGGTGAAAAAATTCTTGTAGTTTTAGGAGATAATATATTCGCCTATGATTTAAAAGAGTCAATTGCTAAATTTGAAAAAGAAGAAAAGGGGGCTATGATTTTTGGAGTTGAAATGCCAACAGAATCAGGCCAATACGGGGTAATAGAAAAAAGCAATGACGGAAAAGTTCTATCAATTGAAGAAAAGCCTGCGAATCCAAAGTCAAATATTGCTCAAACCGGAATTTATATGTATGACTCAAGAGTATTTGATTTTATCAAGGGATTAACACCGTCTGAAAGAGGAGAACTTGAAGTTACGGATCTTAATAATTTTTACGTAAAAGAAGGGACTTGTAATTGTTCGATGCTTGATTGGTGGATTGATGCAGGAACTTCATACGATGAATTGCTCCGCGCTAATAATTTGGTAGCTGAAAAAGTAAAAAATGGAGGACTGAGCGGAAAGGAGGAAAAATAAATATGAGTACTGTTACAACGCAGGAAGCAAAAAAAGTAAAAACAATATCCCCTGATGGATCAGAAAACGGTTTTCTTATCGAATTATTTAAAGATAAAGAGACAGGTGAAAAAACAGAAGTGTATCTTACAGCAGCGTTACCTGGTGCATTTAAAGGTTATCATCTCCATAGAGTCAGAGGGGCCCGCTATGTTGCTTTGAAAGGCAAAATGAAAATTACGACTTATGAGCATGATGGAGAAAAGTGGACACCAACAGAAACAATTCTTGATGCAGCTGTACCAACGCGCATGTTTATCCCCAAAAATGCAGCAACAGGTCTTGAAAATATCGGAACTGAGGAAGCATGGCTTATCAATTATCCTGATCCGCCATATGATCCAACGCTTAAAGATGAGCAGGTTGAATATACGAAAGAAGAGCTTGAATCAGGAATTGTTAAATGATTAATTGTACTTTTGAAAATGGTAGCAACGTTTTATTAAGACATATTACTGTCGGCGCTCTTGTAATAAATGACAAAAACCAAGTTTTGCTTATAAAGCGGGCAGAACATTTGCCCAATGGTGGTAAGTATGGAATTCCGGGCGGATTTCTTGATAGGGATGAAACGATTGAGGAGGGTACTCTTAGAGAACTAAAAGAAGAAACAGGACTCGATGGTGAAATCTTGACACTGTTTCAAATAATTGATACACCAAATCGTCAAAAAGAAGACAGGCAAAATATTCAATTTAATTATATCGTTAAAGTAAAGGAAGGAGTGTTTAATAAAAATTCTGAGGTTGAAGAATCAAGATGGGTAAATGAGGAAGATCTACCTGCTGAGGAAGATTCTGCTTTTGATCACAGCAAATCTGTCAAAAAGTATTTTGAATATCTTAAAAAACCTTTTGATTTGCCATTGTTCGGTTATTAGTTATGAGTAATAAATTATTAGTTACAGGTGGAGCCGGGTTTATCGGCTCCAATTTTATTCTTTATTGGATGAAAAACCATCCTGATGACTTAATAATTAATTTTGATAAATTAACCTACGCGGGGAATCTGGAGAATTTAAAAGAAGTTGAAAAAAATCCAAATTATAGTTTTGTTCAAGGTGACATTTGCGATACCCAAGCAGTTGATAAAGCGATGCAGGGAGTTGATACTGTTGTCCATTTTGCGGCAGAAACTCATGTCGATAGATCCATAACAGGACCTGCTGTTTTTATTCAAACCAATGTTACCGGGACACAGGTTCTCCTTGATGCAGCACTTAAAAATAATATTAATAGATTTCATCATGTGTCAACGGATGAAGTGTTTGGAGCCTTGGAATTGGAAGACACGAGTAAATTTAATGAACGAACAAATTATAATCCCAGAAGTCCCTATTCAGCAAGTAAAGCCGGCTCAGATCATCTGGTTAGAGCATACCATGTAACATATGGTTTACCAATAACTATCACAAATTGCTCCAATAACTATGGCCCTTATATGTTTCCTGAAAAGTTAATTCCACTTGCTATTACAAATCTTCTAGAGGATAAAAAAATACCAATTTATGGTGATGGGTTATACCTCAGGGATTGGTTATTTGTTGATGATCATGCTCGTGCAATTGATATGGTTTTACAAAACGGGAAAATCGGAGAGACTTATCTGGTTGGAGGAATGGAAAAACTGATTCCAAATATCGAGATTGCCAAAAAAATTGCAAAACTTTTGGGAAAAGATGAAAGCTCTATAGAGTTTGTGAAAGACAGGCCAGGACATGATCGGAAATATGATGTAGACTGGTCAAAGATCAAAAACGAATTGGGTTGGGAACCGCTGCATAGTTTTGATGAGTATTTGGAAAAGACAGTTGAGTGGTATAAAGAAAACAGGAGCTGGTGGGAAAGAATAAAATCAGGAGCATACCAGAAATATTATGAAGAGCAATATGGAAAATAGACCGTCGTCATTATGCAGCCTGGCAATTTTTTTAAAGAGATTGCTTCGTCATTCTTCCTCGCAATGACAAATTTATTATGACAAAAACAAAAATTATATCTACTATACCTGCATATATCTCAAAATATTTTAGAGTTGATAAAGTCGAGATTGAGAGAAACGGGAAAACATTTGCCAAAGATATTTTAACCAGAAGCTCGTCTGTAATAATTCTTCCTATTAATGATCAGGATGAAATTTATTTAGTCTCACAATATCGTGATTCATACCAAAAAGTTTTGCTTGAAACAGTAGCAGGTCATATGGAAGAGGGGGAAACTCCACTTGAGGCTGCTAGAAAAGAATTGCAGGAAGAAACAGGTATTACAGCAAAGACATGGAAGCACCTTAAAAAAATTCATACGTCTGCCAATATCCATGATGAAGTAAATATTTTTTTTGCTACCGAATTGACTACAGGAGAGCAGAATCAAGACGAAGATGAAGATATAGAAATTGTTAAAATTCCGTTTGCTGAAGCATTGTCAAAAATTGAAAAAGGAGAAATCAGCGTTTCTTCCAACATCGCTGCTATCCTTCTTGTAGATAAATTAAAGAAAGAGGGGAAGCTATAGATGAAAATTTTTATAATTGGCGGATCAGGTTTGGTCGGATCACGACTTACTGAATTGTTGGGGGAGAAATATGGAGTGGATAATTTAAGTATCTCAAGCGGCACTGATATTACCAAACCCGAAACGCTGGATATCATCAAAAATGATTCCGAACACCAGATGGTTCTCCTTCTTGCTGCTAAAACAAATGTTGATCAATGCGAGCTTGATAAATCGCTTGGAAAAGATGGCGATGCCTGGAAAACAAATGTTCAAGGAGTACAGAATGTTGTAGATGTGTGCTTGAGTAGCAGTAAAAAAATGATTTACATATCGACAGATTTTGTTTTTGATGGAGAAAAAACTCCTGAAAATGGTTATGTAGAGGAGGATCTGCCTTTGCCTATAAATTGGTATGGAGAGACAAAATATCGAGGAGAAGAGCTTGTAAGAAATTCCGGTTTGGATTATATCATTGCAAGGATAGCATATCCGTATAGAAAAGATTTTGGGCAGAAAACTGACTTTGCACGGGTAATTATCGAGAGGTTAAAGAATAATCAACCGGTAAGTGCAATTTTTGATCATAAATTTACACCAACATTTATTGATGATATAGCAGTTGCCATCGATAAACTAATTGATACTAAGTCAATGGGAATATTTCATATAGCAGGTAGTCAGACACTTACTCCATTTAATGCTGCGATGTTGATTGCTGAAAAGTTTGGATTGGATAAGAATTTAATAAGCAAAACAACAAGAGCTGAATATTTTAAAGATAAAGCTCAAAGACCTTTTAATGTTGCATTGAATAATGATAAAATAAAAAAACTCGGTGTAAATATGAGAGGTTTTGAGGAAGGTTTGGATTTACTAAAATGACTATTACTTTTATCGGACATGGATACGTTGGACTTGTAACAGCTGCTGTTTTTGCGGATTTTGGCAATAAAGTCTGGGTGGTCGGTCGTACTCCTTCGAAAATTGATAGGCTCAAAAAAGGCGACCCCATTTTTTATGAGCCGGAACTTAAAGAACTTCTTCAAAGAAATCTTGATGCAGAAAGGATTCAATTTACATTGGATTACCAGGAGGCAGTTGGCGAATCAGATGTAGTTTTTATTGCAGTAGGTACTCCGCCCCAGTCAACAGGGGAAGCAGATCTGTCAACCGTTTTTGAAGTTGCGCAGAAAATCGGAAAAAATCTCAAAAAAGGATTTACGGTTGTTTCCTGCAAGAGCACAGTAACAATTGGCACTAATAAAAAGATTGCAGAAATTGTAGAAAAAGCAAAGCCGGATGGCGCAGAGTTTGCTATTGCGTCTGTTCCTGAGTTTTTAGCTCAAGGTACAGCAATTCAAAATACATTTCATCCCGATCGGGTTGTGCTGGGATCTGATTCAAAAGAAGCAATTGCTTTATTGACAGAACTTCATAAACCAATTGACGCCCCGAATATAGTTACTGATTTAGCATCAGCAGAATTGATTAAATACACAGCAAATGCTATGCTTGCTACCAAAATTTCATTTGCAAATCTGATTGCCGAGTTTAGCGAAAAAACAGGCGCCAATGTCGAGTCAGTCCTTGATGCAGTCGGTATTGACAGAAGAATCGGGCGTGTTTTTATGAATCCGGGTGTTGGCTATGGAGGATCCTGCTTTCCAAAAGATGTTAAAGCTCTAATTCAAATAGGTAAGTCCCTCGGGATCGACACTGTTTTACTCGAGGGAGTGGAGAAGGTTAATCTGGACATGAGGCATAATGTAATTGATAAAATAGTGAGTAACTCCAAAGATAAAGATATTGCGATTCTCGGGTTAAGTTTTAAGCCTAATACTGATGACATAAGAGAAGCGCCGAGTGTTTACATAATCAAAGAATTGCTTGAGAAAGGTTTCAAAATCAACGTCTATGATCCTGAGGCCATGGTGAAAATAAAAGGCTTATTTGGGGATAAGATTAATTTTTTTGGTGATTCATACTCAGCCTTGGATGGAAAATCAACACTGGTTGTTTTGACTGAATGGAATGAATTTAAAGAATTGGATTTGGAAAAAGTAAAACAGATGGGTGTAGAAATTATAATTGATGGACGAAATATCTACGATCCTGAAAAAATGCGAAGCCTGGGAATTAATTATATAGGTGTTGGAAGATGAAAAAAGTACTCATAACAGGCGCAACCGGTTTTGTTGGTGGTCACCTGACAGACTATTTAGCCGCAAAAAAAGAATTCGAGATTTTTGGGACTTCTTTAACGGACTCTTTGAAAAATGACAAAATTCAAATAGAAAAAATTGATCTGACTGATTTTAATCAAGTCTTGTCTCTCATTCAAAAAATAAAACCTGATCAGATTTATCATTTAGCTGCTTTGACTTCTCCTGGGGAGAGTTTTACCAAATCCACACAAGTAGTGCTATCCAACATAAGTATAGAAATGAATTTGTTAAATGCAATGAGAGAAATTGAGCTTATCTCTACGCGATTTTTGGTTGTCTCATCTGCTGAAGTTTACGGCATGGTACCAAAATCTGATCTTCCTATTGATGAGAATACGCCACTACGCCCTAGTAATCCTTATGCTGTTTCAAAAATAGCACAGGATTATTTGGGTTTGCAATACGTTCTTTCTTATAAATTTGAT
>DATIJS010000046.1:0-6587 GCA_035478335.1 Saccharimonadales bacterium (SeqCode) | reverse complement strand
TCAACAGGCATGGTTTTATAGTGCCAAGCAGCAATAGGTGAAAGTCTTAGTTTTTCCAGAACTCCGAGGATTAATTGAGCCGGTAAGGTCGGGATTGATGTGATTTTGGATTTTGATCCAGTTTTTTTAATTACAAACCCCAGATCTGATCTCCAGGTCCCGTATTTCTCAGCCCCGATATTGAATATTTCCCCATTAGCTTTGCATGTCAGCGCTTTTTCGATAGCATCAGCAATGTCAGTAACTGCGAGTAATTGATATTTGTTATTGCCATTTCCCAAAATAAATACTCTTTTATTTTGATACATAGCTTCAAACCAAAGCTCAAACACGCCCAGTCTTTCTATTCCCAAAAATGTTTTTGGCCGGATTATATTTACCTGGAGTCCCCTTTTTTGATATTCCATACATAGTTTTTCGCCTTCAATTTTTGAAATTCCATAATGCCCGATCGGATCAAGAGGCGCAGTTTCTGTTTCCGGAAGATGTTTTGGCACACCGTATACCGCCGTACTGGAGATAAAAACAAGGCGCTTGATTTTGTTTTTCAAAGCAGCGCTCAGTACATTTTTTGTGCCATCAATGTTTACACCGAAAATCACTTCTTTATCAAGCTGAATTGGAAGAGCGGCTGCTGCGTGAACCACATAATCCTGATTTTTGAGTGCCCGATCAAGAGTTTTTGCATTTCGGACATCTCCAATTATGACATTTACCTTCCCGATTAAGTCTTTTGCGTCCAATTCCGAAAGATCAAAAAGAGTTACCTGATAGTTCTTTTTAAGAAATAGTCTTGCCAGATGGACGCCCAAAAATCCCGTTCCGCCTGTTATGAGAACCTTTTTCATGTGTTTATTGTAGCATTTTTATTTAGAAATAAATATTGGGTTTAAGCAGTCTTATCTTTGTGACATTTTTATCAAAACACGGACTGGAAGTAAGGGTTTGCTGTGCAAAATAGTCTTCGGAAAAGATCGCTATCTCCCGGGTTGTGGAGAGTATTTGGCAATTAAGCTGTGAGGTGTAAATTTTTGCAAATCCCACAGATTCCAGGCCATACCCCTGCTGAAGAAGAGGCAAAATGTCGCCATTGTAGCTATGTCCGTCCTGAAGAAGCAGAATATGCATGCCAACAGCCTTTGATTGCTTGGCCTCCTGAAGCATTTTGATAATTAACGTGGTTGCAGTACTGCCGGTTTTTTGGAAAATCCCAATCTGGCTTTGGTAGACATTTAAGAGCACAATAATTGGCAGAATAAGAATTACTAAAGGCGCCAGCTTTTGTTTTTTTTGCAAATATGATAATCCAATTCCTGTAAAAATAAAACCAAAAGGAAGAAAGAAGATCCCTCTTGTAGTAGGCGTGTAAGAATAGGGCGAGGTCAGGCCGATTATAAAACAAGTGCTGATATATGAAGCAGCTAAAAATCCATAAGAAGATTTTTTAAATGTGTACTTAATGCAGAGCAAAGTGCCTGTAAATGCAAAAATTTGAGAGACAATATCGAGATATGGCCCTTCAACGTAGTGATTGTAGAAATAATCATAATTTCTATAAAACAATAAAAAATTGTGAAAAATATTAACCAATATTTGAAAATTATCGTGAAACTCACGGGCAAAAATTGTTTTACTCGCAGGGCCGTTTAGTTGACTAATGTTTAAAAATGCAGGCGTGATTAGAGCGATATAGCCAAGCCCCAGAAAAAGACTATTGAAGAATAAAGTTTTTTTTGAGGATTTAAGAGCGGGAATTAGAAACGGCCAGATCATAAACGGGAATATTGGCCCCAAATAAATATAAAAAGAAACGCCTAATGCAATTCCCAACTGCAGAAAATTTTTCTTATTTGGTTTATATCCGCAAAGGGAGGCCAAATATAGACATAGTATAAAAAGTGTTAGGGATTGGGGATTTATATAACCGATTTTGAAGTAATTTGCCAGATATGCTGAGCTTTGCAGAAGAATAGTGCTGATAATTGCCAAATTTTTATCAAACTCTCTTTTTACAAAAAGAAAAAAAAAGATGCTTGAGGGGATAATCAAAACAACATTTGAGAGCCGCCAGGCAATATTTGTAAAACCAAATAGCCATAGGAAGACCGCCTGGTAGACACTTCCAAGTACAGAGTTTTGCCCATGAACGCCTTGCAACTGGAAGGGATTAACATGAAAATTGTTTTGAACTATGGTTTTGGCAAATGCATAGAATTGCCAGTCATCTCCAATGTAAGCAAATCTCCAGGAGTTAATCCCCCAAGCAAAGTAGCAAAATGCCAAGAGACAGCTAATTAAAAGGAATAAATATTCGTGACGGGTTTTTATAAAATTTTTCATAAAGTTATTTTTTTTGAAAAATCATGATTTTGGGATGGTCAAAAACAGTGAAATTTTCATCAGCCGGCTGGTCGTTGATTGGAATATTAAGAATTGGAATCGTTGGGAAGCTTGTAAATTCGGCAACTTGTTGGAAGTTTAGTTTTCCCCAAAATAAATTTTTATAATAGGTGGCAGTTATCGGATAGCATCTGTATGAAGGCAGTTTTTGGCAATCAGTCAGTTTTTGAAGGGGTGTGTAAAGCCTGTTGGAGGCGATAATTATGTAGTCGGTTTGTTTGAGCTGAGCATTTATCTCAGACCATTTCTCTGCTGTGTCCGGGTCGTAGAGTTTGAGAGTTTGCGTATTGTATCCTGCTGCTTGTCCAATTGGGAGCTGATCATCCCAATGTTCAACAGCCAGGGTTTTGCTATATGGAATATTTGCAAATATCCAGTTGGAAGCAGTAACTCTGGTGTTTGGTCTGGAATAGATTTGAATAAAGCTTAAGGGCCAGATTAGAAACGAAGTATAAAGTATAAAGTATAAAGTATAAAGTATAGATTTGGATTTGACGTGGCGATTCAGCACTAGGATAAGTTTGTGCATTAAAACAGCACCAAAGAGGCAGAATAAAGGATAAACAGGGAGCATGTAGCGCATAAAGCCAACTGCAAACCTGCCGACAATAAAGATATATATCAGGAAAAAAACCAAAATAATTAATTCTTTTGCAAATTGAGAAGATTTTTCTTTGTTAAAAGTTAAATAGCCAAAATAAATAAATCCTGAGAATGAAAGAGTTGCAATAATAGGGCCAAGCCCCCAGAAAAAAATATTTTTAAATTCATAAATATATGGAATTTTGCCGACAAATTGCAGAGTGTAGGGAAAGTAAAAGGGATTACTTGTAAGGGCTGATTGCTGAATGGTTTGAAGCCAGAAATTAGAAGAGTCTATTAAGGCGTAAGGCTCAAAGATGATAAATGTAAGAGCAGTTGCGAGGATAATAACAGATGCGTATTTAATTAAATGCTTTAAAAAAGAAGGCAAGTGGGGAAGCCAATGTGCGGGTTTATGCGGTTTTTTTAAAAAAATCAAGATAAAATCAGCAGTAAGAGTAAGCCCAAGTGAGGAGATCAGAACAATTGCACTTATTTTTGTAGCAAGAGCTAAGCCGAAAAAGAATCCTACAGTAAGTGCTGTTTTTGTATTGGGTTTTTCGTAAAACCTTAGCAAGTTATAAAGCGTTGCCAGTACAAAGCTGGTTAGAAGTGTGTCTACTGCGAAGAAGTGTGAGAGCTGGATCGGTAAAACGCTTACCGCGTAAAAAAATGCGCTTATCAGACCGGTTTGCCGGTTAAAAAGCTTACTGGCGATTTTGTAAATTAAAAGAACGGAAAATAAATCTGCGAGAGCTGACAAAACGCGTCCTATCAGGGTCAGATAGTCATATTGACTAAAAGCAGGATTAAAATTGCTCAGGGCTTCTCTGGTGACCGTCAAGAGGTACATAGGGAAAGATCCGTAAGCGAAGAAATGAGGATTCCAAGTGCTTTGGGGAGACATAAATTCAGAAACAGTAGTAGGAAGCTTTAATTTATCAACCGACGCGACAATTGCCCGCTCATCAGGATGAAGCATGTGTCCGCTATCCCAGTTGAGATTGTAGAAGCGGAGACAAGCTCCAAGAATTAAAATGGCAAATAAGCAAAGTTTTATTCTCACTGATTTATTGTACTAAATTTGCTCTTTGGAATTTCGTATTTGCTGATCAAGTTTTTGTTTTGCTTATTTCTTTTTAAGAAGATAATTGCGTATTGATCAACAAATACGGGGGCCCAATCAGGGTCTTTAATTTTTTTAACTAAGAAAGTCTGGGCCCAGGGTGTGTAGTCGTGATAGGCAAAAAATATAGAATTGAAGTGGTATTTTTTCTCAAGCTCTGCCCATTTTTTGGGATTTTCCTGAGGCGATTTGTATCTATTCTCGAAAAAGTCAGCGGTGTATGCCTCAGGTCGATTGTCAACAAAAAGCTTTTGCGGATAAAGGTGATAGATAAGATAACCGCCAATATCATAATTATTAAATAATGGCCCTGAAATCTTATTTGTTTTATAAAACTCAGCGGAAGCGTTAACGCCAGGCAATAGTCCAAACCCAAGTATTGATTTGTTTTCCTGAAATGTTTGAAATTGCTGCAATAAAAGAATTGCCAGGATAATTACTCCCGTCGTCCACATGTAATAGTTGTATGAATGCTGGGTATTTTTGAAGCGTAAATCGTAGATATTTTTTGAGAGAGCAGGCAGGGTAAAAAAAGCAAAGCTTGGGAAATTACGGATTCCAAAGTAAGCAATGAGTCCGGTTGTTGATACCAAAATCAATTGCGCTAAATCGATTTTTCGCCAATTTTTTACTGCAATAATTATAAAACTCGCAAGAATTAGAAAGACTGTGGCTTTAAAAAGCAGGAAATGTTGATTGGCGGTAAAGTTGAGGTTCTCCAAAAAGGATATTGATTGATTCTCAACAATTAGGTAGCCATAGTTTTTAAATATATTTAGCGGAGCAAGCAGACCGTTAATAAAATTTGGGTTGATGAGCCCTGCGAGGGCGCAGCTGAGGGAGATATAGAAAAGCTGCAGAAAATGGTTTGGTTGTTTTTTGACGAGTTTAGTCAGCTGCTCCAGGCCAAATGCTCCAAGCACTAGAAATCCAAAGATAAATCCGATATGTAAGTTTACCCACAGGAGCATTAGAATAGGCAAGGAATATAAATATTTATCAGAGATTTGCGCAGCTCTTATTTCCCACAAAATCCAGAAGAAAACAGCAGTTAGAAAATAAGTAAACATTTCAGGACGCACCTCGGCACGGGATGTTAAAAGTGGAATTAGGGCAAAAGCAAAGCCGGACGCAATAAAAAAGTTGCTTTCTTTTCTGGCAATATCCCAAAACAGCACTAGAGTTGCTATTCCCAGCAAGATATAAAAAAATGATAAGCCGGTAAAGCCAAAAAATTGATTAATAAAATAAAAAACTACTCCTGAACCCCAGTGGTGGTTTATAAAAGCTTGAGCAGGAAGAGTATAGGAGTAAAAATTGCTGTGTAAAAGAGCGGTTTTTTCCTCTCTTGAACCATTGATTATAATGTTGCCGTTTTGAATATGCCGTCCCAAGTCTGCAGTTGTGAGGTTTATTTTATGTGAGAGAAAAGTTGCGTACCAGGCAAGAAGCGAGATTACGATAATTGATTTTATGTAATATAAAACCCGCGGGTTCATTATAAATATATTAGCAGAAGTTAGTGAATTCTTTTGAAGATAAGTACTGTCGGACGGTCAAAAACAGAAGCTGTTTCTTCAAATCCGAAAACAGGATCATTCAGATAGGTAATTTTACAGAAGACATCGCATGGAGTCTCATATATTTTTTGATATCCGGCAGCTTCGTTTATCAGCAAAGAATAAAACCCGTGTCCTTTTGGGAACTGTTTGGAGCTTAATAAACGAGATCTGAGAAGCCTTTGACTCGGAAGGATAATGTAGTCACTTTTTTGGAGGGAAGCTGTCAGTTTTTGGTCAGTAAATTCAGGGGAATTATTATCAAGTTCGTAAAAATTGAAAATAGTTATGTTTGGTGAAACTGAATTAAAAGGTGTCAGTCCCAAATCATAAGGCTCACTCAATATCCTTGCATTCTGCGGGAAATTGTTTTTTGCAAATTCACTAGCAGCGAATCTAGTATCGGGTTTGACAAAGGCGGTAATAAAGTAGGAAATGCCGAATACAATATTAACTAAAACAAAGATTGTCATTGCGAGCGACTGAAAGGAGCGCGGCAATCCCTGCCTGCCGGCAGGCAGGTCTAAAGCTTGCTTCGTCACTTTGCTCCTCGCAATGACATCGTACAATGTAATAGATATGATCAGATAAGCAAAAGGTAAAATAGGCACCATGTAGCGGGTCCATTTGGCAAATAAAAACGCTTGCGGGAGGAAGAGAATTAAGAAGAAAGAGATAAGAATTAAGAATGTCTGATTTTTTTCTGTTATTCCCCGGTAAAGTAAATAGAAAAACGCGGGGATAAAAATGATGGTCAAAATTGGATTGATCAGAAACGGTAGGATATGTTGGAATTGAAAAAGGACCGGAACTGTTCCAAAAAATGATTGGGTATAAAAAACAGGGATCGTTCCTGTCACAAGACTTTGCTCATATGTTAAAGAGCTTTTAAACTCAGGGGTAATGTAGTAAGGAGAGAG
>DATIJS010000045.1:0-14368 GCA_035478335.1 Saccharimonadales bacterium (SeqCode) | reverse complement strand
AAAATATGGCAGACACAAAATTTAACAGAAATAAACCACACGTCAATATCGGAACAATCGGTCACGTCGATCACGGCAAGACCACTCTTTCAGCTGCAATTGCAACTGTTCTATCAAAAACAGGCGGAGCAAAGGCAATGAAGTATGAAGATATCGATAACGCCCCAGAAGAAAAAGCCCGCGGAGTCACAATTAATATTTCCCACTTAGAATACGAAACAGAAAAGCGTCATTACGCACACATTGATGCTCCTGGACACGCTGATTATGTCAAAAACATGATCACAGGTGCAGCCCAAATGGATGGAGCAATCCTGGTTGTATCAGCACCGGACGGTCCAATGCCACAAACCCGTGAGCACATCCTTCTTGCAAAGCAGGTTGGAGTTCCATCAATTCTTGTTTTTCTTAACAAATGCGATATGGTTGATGACCCGGAACTGCTTGATCTAGTTGAGATGGAAGTCCGTGAACTCCTTAGCAAATACGAATACCCAGGTGACACAACTCCTATCATTCGCGGCAGTGCTCTTAAAGCACTTGAAGGCGATGCTGCTGCTGAAGCTGCAATAACGGAACTCATGAAAACAGTTGATGAATACATCCCAACTCCAGAGCGTGCACTTGATAAGCCCTTTTTGATGCCTGTTGAGGATGTTTTCTCAATTAAAGGTCGTGGAACTGTTGTAACAGGAAGAATTGAAAGAGGAGTTGTTAAAATCAACGAAGCTGTATCAGTTGTCGGACTTGATAAAAATAAAGAATCAGTTGTAACCGGTGTTGAAATGTTCAAAAAACAGCTTGAAGACGGGCAAGCCGGAGACAATGTCGGATTACTTCTCAGAGGTCTCGAAAAATCTGACGTGGAGCGCGGACAAGTTATAGCCAAGCCAGGAAGTATTACTCCTCACACAGAATTTGAAGCTGAAGCATATATCCTTACAAAAGAAGAAGGAGGACGCCACACACCATTCTTTACAGGATACCGCCCACAATTTTACATCAGAACAACTGATGTTACCGGAACAGCAACTCTTCCAACAGGCGTTGAAATGGTGATGCCTGGGGACAACACCAAGATGACAGTTAAGCTTATCGTGCCTGTAGCTCTAGAAGAAGGACTTAGATACGCAATAAGAGAAGGTGGAAAGACAGT
The DNA here is from genome assembly GCA_035478335.1 of Saccharimonadales bacterium (SeqCode). Lineage (GTDB taxonomy): Bacteria > Patescibacteriota > Microgenomatia > Levybacterales > UBA12049 > DATLDE01. The sequence goes on along the minus strand of DATIJS010000045.1, from coordinate 13,212 downwards.
CGGAGCAGGAGTTATTACAAAGATTATTAAGTAAAAATTTAATAATGACCCGGGAAACCGGGTTTTTTCTCCGATTTAATCGGAGTTTGTTCTTTAAAAGTTTGTTAGGAGATATATATGCCAAAAGGTAGAATTAGAGTAAGGTTAAAAAGTTATGACGCGCGCGTTTTGGATACGTGCTGTCAGCAGATTCTTGATTCAGTTATCAGAACAGGAGCCAAAGTAATAGGCCCTGTTCCTCTTCCGACTGACAGATCACTTTATGCCGTAAATAAATCACCTTTTGTTGATAAGAATGCTAGAGATCACTTTGAGATAAGAGTTCACAAGAGATTGATCGACATAATGTCCCCTACAGACAAGACAATTGACAGTTTGACAAATTTGGCTCTACCTGCAGGAGTAGATGTAGAGTTGAAAATGTAGTTTTGACTTTTAATAATAGATGCCCAAACAACAATTAAATATTAAAATGTTGGATCGATTAAAAATGCTTAAGTTTAGCTACCCCGTTTAGAGGGGATCAGATCACAAATAGTTGTGAATTATGAAATAGCCTTAAGGGCTATTTTTTTTGGACTTAAAGCAATAGACAAAATAAAAATATGATGAACACATTAATAGGACAAAAAGTAAGTCAGGCGCAAAGCTTTTTAGAAAACGGAACTCGTATTCCGGTTACAGAAATTTCAGTGGGAGAAAACGTGGTTTTGCAAGTCAAAACTGTTGAGACAGATAAATATTCTGCTGTCCAGCTGGGCTCAGGTAGTAAGAAAAAGCCAATCAGAGCTGTTTTGGGTCATGCAAAAAAAGCAGGTCTTAAAAATGCGTCTTTAAAGATAAAAGAAGTCAGAGATGTTTCTGAGGCAGACTTGCCAAAGACAGGAGAAGTTATAAAAGTTGATGGAGTTTTTAAGCCAGGAGATATAGTTGAGGTAACCGGTACATCAAAAGGTAAGGGTTTTGCAGGAGTTGTAAAGCGTTACAACTTCAGAGGAGGGCCAAAGACTCACGGACAATCAGACAGACATAGAGCACCGGGATCAATTGGTCAGTCAACAACTCCGGGAAGAGTATATAGAGGTAAAAGAATGGCCGGAAGAATGGGTCAGGATACAGTGACGATCAAAAATCTGACTGTTGTTGATGTGGATTCAGAGAATAATAAGCTGTATGTTTCAGGGTTAATTCCCGGGAACAGAAATTCTTTTGTTTATATAACAAAAATAGGAGAAAACAAAAAATTCGTTCCCTTACTTAGCGATAAAGAAGCCGCGTCAAACGCGGTTGAAGCAGAAGTTTTAGATACGGCCACCTCAGACGTGACAACAACAGGAGTAATTGAAGATGTTTCAGCAGAACAAGCTGAAGATAAGGTAGCAGATGCAGCAACAGATAAAGAAGAAGTAAGGGTTGAAGAGCAGGTTGAAGTTAAGACTGCGGCTGAAACGGTTGAAACAGCTGAGGAAACTGTTAAAACAGCTGCAGAAACTGTAGTGACAGCAGAGGAAACAATTGCTGCCCCAGCTGAAGATTCAGCAAAGCAGAATTCTGAAGAAATTAAGGTTGATGATTCAAAGAAGGCCGCCGTCGCTGAAAGCTCTGGCGAGCCAAAGGAGGAAAATGCCTGAACAAAAATCAAAAATCAAAAATTCCGCCGTCGCTAAAGCTAAGGCGGACAAGCAAAAGTCAAAAGTGCAAGTAAAAAGTGAAAAAGTTGCTGTTAAAAAGGAAGCAGCGGTAAAGGTTTCAAAACCGGCAGAAGCTTTAAAAACAGCTTCAAAAGTTGTTAAAACAACTAATGTGAGCTTAACGGTTGATGTTTATGGTTTGGACGGGAAAGTAGCTGGAAAAATATCTCTTCCAAAAGAAATTTTTGGAGAAGAAATCAACAAAAAACTTATTGCACAAGCAGTCAGAGTTTATCAGGCAAACAAGAGGCAAGGCAATGCCAGTACCAAAACAAGAGGAGAGGTTGAGGGATCAACCAGAAAAATTTACAGACAAAAAGGAACCGGAAATGCCAGACATGGATCAGTCAGGGCGCCGATTTTTGTCAAAGGTGGAATAGTTCACGGACCAAAGCCGCGGGATTTTAGTCTCGAATTACCTAAAAAAATGAGGAGAAAGGCACTATTTTCAGCACTTTCTGGGAAGCTGCAGGATGGGGAGATTAAAATATTGTCAGGTCTTGAAAAAATTGAGCCAAAGACAAAGCAATTTGCATCAGTCTTGACCAAATTGGAGTTTGACAGCGCAAACAGAAAGATGCTTTTGATTGCCCCTGATAGTTTTGACAGCGCAAAACGTGCATCAAGTAATCTGAAAGCGATAACCAACGCATCTATTTTGAGATTAAATGCGCTTGATGTTTTAGCTCATAAATATTTGCTTTTTTCAAAAGAAGCAATAGCTGAAATGGAAACATATTTTTTGAAAAAGGGAGCAAAAAATGAATAATACAATTATCATAAAACCGGTTGTAACAGAAAAATCTATGCAGAGCAACGGCCCTGCGAAATTTACTTTTATGGTAGCAGCGTATGCTACGAAAACAGATATAAAAGCAGCTTTTAAAGAAGCTTACGGAGTAAATGTCGTATCTGTTTCAACAAGCAAGATCAAGGGAAAAAGAAAAAGAATAGGCGCTAGACGAGTTGAGGTAAGGGAAGAAGCAACGAAAAAAGCAACAATAATGTTAAGAAAAGGCGAAAAGCTTTCAATTTTTGAATCAGGGGAAGAAAAAGAAACTAAAAAGAAAAAGAAATAACTATGAAAAAATTAAAAACAATCAAAAAACAACACTCAGGACGTGATGCGTCAGGACAAGTATCTGTCAGACATCAAGGAGGGCAGCATAAGAGATTTATCAGAAAGGTAGATTTCAAAAGAAACAAGTTTGACATAATAGGTAAGGTAGTTGGAATTGAATATGATCCAAATAGAACCTGTGATCTCGCGCTTATTCAATATACGGATGGGGAAAAAAGATACATTTTATCGCCAGTTGGTTTAAAAGTTGGAGATGTGGTAAAATCTGGCAACGAAGTTGATGCTACTCTTGGCAACTCGCTTAGACTCGCAAATATTCAGCCGGGTACAATTGTACACAATATTGAGCTTACACCGGGAAAAGGTGGACAAATCGCAAGGAGTGCCGGTACAGGTGCAATAGTCACAGCAAGAGAGGGAGAATTTGTTCATCTAAAAATGCCATCAGGAGAGATGCGTAAAGTAGTTGCTCTTGCATATGCAACAGTTGGGCAATTGGGAAATACCGAATGGAAAAATGAAAAGACAGGTAAAGCAGGCAGGAATAGAAATAGAGGCAGAAGACCAACTGTCCGGGGAGTAGCACAAAACCCAAGATCCCATCCGCATGGAGGAGGAGAAGGAAGATCCGGAATCGGTATGCCCGGTCCAAAAACTTACGCCGGAAGATCAGCTGTTGGGAACACCAGAAAAAAGAAAAAATATTCGGATAAATATATTTTAAAGAGAAGAAAGACAAAGAGAGGAATGAAATAATATGGGAAGAAGTACAAAAAAAGGACCATACATAGACGATAAATTGATGAAAAAGGTTATGCTGCAGAAAGCAAGCGGTAACCGTGACGGAATTAAGACCTGGGCAAGAGCCTGTCAGATTCCCCCTGAATTTGTGGGGCACACATTTATGGTGCACAATGGAAAGCATTTTATGAAAGTGCTGGTTAATGAAAATATGGTAGGATCCCGTCTTGGTGAATTTTCGCCAACAAGGATGTTCCGAGGTCATGGAAAAGTTGTAGCCCGTGAGGTAAGTAAAACCTAGGGATTAGTGGTTAGGTGTTAGTGATTAGTACTAAAACCTAAAACCTAAAACCTAAAACCTAAATTATGCAAGTAAGAGCAATAGCAAAATCAGTAAGAATGAGTCCAAGAAAAGTTCGCCTTGTTGCGGATGCGATAAGACAGCTTTCAATTGAAGAGGCATTTATGGTTCTTGAAGCAACTCAGAATAGAGCGGCCGCTCCTCTTTCAAAAACGCTTCAAAGTGCTGTTGCCAATGCGATAGTCAATAACAACATTGATCGTGATGACCTTGTCATAGAAAGCATTACAGTGAATGAGGGGCAGGCTCTAAAAAGATTTCATCCCTCATCCCGTGGACGCGTGCATCCTTACAAGAAAAAGAGTAGTCATATCTCAATTGTTTTGAAAGAGAAGGCTGTAAAAAAGACAGCAGTTGCAAAAGTAGAAAAAGAAACAGGGGAAGAAACCAAATTTGTAAAAACAAAATCTAGTACAAAAGTAGATAAAGGAGGTAAAAAATAATGGGACAAAAAGTTAATCCACATGTAATAAGATTGGGAGGCGTTGTAGGCTGGAGTAGTCGTTGGTTTGATGAGAAGAAGTATAAAGAAACTCTTTTTCAGGACTATACTCTGCGCAATATGCTGATGAGTAAATTGCGAGCAGCAGGGATTGCCAAGGTTGAGATTGAGAGATCAATTAATAGTCTGAAGATTATTATTTTTGTATCACGTCCGGGAATTGTGATAGGCCGTGGGGGGTCAGGTCTTGAGGATCTCAAAAAAAGCATTGTTAAGTTTTTCGCTCAAAAAGCCGGAACTGTTATGCCCAAGCTTGACATAAGAGTTGAACCGGTAAAAGATCCTAATCTGGACGCATATCTTGTAGCGGCAAGTATCTCAGATCAGCTGATCAGAAGATTGCCATTTAAGAGAATTCTGGGTTCAACTGCAGAGCGTGTCATGGGGAGTGGTGCAAAAGGTGTAAAGATTCTTCTAACCGGGAGAATTGCAGGTTCTGAGATTGCAAGACGGGAAAAAATTCATATAGGTACAGTTCCCCTGTCAACAATCAGAGAAAATATTAGCTATGTTAGCTATCCTTCTCTTACAAAAAAAGGATATATAGGAATTAAAGTTTGGATAAATAAACCGGAGGAAAAATAAATATGTTATTACCAAGAAGACAAAAATATAGAAAACAGCAACGGGGAAGCATGAAAGGGGATGCAAATCGGGGCGTCAAGCTTTCTTTCGGAGATTTTGGTTTGCAAACAATAGAAATGGCTTGGATATCAGCGCGCCAAATAGAATCAGCCAGACGGGCAATTACTCACTATACTCAAAGAGGCGGAAGAGTTTGGATCAGGATCTTTCCTGACAAACCAATCAGCAAAAAGCCGGCTGAGGTTAGAATGGGTGGAGGAAAAGGTGATACACATGAATATGTTGCACCTGTTAGACCCGGGAGGATGCTATTTGAAATAGCCGGAGTAACACAAGAAGCGGCAAAAGAGGCACTACGTTTGGCAGCGCACAAGTTACCGGTTAAAACAAGATTTGTTTCTAAATTGGATCACTAATAATATGAAAACACAATTCAAAAAAGAATTACATACAAGAACAGTAGCTGAGCTTACAAAGCAGCTTAAAGATGCTCGTAATGAGCAAAGATCAATGCAGCTTGATCGTGAGATGGGCAAACTTAAAAATACAAGTGCGCTTGCAAATAAAAGGTTAGAAATTGCTGTGATAAGCACAATAATTAATGAGAAATTAGCAGAGGTAAAGCTCTCAGCTGAAGCCGGTACGGATGATAAGAAAAATGTTTCGGTAAAAGTTAAGTCAGTTGAGAAGAAGGTAAAGAATGAAAAAGCTGCTAAAGTGGACGGTAAAAAGGATAAACCCGCTTCCGCTAAAGTGGGCAAAGGAGGTAAAAATGAGTAAAACACTAATTGGAAAAATAGTTTCAGTAAAAATGCAGGACACAGTGCTCGTTGAGGTTGTTCGGAGAACTCCGCATAAACTCTATGGCAAGCTGATGAGAAGAAGTAAAAAATTCAAAGTTGCCATAAATGGACAGAGCATTGTCGTTGGAAATCAGGTAGTTATTGAGGAAACAAAGCCTGTTTCAAAAGAGAAGTATTTTAAAGTAATTGAAGTATTAAAAGAAGGAGGGAAAGGAGGGGAGAAGTGAGAAATGAGAAGTGAGAAATAATTTCTCACCACTCACCTCACACCTCTCATTTCAGAAATATGATTCAACAGAAAACAATTTTAGTAGCGGCAGATAATTCAGGCGCAAAACAGCTGATCGTTATCCATATGTATGGTGGATCAAGGCGAAAATTTGCACGGATCGGGGACGTCATACATTGTGTTGTGAAAGAAGCTGCGCCAAACGGTCAGGTAAAAGACAGCGAGATGGTTAAAGCAGTAGTTGTCAGAACTAGAAAAGAATTCAGGCGTTCAGACGGCTCATATATCCGTTTTTCAGATAATGCGGCAGTTGTTATTGATAATCCAAAAGACAAGAATGTTCGCGGAACAAGGATTTTCGGGCCTATTGCAAGAGAAGTTAAGGAGGCAGGATTTGCAAAAATTGCCAGTATGGCAACAGAAGTTCTATAGCTAGGGATTAGTTGTTAGGTGTCAGTGATTAGTAACTGACCCCTAAAACCTAAGCACTAAAAACTAAATTATGAAATTAATAAAAGGAGATACAGTCAAAATAACCAAAGGAAAAGATAGCGGTAAAACCGGTAAGGTAGAGAAGGTTATTAATGGAAGCAGTAAAGTTCTTGTTGAGGGAGTAAATCAGTACAAGAGACATATTAAGGCAAAAGCGCAGGGGCAAAAGTCAGAAATTATTACTATTACCAAACCTCTGCCTGTAGGCAATGTTGCATTGATTTGCCCAAAGTGCAAAAAACAGACAAGAATCGGCTATAAGATGCTTAAAGACAGTAAGATTAGAATATGTAAAAAATGTAAAAAAGACATATGACAGATTTACAAAAAAAATATAAAGAGGAAATTATTCCTCAATTACAAAAAAATCTTGGTCTCAAAAATCCGATGAGTGTCCCAAAAATCTCAAAGATTGTAGTTAATATGGGAGTTAAAGATGCTGTTGCGGACAAGAAAAATATTGAGAGAATGAGCATAATTATGTCCCAGATTACAGGACAAAAGGCAAAGGTAACAAAGGCAAAAAAAGCTATTGCTACTTTTAAGCTCAGAATTGGAGATCCGATTGGGCTTGTGGCTACCTTAAGAGGGGAGCGAATGTATGACTTTTTTGATAAAGTTGTTAAGATTGTTCTTCCCCGCATAAAAGATTTTCGAGGAGTTAAGAGGACAAGCTTTGATAAAACAGGAAATTACTCACTTGGTCTTTATGAATATTCTGTATTTCCTGAGATAGATCCAGGATCAGTTGAGAAGCTTCAGGGAATGGAAGTTGTGATCGTAACAAGTGCCAAAAACAATCAAGAGGCGCTTGCGCTATTGGAAGCAATGGGAATGCCGTTTACTAAAGAAGCAGAAAGCAAGTAAATTGTGCGTAAGTGTGGTATAATTCATGCGTAGAATTTTTAATTTGAAATTTTCAAATTTAAATTTTAAAACATTTATATTCATATTAAATTAAAAATAAATAATTATGGCTAAATTATCAAATGTAGTTCAGGCAAGTAAAAAGCAAAAATTTTCGAGTCGTGTTGTAAACAGATGCGCGATTTGCGGCCGTTATAGAGGATATTTCCGAAGATTTGGCTTGTGTAGAATTTGTTTTAGAGAGCGCGCTTTGAAAGGAGAACTACCGGGAGTTCTTAAAGCCAGCTGGTAACCTAGAGGAGAAATGAGAAATGATAGATGAGAAATAATCTTTCATCACTCATCTTTCAACTCTCATTTTAAATTTTTAAATATAATATGTATCACGATTTTGTAATTCAACTAAAAAATGCGGCAATGGCCCGCAAAAAAGACATAACTGTGCCTTACGCTAACTTGAATAAAGCGATTGCAAAAGCATTGATAAAAGAAGGCTTTTTGGAAAGTGCTAAAGAGGAGACAGTTGATGGCAAAAGACTGTTAAACATTCGTCTGCGTTACCAAAGCAGAAAGCCGGCAATTACTGATCTTATTCTTTTGTCCAAACCATCTCTTCGTAAATACGTAGGCGCAGTAGAGATTGGAAAAATTCAGGGCAGATCCTCAGTTGCAATAATATCAACGAATATAGGTGTACTTTCAGGAAAGGAGGCAATCAAAAAAGGAGCAGGTGGCGAGCTTCTTTTTAAGATTTGGTAGTTATGTCAAAAATCGGAAAATTACCAATTGCTATTGCCCAAGGTGTCAGCCTGGCAGTTGAGGGCCAGAATGTTTTAGTGAAAGGCCCAAAAGGAAATACATCTGTAAATAAGCCTGAGGGAATTGATCTTGAGATAGCTGATGGGGTTGCTACTGTTTCAGCGAAAGAACAAAACGACAAGAGAGTAAGATCTCTTTTTGGGATGTTTCGGGCTAATCTAGCAAATGCAGTAAAAGGCGTTGAATCAGGATTTGAGAAAAAGCTTGAGATGGCAGGCGTTGGGTATAGATCACAAATGCAGGGCGCAGATCTAGTTTTATCGGTTGGTTTTTCTCACCCTGTGAAATTCAGTCCAAAAACCGGCATTACATTGTCAGTTGCTGATAACGTTATATCAGTTGCCGGAATTGACAAGGCTTTAGTTGGTGAGATGGCGGCTGAGATACGATCCGTTCGGCCTCCTGAGCCCTACAAAGGAAAAGGAATTAAATATCAGGGAGAATATGTAAGACGCAAAGCAGGTAAAGCAGCAAAAGCTGCAGGAGCAACTAAATAATAAGGATTAATGATATGAAAAATTTAGACAAAAAATTTCAAAGACAGACAAGAATAAGAAGCAAGATAGCTGTTGTAACAGATCGCCCGAGATTGTCTGTTTTTAGATCAAATAATTATTGTTATGCTCAGATTATCAATAATTCAGGCGACACAATTATTGGCTTGTCTGATAAAGGTCTATCGAAAGAAAAAGCAACACCTATTGAGAAAGCAAAGCTTTTAGGAATTGAAATAGCAAAAATGGCAAAAGATAAAAAGATAAAAGAGGTTGTTTTTGACAAAGGGAGATTTTCTTACCACGGACGTGTCAAGGCAGTAGCCGAAGGAGCAAGGGAAGGAGGTTTGCAATTCTAATGAGACAGAGATCTATGGCCGGAATGCCAAATCAACAAAGCGAGTTTGAAGAGCAAATTGTGCAAATCAATAGAGTTTCCAAAAAAACAAAGGGTGGAAATAAGGTAGGTTTTTCAGCTTTGACAGTTGTTGGTGACAGAAAAGGAAAAGTCGGGGTAGGGCTTGGAAAAGCACCTGATGTCGCATCAGCAATCAGAAAAGGTATAAGTTATGCAAAAAAACATTTAGTACAAGCGCCTCTTGTTAATGGAACAATTCCATTTAGGATAGATATTAAATTGGGAGCAGCCAGAATCATGTTAAAGCCTGCACCTCATGGATCAGGTGTTATTGCAGGCGGGGCTGTAAGAAGCGTTGTGACTGCTGCCGGAATTGAGAATATCTCATCAAAAGTTTTGGGTACCAGAAACAAGATAAGCAATATCTACGCAACTCTAGAAGCGCTCAGAATACTAGGTGAGCGGGGACAGAAGCAAAAAGATAGAAAGAGTGCGATAAAAGGACAATCCATTCGACAGGCTCAGGATAAATAATATGAATTTAAATAATCTTGAAAAAGTTGTAACAAAAAAGAAAAAACGGGTTGGTCTTGGTCATGGTTCAGGGCGCGGAAAAACATCAGGGCGCGGAACAAAAGGACAAAAAGCACGTGGGGATGTCCCATTGGATTTTGAAGGAGGAGCACTTCCTCTTATCAAAAGACTTCCGTTTTTACGGGGAAAAGGGAAGAATAAAGTCTTCAAAAAACTTCCAGTTGCTATCAATGTGGAGCTTTTAAACTCTATGCCTAAGGGTTCAGTTATAGATATAGCTAGTCTGGTAAAGCACCAACTGGTAACAAAAGATACGGCAGAGCAGAACGGTGTAAAAATACTGGCTCAGGGCGAATTGAAAGTTGCTCTTACAGTTAAATTACCTGTATCAAAAGGCGCAAAAGCAAAGATAGAAGAAGCAGGCGGGAGCGTTGCTTAGTATTTGGTATGTTGTATTTAGTATTTAGTATTTTCTAATGGTATACTCTATACTAGATATTAAATACAAAATACTAATCAGAACATGGATAGTTTTATAAAAACCCTTCGCAGCAGTTTTAAATCACCAGAGGTTAGAAAAAAAATCCTTTTTACTCTTGGCATTTTTTTGGTATTTAGATTATTAGCGCACGTTCCCGTTGCAGGCGTTAACGTAGCTGCCCTTAAAAATCTTTTTGCAGGCAATCAGTTTTTGGGTCTTTTGGATATTTTTTCAGGAGGAACTCTGGCTAATTTTTCAATAATGGCACTTGGGCTTAATCCGTATATCAATGCTTCAATTATACTCCAGCTTTTGACAATGGTATTTCCCAAACTCGAAGAACTTTCCAAAGAAGGTGAACAGGGACAAAAGAAAATAAATCAATACACAAGATTTTTGACAATACCGCTTGCCAGTCTTCAGGGAATAGGTATGTATGCGCTTTTGAGGAGTCAGGGGATTATCACAACTCTTTCTCCTGTTGCAACTATTTCATTTATCGTTACCATGACAGCGGGTACTATGTTTTTGGTTTGGCTTGGGGAGCTTATTACTGAGCGTGGAGTAGGGAATGGAATTTCGCTTATGATTTTTGCGGGTATTGTCGGGCGTTTTCCGGTGCTTTTGGGGCAAACAATATCAACAGCGACACCGGAGACAACCGGAAATATTATTACCTTTTTGGTCTTAGGTCTGGTAGTTATTGCAGCGGTTATTGTGATGACTGAGGCAACGCGCCAGGTTACTGTTTATTATGCCAAGCGTGCTCGTGGAAATAAAATGTATGGAGGAGAGTCAACTCATCTTCCCCTTCGCTTGAATCAGGCAGGTGTAATTCCGATTATTTTTGCAGTTTCAATTGTTCTTATGCCGTCTCTTCTGGCCAATTTTTTTAGAGCATCAAAAAATCCTATACTTTCAGGTTTTGCTCAAAATGTAAGTATCTGGTTTGCTCCATCAAGTATTGCTTATAATGTTTTATATTTTCTTTTGGTTGTCGGGTTCACATTTTTCTATACTGCAATTGTTTTTAACCCCAAAAAGATTTCTGAAGAAATACAGAAGCATGGAGGTTTTATACCAGGAATTAGACCCGGAACTCCTACCACCAAATACCTCAATTTTATCTTAACCCGGATTACATTGGTGGGTGCAAGCTTTTTGGGTTTGGTTGCGATTCTGCCTGAGGTGGCACGTGCGATAACAGGCGTTCAAACCCTCTTGTTGGGGGGTACAAGTATTTTGATTGTGGTCAGTGTAGTTCTTGAGACTTTTAAAGCAATTGAGGCAAATCTTGTGATGCGTAACTATGAAGGGTTCCTCAATAAATAATCCTTCGACAAATCCAGGATAAATATATGAAATTAATATTACTAGGAGTACAGGGATCAGGCAAGTCGACTCAGGGAAATCTGCTTTCAGACTACTTCAAGGTCCCATACCTTTCAACAGGTCAGATCTTCAGAGTTCTTGCTAAGGAAGATACACATCTGGGACATGAAATAAAAATGCTTATGACAAACGGTTATCTTATTCCTGATGACAAAACGCTTGAGATTGTTACGGATTATTTGAGTAGAAATGAATATAAAAAAGGTTTTATTCTTGATGGTTATCCGCGCAACATAACTCAAGCAGAATCATTTCCAACAGCGATTGATAAAGTTGTTTATATAGAAGTTTCGGATGAGGAAGCAAGGAGGCGAATTCAGGGTAGAAACAGCAATAAAGATCAAGTTCGTCCCGATGACACTCCTGAGGCAATTACCAGGAGAATAAATATTTTTCATCAATTCACAAAGCCCCTACTTGAGTATTATAAAGAAAAAGGTATTCTCTTAGAAGTAAACGGAGAGCAGTCGGTTGAGCAAATCCACAAAGATATAATTGATAAGTTAAAAAAATAATGCCAAAAGGATTTATTATTGCAATCGACGGACCGGCTGCCTCAGGAAAAGGAACTATCGCCCAAAAACTTGCCGCGGAATTAAACGGTTTTTATTTGTATACGGGAGCGATGTATAGAAGTATTGCTCTTTTGGTTATAAATAAAGGTTTGAATCCGGAAAGTGAGCAAGAGGTTGAATCAGTTCTGTCTGATTTGAATTTAGAGTTTAGTGACAGTAAAATTTTTCTGAATGGAGAGGATGTAACAGAGCGGATAAAAGAGTCTGATACAGCAAGTGGTGCATCAGAAGTCGGTGTTTGGCCAAAGGTTAGAGAAAGTGTTGATCAAAAACTTCGGGAGATTGCCGGAAAAGCAGAGTCGGATGGTAAGATAGTTGTATCTGAGGGACGTGACACAGCAACAACAATTTTTCCGGAGGCTTTAGTTAAAATATACTTAACAGCGCTTCCTGAGGTCAGAGCTAAAAGGAGATTGTATCAATATAGCAGTCTTCACGCGGAAGATCTAAAAAAAACGCTTAAGAATCTGAAAGAGCGTGATGAGCGCGACAGCGGACGGAAAGCAAGCCCACTGCCGGTAGATCCGGAAAGCCTTGGATATTTTGTTCTGGATAACTCTAAATTGACTGAGGATGAGACATTAAATGTGATATATCAGGAATTAAGAAAGAGGAAATTGATAAATGATTAATATTAAATCAAAAAAAGAACTTGAACTAATGAAGCATGGAGGCCATATTCTGGCCGAAGTATTATTTAGCGTGATGGATGCTATTAAGCCTGGGGTTACGGAATTGGAACTTGATCAATTGGCCGAGAAATTAATAATACAAAAAGGAGGAGAACCTGGCTTCAAAAGAGTTGACGGATATCATCATACGATTTGCATGTCAACAAATGATGCAGTGGTGCACGGAATCCCGGGGAGTTATGTATTTAAAGCAGGGGACATTGTTGGAGTTGATTGTGGAGTTTTTTACAAAGGGTTTCATACGGATATGGCGGAAACGCGGCGCGTCTCCGAACCAAGAACCAAGAACCAAGAACCAAGAACTGTTTCGGATGGAGTCGATAAATTTCTGGAGATTGGTAAATACGCGCTTGAGGAGGGGATAAAACAAGCGATTGTAGGCAACAGGGTTGGACATATTTCTAAATCAATTCAGGATATTGTAGAGCGGGAAAATGGCTATTCAGTTGTCAGAAGTCTGATCGGTCATGGTGTAGGACGCGAGCTGCATGAGGAGCCGGAAGTCCCGGGCTATT
>DATIJS010000044.1:0-18187 GCA_035478335.1 Saccharimonadales bacterium (SeqCode) | reverse complement strand
GTTTATGTTTCAAAAAACATTAATAAAGTTCCACGTTCTATTCAGGCGATTGTTGAACCGCTCATTGAGAGTATGTACAATTTGACAGAATCTATCGCAACAAGCAAAAAAGCGGTTGAGAAGATATTCCCCTTTGTCATGACATTTTTTCTTTTTATTTTTATTGCCAATTTCACTTCTCTTCTTCCCGGCTTTGGGTCAATAGGATTTTTTCACAAAGCAGAAGTTAAAACAGAACATACGAAAAATTCTTCAAAAGCTTCAAGCAGCAAAGAAGAAGCAAAACCCGAACTAGTACCGCTCTTAAGAGGAGCTACAAGTGATATTAATGTGACGCTTGCACTTGCGTTTATTTCAGTAATCGCAACGCATATGTTGAGTATTCAAGTAACAGGATTTAGTGACTATATAAGCCGCTATCTTTCGTTTAACCCAATAAATCTATATGTTGGTATTTTGGAACTTGTTGCTGAATTTACCAAAATAATTTCCCTTTCTTTTAGATTGTTTGGCAACATCTTCGCCGGGGAAATTGCACTTCACACTATCTCAAATCTTGTTGCATTCGTAGCACCACTTCCATTTTTACTTCTAGAATCAATTGTTAGCGTTGTACAAGCCCTCGTTTTCTCTATCTTGACTCTTGTTTTTATGAGCGTTTTGACAACCCCGCATCATTCAAGCGGGCATGAGGAGGTGAGTATCAAAAAATGAGTTTTACATTAACAGGCGGAGCAATCATTGCATTTGGAGGTGTTTTTCCGGCTCTTGCAATTCTTTGGATCGGAGGAAAAGCTATGGAAGCTATCGGACGCAATCCTGATGCGGCTGGTAAAATTTTACCACCAATGCTTTTGTCTCTCGCTTTCGCTGAAGCTATTGCTATTTATTCACTTATTTTAGCTTTTACAAAGTAAATACGAATCAATGCGAATTTCGCAAATTATTTTGTGAATTCGTATTAATTCGCATGTCAGATAAACTTTCTAAGTCAATCTCGCATGCGAATATACACGAATAAATCTTTAGACGAATTCGTGTATTAGAATTAATTTGTAGTATATGGAAATTTTAAATAATTTTGGATTTGAACCTATTTTATTTTTTGCGCAAATTGTAAACTTTTTAATAATACTTTTTGTCTTAAAAAAGTTTCTTTACAAGCCTGTTCTTAAGTTACTCAAAGAAAGACGCGATAAGATTGCCGAGGGAATAAAACAAGCTGAAGAAGCAGCTAAGATTCTTGAGCAAACTCTGGAAAAAGAAGAAAAAATATTAAAAGATGCTCAAGAAAAAGCAAAAAAATTAATTGCTGAGGCAAAACTTCAAACTGAAGATATGCTCAAAAAATCAGAAGAGCAGACAAAGCAAAGAATTGATGTGATGCTCAAAGAAGCAAGAGACCAAATTTCATACGAAACAGGAATAGCCGAAAAACGACTTGAAACAAATATTAGTAAACTTGCGGTTGCATTCCTTGAAAAATCACTTAAAGGTTTTTTTGGTCAGAAAGAACAAGAAGTTCTTATGAAAGAAGCAATTAAAAAGCTAACGACAAAATCAAAAAATTAATATTTGTCATCCCCGACCCGATCGGGGATCCATTTAATTAGATTCCCGCCTGCGCGGGAATGATATAATTTATGAATAAAAAATTATTAAAACAATTGGTACTTATCTCTTACAAAAACGGGGATTTGAATAATAAAATTGTCAGTAAAATCGCAGACAAACTTGGAAGAAACGATCTAAAGCAGTATATAAAGTCGCTTAAAAATGCTGAGAAGCTGAGAAATGTTTACATAGAAAGTCCTTTCGAAATGTCAAATAATTTAAAAAAGCAGATGTCAGATTCATTTCCGGGTAAAAAAATAAAAACAGTTAAAAATCTATCACTTTTACTTGGGACCAAAGTCGTATATAATGATGATGTTTTTGAGATGAATTTGAAAAATAGTCTGGATGTGATTGTTGAAAATATAGAAAATTATGATTGACTCAAACGATATTATAAAACAGCTTGAAAGCAGACTTTCGAAGATTTCCCAAAATGCCAAAACAGAACATGTTGGTGAAGTCGTCAAAAATTCTGACGGGGTTGTTATTGCCTCAGGCCTATCAAAAGTAACTATGGGTGAAATGGTTGAGTTTGATAACGGATCACGCGGTGTTGTTTTTAATCTAACCCAGGAGGCTGTATCTATTATTCTTCTTAATTCAAAGGGTGACTTGAAAGAAGGAGATAAAATAAAAAGAACAGAGGAGCTTCTCAGTATTCCTGTTTCTGAAGAATTACTTGGGCGCGTTGTTGACCCGATCGGAAATCCACTTGATGGTAAACCAACTATAAAAAAAGGTAAAAAAATGCCGCTTGAAAAAATTGCATCAGGTGTAACAGCAAGACAACCTGTTGATACACCACTTAAGACGGGAATAAAAGCTATTGATGCGATGATTCCAATTGGTTTGGGACAGCGGGAACTTATTATCGGTGACCGAGGACTTGGAAAAACAGCAATTGCTATTGATTCAATCATCAACCAACGCCAATTGCAAAAAACCAAAAATCACAAACAGGTAATTTGTATTTACGTTGCTATTGGACAAAAACAAAGCTCAATTTCACAAGTTATTGACAAGCTTAAGAAAGAAAATGCCTTTGATTACACAATCGTTGTCTCAGCTAGTGCAGCAGATCCGGCCTCTATGCAATATCTTGCTCCATATGCTGCATCAGCAATTGGAGAATACTTTATGGAAAAAGGCGAAGATGTATTGATTG
The DNA here is from genome assembly GCA_035478335.1 of Saccharimonadales bacterium (SeqCode). Taxonomy (GTDB): domain Bacteria; phylum Patescibacteriota; class Microgenomatia; order Levybacterales; family UBA12049; genus DATLDE01. The sequence continues at coordinate 15,405 of DATIJS010000044.1, read as the reverse complement.
TCTATGACGACTTAACAAAACACGCATGGGCTTACCGTCAGATCTCACTTGTTCTTCAGAGACCTGCAGGTCGTGAAGCATACCCAGGAGACATTTTCTATCTTCACAGTAGATTGCTTGAGCGCGCTGTAAGGCTTAACAAAGAAAATGGCGGAGGTTCAATTACTGCACTTCCTATTATCGAAACCCAGGCAAACGATATCTCCGCATACATTCCAACCAATGTTATCTCAATAACCGATGGACAAATTTATCTTCAATCAGATTTATTTAATATCGGTATAAGGCCAGCTATTAATCCTGGAAGTTCTGTATCACGTGTTGGGGGAGCTGCACAAACCAAAGCAATTAAATCAGTCAGCGGCAAACTCAGACTTGAACTTGCACAATACAACTCTCTTGCTGCATTTGCCCAATTTGGATCTGAGCTTGATGCAGCAACAATGCAGCAGTTGGAGCGCGGGAAAAGAAGTATTGAGATTCTCAAACAACCTCAGTACTCCCCTCTTTCTGAATCGCTGGAAATTCTCAGCATCTGGTCAGTAACCAATGGATATCTTGATGAAGTGCCGGTTGAGGATGTTTCAAGATTTGAAAAAGAACTTCATGATTATGCTCAAACGCATGCCAAAAAATTGGTCGAAACATTAAACTCCGGAGATAAAATCTCAGACGAAAATCTTTCTATATTGAAAAAGACGGTTGAAGATTTCAAGAAAGGATTTAAAACCAGGGATTAGGGATCAGGTTTTAGGGATCAGCAAATGTTTCCCTAACACCTAATCACTAAAACCTAAAACCTAAAACCTAATTTATGGCAACAATACTCGCTTTAAAAAGAAGAATAAATGCAGCAAGGAACGTTTCAAAGACGACAAAAGCTATGCAGATGATTGCAGCATCCAAATTGAAACGCGCTCAGAATGCTGTCGCATCAAGTAAGCCTTATGTAAATAAAATCGCTGAGATTCTGGAAAACTTGCTTGAGGAAGCAAAAAAGGATTACACGCACCCCTATCTATCCCCTCCTAAAAAAACTGGCAAGACCTTACTTCTTGTTCTGTCTCCTGACAAAGGGCTCTGCGGAAGTTTAATTGCCAATATCTTAAAAGAGTTTATTAGTTATCAAAAAACGTCTGAGAAATCAACTTATGTCCTTGTTGGCAAGAAATTGGAGGGACATGTAGTGCATCTAGGAAACGATGTCGTAGCAAGCTTTCCCTTCGGAACAACTATTCCAACATTTGACAAGATTTTCCCTCTTCTTCAAATTATTAACGATTACTATCTTTCTGGAAAAGTTGATTCAGTAAAGATTTTAACTGCAGAATATATCAATATCTTTACTCAAAAACCAAAAGTAACAGATTTATTACCGATAAATCCTGACATGCTTATAAAAAAAGGAGAGGATAATAAAGAAAAAACAAATAACTTTTATCTTTTTGAACCAAATAAGAAATCGCTGCTTGATTCTCTTTTGAATCATTTTGTTGAAATGAAAGTTTATCACCAGCTTATTGAGAGTTTCTTGTCTGAACAAGCATCCCGCATGATGTCAATGCAAAATGCAACTGACAGCGCAAATGATATAATAGAAGACCTGCAGCTTGAATACAACAAAACCAGACAAGCCAAGATCACAAGTGAACTGCTTGATATAACAGGTGCATCAGCTGTTGCAAATTATGAGTAACGAAAAAATAAATCAAAAAGAGGGAATAATTATCGCGATCTCAGGACCGGTTGTAAATGTTTATTTTGAAAACAGTTTGCCGGCAATTTATGAATCGCTTGAGATAACTCTCGCGGATAAGACGAAACTTATTCTTGAAGTACAGTTCCTAACTGGGGACCATGAAGTAAAGGCACTGGCTTTTGGATCAACCGACGGACTTTCCCGCGGTATGAAAGTTTTAAGAACAGGCAATCCAATTAGTGTTCCAACCGGTGAAAAAACTCTCGGTAGAATTTTCAATGTTTTGGGAGAAACAATTGACGGGCAAAAATTTGATTCAAAAGATGTAAAATACGAGCCAATCCACAAGGCGCCGCCTGCGCTAGTAGATCAACAAACCAAACCTGAGATGCTTGAGACGGGTATTAAAGTTATTGACCTTATCGCACCATTTGCAAAGGGTGGGAAAACAGCAGCATTTGGAGGAGCAGGAGTTGGTAAGACAGTTATTGTTAAAGAGCTTATCCGCAACATTGCAACTGAGCACAAGGGGCATTCTGTTTTTGCGGGAGTTGGAGAGCGCACTCGTGAAGGAACAGATCTTTGGCTTGAAATGCTTGAAGCAAAAGTTATGGACAAGACTGTTATGGTTTATGGTCAGATGAACGAACCACCTGGTAACAGACTGCGTGTCTCATTAACTGCTTTAACAATGGCAGAATATTTTAGAGATGTTAAGAAAGAAGATGTTTTGCTTTTTATTGATAATGTTTTCCGTTTTGCTCAGGCTGGGTCAGAAGTTTCAGCACTTCTTGGAAGAATGCCCAGCGCTGTTGGATACCAACCAACTTTGGCCTCAGAAATGGGCTCACTTCAAGAAAGAATCACATCCACGCTTAAAGGATCTATTACATCAGTCCAAGCTGTTTACGTTCCAGCTGATGACTACACTGACCCCGCTCCTGCAACAATTTTTGCCCATCTGGACGCATCAATCACACTTGAGAGATCTCTTGCAGAGCAGGGACTTTATCCAGCAGTTGATCCACTCACCTCTTCTTCACGTATGCTTGACCCAAACATAGCAGGTCAGGATCACTATGAGGTTGCCCGTGGGGTACAGAAAGTGCTTCAGCGTTATAAAGATCTTCAGGATATAATCGCAATTCTTGGAGTTGACGAATTATCCGATGAAGATAAGACAATAGTTGCAAGAGCAAGAAAGATTCAAAGATTCCTGACCCAGCCAATGTTCGTTGCAGAAGTATTTACCGGGCAGCCTGGAAGATATGTAAAAATTGAAGAAACTGTTAAAGGTTTCAAAGAAATACTAGCCGGAAAACATGACAATCTCCCGGAGCAGGCTTTCTATATGGTCGGCACTATTGAAGAAGCAGTAGAAAAAGGAAAAAAAGCGTAAAGCGTTAAGTTAAAGAAACAGCATTCCTTAACCCTTCACGCTTAACCCTTTACCCTAAACGAATATGTATCTTGATATAATCACTCCCGAAAATAACGTTCTTTCAGAAGAAATAGATGAGGTCCTCGTACCAACAGAGAAAGGACAAATTGGCGTTCTCAAGCATCACATTAATATCGTTACCAAGCTTACGCCTGGCGAAATAATCGTAAAAGCAAAAGGTAAAGAAAATCTCATTGCAGTATCCGGTGGTTTTCTTGAAGTAAGTAATGGTAAAGTAACAATACTTTCTGACTATGCAGAGCATGCAAAAGATATTGACGTTCAAAGAGCTACTGAAGCTCAAAAAAGAGCTGAAGAATTACTTTCTAAGAAGAAGGCAGAACTAAGTGAAGAAGAAATTATCAAAATAGAAGCAGAACTAAGATTATCACTTCTTCAGCAACATATTGCTCAGCATCACCGCCGCAGATCCAACTAAGTTGATAAGTTCAAGTGAATTATCTAAAATAACATTATGCGCCGATGTAACTCAGTTGGTAGAGTAACTCTTTCGTAAAGAGTAAGTCGTGAGTTCAAATCTCACCATCGGCTCACTTTGAAAGGTTTAAATCCAATTTTGATTATGAGATCAAGGCTTAAAACTCACATAAAAGAACAAAACACAAAAACAATAATAGGGATAATAATCTTATTAATTGTAGTTATTGTATTCGGGATGAAATTTCTTGTTGGATTTAGTATCCTAATTGAAAAATTTAAAAATCCAAAAGATGAGCAGATTAATACCCAAAGTGTAGATTACATTGCACCCCCTGTATTAAATCCTCTGCCCAACGCTACCAAAAATGATAAAACTGCTGTTTCCGGATTCGCATCCTCAAGTAACGCCACTATTATTTTGTATGTAAACGGCGAATTAGCAGACAAAACTAGATCTAAATCCGACAATAGTTTTACGTTTGAAAATGTATCTCTAAATTCCGGCGACAATGAAATAAAAGCGAAGACCGAAGAGAATGAAGACAAACAAAGCGATTTCTCGCAAAGCATAACTATTACATTTCTCAACAAACCTCCAGCGCTTGACATAACCTTTCCTCATGACGGACAAAGCTTCAAAAAGGATGAAAGCCCGATAAAAATATCAGGCAAATCAGATAAAGGGGTAAAAGTAACGGTTAATAGTTTTTGGGCGATATCACAGGACGATGGATCTTTTTACTATCAATATAATTTGAAGGACGGTGATAATGATTTGAAGTTTGCAGCAACAGACGATGCGGGAAACAAAACAGAAAAAGAACTTCACATAAAAGTGAACTGATCCTAAAAATCCTCCACTAGACCTATTAATAACCACATCCAAAGCATAATTGTTGGGAAAAACAAACTGTTAATAAAAAACGAGTCAACAAATAATCCCACGCTTGAGGAAATAACTACTAAACTTATGTAGCTTTTTTTTATCCGATATTGATCGAAGGCTCTTTTTAATATTGTATACCATAAGAATAAGTATGTAATAAACCCCACCAAACCGGTAGTTGCTAAAACGAATAAGAAACTATTATCTACTCCAGCATCAGCGTGAGATGGATACCTCGTTTGAATTTTTCTAAACCCATATGATTCTTGGGCATATCTGTAGGCATTAAAACCAATGCCAAAAATTGGATGGTCCTCTATGATTTTTCCTGAATTTGTGTACGTTTCAACTCTAGCAAAACTTGATGCAGTTCGAAATAAATTGGTATTTTCTTTATTAAAAGTCGGAGACAACAAAATTATTATAGCAATAAATATTCCGCTCAGAATTAATAAATACTTTTTTTTACCTATCAGAACTAAAAAAGTAATAGATCCTGCAATCAGCATCAGAATTGCGCTTCTTGAGTAAGTCAAAAAAATAGCAAGGAGAGTACAGGCAGAAAATATCCCAAAAACTATTGCGTTTTTTATTTGATTCTTAATCAGATTAAAAATTATTGTGCCTGAAAGAAACAAAAAAAATAAAACAAAAATTGCACCTGCAAAGTTCGGATCAAGCAATACAGAAAACATCCGATAATTGTGCTCGTCCCATCCTAAATAATAAAGATTTCGAAGATTTGGATACAAAAAATATTGAACATATCCAAGTGCGAGAATTATTAATCCAACTATAAAAAGTGTAAATAAATATATCTTCTTAGTTTTTTTATTTACTCCATTAATTACTAATGCAATCGAAGAATAAGATATCCATCTTATCAGGTACGATAAAGCAACGAAAAATTGAATATTTGTTAAACTGGAACTATTTAAAACAAGTGATAAAAAACAAATCGAACTAAAAATAATTAATGGTCTGAGAAGATATTTGTTATTTACCTGCTTATTTCTTAATATTAAAATTAGATAAAAAACGAATATGATTACTGCAATAACATCTTGGGGCCTTATCGCTATATTCTGACCGAGGTCAATTCTAAATATCTCCCCTAAAGGAAATGTCAAAACAGCTAAAAAAAGAAGAATGTTTAGTGCTTTTCTCATTTTTTTTTCTGCTTTTTATTCAGCTGCCACAACTTTGATCGCACTAGAAAAGAATGAAATGACATTACCAAAGCTACTAACAATCCCGGAATTCCATCTCTAAAGCCCTGCTTGAAAATGAAATTTTTGAAAAATTTTGCCAGGGGAAATAAAATAATTTGTATACTGGAAACAGAAGTACCATTCGTCTGTAGATCTTTTGCGCGGAGATCTGTATAGAAATTAACATCATTAATAAACTCTGCAATATTTTGATGAGGAAAATGCATCAATGAATTATTTAACAGAGCAGTATTTCCCGTCACATTCCAGACTTCATGAACAGCTCCCGTCCATGTCCCTGCTTCTTTTTTTGCAATTCTTAAAAGCTTTACATCCCCCGTTTCTCCGAAATTTAATTCTTTCCCCCACATGACATCTTTTCTTTTTATGAAAAACCCGGCGTTATTATCAATTGAATTATTCGTATACTGCATAATTTCATACCATAGTGCTGGTGAAACTATTTCATCTGCATCGACAAACAATACCCAATCTCCACTTGCCTTATTCAGTCCAAAATTTCTCTGCTGTGCAAAATTACCATTCAATAAATTTTGATAAATTTTTGCATTTGTTTTTTTTGCAATATCTATAGTTCTATCTGTAGAATGATCATCAATTATTATTAATTCATCACACCACGAAAGACTCGTCAAGCATTTTGAAATATTTTTTTCTTCATTTTTAGTCAAAACAACAGCGCTTATCATATTAAGTATTTATAAATAAAGCCTTATGCGTATAATAAATAATGAACGGAATTGCACAAAGAGAACCAAACAAAGCTGACATTCCTGCGCCAAATATTCCATAATTAATTATTAAAGGGACAATTGAAATCGATAGACCCAAAATATTTACAAGTGTTATTAATGTAGTATATTTCTGATTTTTTGTACTAATAAACAAGGCTGTTGAGGCAAGGGAAACGGATTTTACAAATCCAACAACAGCAAGTATAGGAAGTACAGTCGTAATTGCTCTCCACTTTTCACCCAATATCAAAACAAATAGTTGAGGCGCTAATGCAAATATAAATGCAAAGGGCAAAGTAAGAATAGCTATGCTCAATATATTTTTAAAAAATGCACTTTTTAATCTCATTTTATCATCTGAAATTTTAATCAAAATAGGTGAAGTTACGTGAACGAAAACTTTCCCAACTTCATTTATGGGATTTGCAGCAAGCGAGTACCCCAACTGATAAATACCAAGTGATTGAGAGCCTAAAATCCTTCCAACAGCTATGTTGTCTGTATTATAAAATAAATAATCAAATATGCTGCTTGCAGTTATCCATTTTCCGCGGTTTATGATTGTCCTAATATACTTATTTTCAATCTTGAATCGTGGCTTTGGAGAAATGAAAACAAAAGATAATATTATTTCAACTAGTACTCCGGATAGCAATCCAATGCCAATTCCAATTGGGTTTTTTGTCAAAAATGTAACTGTTATAGATACAGCTGTATCAATACAAAGAATTGTAAATTTGTACCAAAAATCCTTACCAAACTTTAGATCTTTCTGCAGCTTTACAACTGATGGATTTATAAATCCCCTAAAAAGAGGCACCAAACTTATTAGATAAAGAAGATTTAGGGATTCAGATGAGTGAAAAAAGCTTGCAATATAGGAAGCAAAAAATAAAATTATTAGCATTATTAAACCACCCCTTAATATAGAAACTACCCAAGCTGAATCGATAAAGCTATCAATATCCTTTTCCTGGACAAGAATGATGTTAACTCCACTTTCTGTTAAAACTTCCAAAAGTCCAAGCGCCAAAAGAGCAACGCCATATGCACCAAATTGAGAAGGCAAAAGAATTCTAGCCAAAATTATTGCTTCAAAAAAACCAATAGTCTTTGTTGCAAAGCTTAATAGCCCAATCCATGAAATTCCCTTTATTGCCTCATTTTTGTATCCCATAATTTTATTAATCCTAAAGTTGTTCCCACTATTACAGCTATATCAGATGTTATTTGCAAAACTGGCAAAATAAATATTGCCCTTAGATCCAAAATATACTTATAACTCTTAAATATCGCCCAAAGTATATATAGAGCCAGCAAAATCAGAATCAATACTTTTAACACATTGACTTTACTTATTATAGCTAAAATAAGAATTAAAATCCCGAACAGGTAACGTGCGAAAATTAATCCAACTTTTGGTCTTAACATCATCGCTTCTGCATCACCCAATGCAAAACGATAAAACATTATATAAGCTTCCATTAAATTTTTCCTCGGTAGCCAGTAGACAAAAGCATTTTTTTGAAATACAAATTTCGCATTTATTTTTTTTAGCTTGTTTGCAAAAACAAAATCTTCATTATTGGAAAATTGCTCAGGAAAACCTCCTGCTTTTTGCCAAATTGATTTTATAAAACCCATTGAACGGGATGCTGGTAAAAATTTATCGTGATCAAGTTTATTCGGCATTACCAAAACATAAGGAATTAAACATTTTTGAAAAAGACTACTTGCATTTCCTTTATAATAACCAGAAACCACATCAACTTCGTTTTTGCCAAATGGTTCTGTAATATTTTTTATCCAGTCTTTATCAAGAACGCAACCGGCATCAGAACATACTATAATATCTCCGGATGAATTTTCAATAGCATAATTTCTTCCTACTGATCGATTACCTTTTTTAATAAAACACTTTAACTTAACGTGTTTTTTCTCAAATCTTATTTTTTGATTATTAATTATTTTGAAAGTCTCGTCATTACTACCACCGTCTACAATGATAACCTCCTGTGGTAATTTGATTTGTCCCAATAAAGAATCCAGCAGATTTAAAATCGTTTCCTGTTCGTTATAGACAGTTGCAATAAAAGAAATTTTCATGCATTCCAAAGTCTTAAATAAATATCAGCTACTTTATCCCAGGTTTGCTGGCTTGCCCAATTATATCCTTCGCTTAACATGGCTTCACTTTTCCAAGGTGTATTTTTAATTGATTCAATTACTTTTACACACTCTTCTGAAGAACCGCAGATATAAATATATTTTAAAAATGGCGACAGCTTCAAATAGTCTTCTTTTAATTTATTCTCGTATGTAGCAATAATTATTTTTTTTGCTATAAGTGCCTCCAGTAATATTAAATACGAAGATGCAAAAATAATATCAGTTTTCTCAAAAATTTTATTTGCATCTGTTGCAAATCCGAAAACTTTTCCGTATTTTTTTAATTTTTCTTTTAATTTTCCATCTCCATGTGCTTCAAATTCAAATTGAAACTTTTTTATTCTTAAGAGTTTCAAAGATTTTACATATGTACCAATCCCTATATCACTCTCAAGCCTGCCTATTAATGCAATTTTTAATTTTGAATTGATATTTTTGATTTCCTGTCCTGAGCTTGTCAAATGGATTAAACCTCGAATTTTATTTACACCCCCATAAACAACAAAATCAGGCTTCGATCCATACCATTTCTTTATATACTCACCAACACATATATTGCCTTTTGATAACTTTTCACTAATTTTTCGTATTAAAATAGCTTTTTTTTCTGGAGGAAATTTAGTTTCATATCCATGAAATGTAGTATAAACTTTTTTTGACGGATATAAAAAGCGAAATGGTAAGTACCAAAAAAAGACATCATGACAATGAACCACATCTGATTGACGAATAAATGATTTTAACTTCCACAATTCTTTCCAAATTCTAAATTTTTTAAGCCAATCATCACTTCCCACGTCTATCCTTTTAATTTCAATTCCGTTAATTTCCTCAGCGTTAGTAATATAAGTATTTTTGAAATCATGAACAATTTTTTCTGTAATTATAATAATTTTATACCCATGCTTACTTAATCTTTTAGCGACCTCAAGCGAATGAGTTTCAACTCCACCGATTAAAGGATAAAAACGCCTTGTTAAAAAAACAATAGTCATGGAAATAAAATTATATAAATTTGTTACGCAGGTTTGAGCAAGGATCTATAATAGATAAGCAGCTTATTCGCAATTTTACTATATTCGAAATTTTTTGCAATCTCTGAACTTTTTTGCTGATAAATAGCATACATTTTTTTGTCAAAAATTAATTTTTTAATAGCAGATATGAACTCATTAACATCCCTACAAGAAATATAAGATTGCTTATAGAGGAGCTTATATTCCGGTAAGTTTCGTAAGATCAAAGGCAGACCACAAGCAGCAGCTTCTATTATTGCCATCGGCGCAATCTCCTGATATGAAGGAAATAAAAAAATATCTGCTAAATTATAAAGCTGAGACATTTTGTCGTAGGAAACATTTCCAGTTAATAATAAATTCTTCGGTGGATTATTAAAAAAATTCATCTCTTCGCTTGATTCCTCATTTAAAGCCTTGATAGCTGCACTGCCGCCTGCCCAAACAAATTTCCATTCAGGAAACATCTTTGCGATTTGTATAAAATCTCCAATTCCCTTTCTTTGAATTAATTGTCCTGCACCTAAAATTACAGGAATACTCATGTCTATATCGTATTCTACTCTTCCTTGTTCTCTTAATTTTTTATCTATTTTGAAAACTTTTGTATCTATTGGATTTGTAAGCACTTCAATTCGGGTAATAACTTTTAGTTTTACTAAATCCTGTTTTGTTTTTGAATTAAGTGCGATAACCAAATCTGCCTGATTATAAAAAAACCGCAAATAAATTTTTATCAATCCAATAAACAATCTTGCACCTTTGTATGTGCCCAGTGAGGATTCAGGAAGCCAGTGAGAAGTAATTACCGTGTTTTTGCTGGTTAATAGTTTATACCAGGCAAATGGTCCCAGACTATGAATATGCGTAATATCTGCTTTCTTTAAAGAATTCACGTAAACATTTACACTCTTTTCACTTTTCAATAACTTGACATTGTTAAGAAAAGCAGTATAAATTCCTCCGAGTTTTTCAGAAAATAATACTGATTCTGAGATTACATTAACATTGATTTTAGGATAATTATTTTCAGTCATATCTGTTTCCATAAATGTATTGTAGTTTATGCTTACAAATTGTACAATACAATATATGCCTGATGAATCAATCAAAGTTTCAATAGTAATACCTGTTCACAATGAAGGAGAATACATCGGAGCTTGTTTGGAAAGCCTTATGCGCCAGATAGACCCGGCAGATGAAATTATAGTTGTGAATAATAATTCTACTGATAATACGGTTAAAATTGCTAAAACATATCCCGTAAAAATATTGCACGAAAAGACACAGGGACTGACTCCAACACGCAACAGAGGTTTCAATAACGCAAAATATGAAATTATTGCCCGTACTGATGGGGATACAATTCTCCCCTCGAACTGGATCACAATGATAAAAAAAAGTTTTAGTGATGAAAATCTTGTTGCGGTATCTGGACCAGCAGAATTTTATGATCTACCTGAATTATTTCAAAATTCTCATTGGCAATCAAAACCAACTTGGGTCAAGCTTATCAAATCATACAATAAACTTGTGAAAAAGATGACAAAGCATGACTGCATATACGGACCAAATTACGCAATTAGAAAAAAAGCATGGAAAAAAGTAAAAAATAGTGTCTGCCTTAACGATAAGCAGGTTCATGAAGATCTTGACCTTGCAATACATTTATCTCCTTTTGGCAAGATAAAATTTGACAACAGCATGATTGTAAAAACCTCGGTAAGGCGTTGGAAGAAACCTGATACATATCTTGAATATTTGTATAGAGGATTAAAATCGATTAACAAACACAAAGGGATTCGAACAAAAGAAAAAAGCAAAATGTTTGTTAGGAAAATCGTATCAAAAGCATCCCTCTTAATAAATTAGAATCAATATTTGCTTGAGCATTTACGCAATGAACAATAAACCCCAAATTTCTTTTATAATTCCAGCACGTAACGAAGAAAATTTTATTGGTAATTGCTTAGACTCAATCCAAAGACAAGAACTAAGCGATTCCTTTGAGGTAATTGTAGTGAATAACAATTCTACTGATAAAACTGTACTAATTGCAAGAACTAAGAAAGCAAGAATAGAATATGAAAACAAACCTGGCTTATCGAATGTAAGAGCAAAAGGAGTCGAAAGTGCAAATGGACAAATTATTATATTTATCGATGCAGATACTGTCTTGCCGCCACAGTGGGCCAAAATTGCTACAGGATGGCTGAAAAAAAGCGAAAATATTGTAGCTATATCATGTGGTTTTAAGTTTTATGACGGAAAATTCTATGAAAAAATTGCCTGCACATTATTCCAATCAATTAATCCATTGTGCAGTTTTCTCCTCGGATTTTTTGGAAAACCGCAAGTACTCTATGGACAATCATTTGCTGTTAGAAAATCATCTCTTATTAAAGCAGGTGGCATAAATATGGATTTTCCATTTTATGCTGAGGATATTGCAATGGCAGAAAGATTGAGAAAGGTAGGAAAAATTAAATATCTAAATTCAATTAAAGTATCAACCAGTGCAAGACGATATCGCAAACTTGGCATAGTTAAAACACTTTACTATTATCTAATTCCTACACTTCTGTTGCTAATTGGACGATACGACAGCGCAAAAAAATTTGCTTCAAATAAAAAAGTATAACAGACAGTTATCGTTGACAAGCACTCCCAGAAACTGTGATAATAAGTCTTATGGAACTTCTGGGAAAAATCTACAATTTCATGCTTGATGCTATGCAGACAATTCTACTGGCTGCATCAATCTTTCTTGTTGTTTACATATTTCTATTCAGACCTTTTCAGGTAAGTGGTGAGTCTATGTTCCCGACATTCAAAAATAAAGAATTTATTTTGACAAATCTGATAGGTCTTCGCTTTAAAGATCCAAAAAGAGGTGACGTACTAGTCTTCCACGCACCGCCTGATCCTGAAAAAGATTTTATAAAGCGTGTGATGGGTCTGCCCGGAGATACTGTATATTTAAAAGAAGGATATGTATATATCAATGATAAAAAAGTAGACGAAAGTAAATATCTAAAATCAACCGTTTTAACTTATGGTGGAAATTTTCTAAAAGAAGGAGAAAAAATTACAATTCCTCCAGGAAATTACATAGTTATGGGTGACAATCGCCCGTTCAGTTCGGATTCAAGAGAATGGGGTTTTTTACCAAAAGATAAAATTATTGGAAGCTCGCTTTTTGTTTATTGGCCTTTAAATGCAATGAGAATTGTAAGAAATCCCTTTTCCGCATCAAGATAGGCTTATTATTGCGTGAGGACTTCATGGATACTCTTAAGCTTTTTCGATGTGACTTCAGGATCACCTTTTATAACAATTGTAACTCTGGCAAGCTTACTTGACTGAAATATTGCAACTTTATCAACCAGATTTTTTTCAGCAATTTCCTTAGCCATTTGGTCCTGTTCAGGAACCCAAATTTGATCCTTACCAGACGCAGGCTCTTTTTTCTGAATACCGCCTTTAACTTGTCTTGCCAACTCTTCTGTTTGACGAACAGTATAATTTTCGCGAAGAATTGTTTTGAAAACGTCCAGCATTAATCGTGCATCCCCAAGTGAAAGTAATGGCCTAACGTGGCCTTCTGTAATTACACCTGCAACTAAAGCATCTTTTATCGCGTCCGGCAGTGAGAGCAAGCGAATTGTGTTAGAAACTGCAGGAACGCTTTTACCCACTCTTTTGGCAACTTCAGTCGTACCAAGATTAAACTCATCTATTAGTCGTTTGTAAGCCAAAGCTTTTTCAATCGGATTAAGGTCTTCTCTTTGGACATTTTCAACAATTGACATTTCAAGCATTCCCTGCGGAGTTGTTTCCTTGACAACTACCGGGACCATTGGAAGGGCAAGGACTTTAGCAGCCCTCCATCTCCTCTCACCCGCAATTATTTGATAACCTGCGGGAGTTTTGGCAACAACAATTGGCTCCAAAATCCCTTGCTCACGAATTGATTCAACAAGATCTGTAAGAGAATCAGGTGTTATAACGCCTCTGGGCTGAAGTGGATTGGACTGCAGTTGGTTAGTTTCTAGAGAATGAATATCTGATACGTTCTGATTATCCATTTAGTACCTCAATATATTTCCTACCTTTTAAGGTTTTAACGTTTACTTTTCCTTCTTTAATAGCAAATAAAGTAAAATCACGTCCCATTTCTACCCCGTCTCCCGGGAAAAATTTACTTCCCTTTTGACGGACAATTATACTACCAGCTTGAGCTTTTTCACCGCTGTAAAGCTTAACACCGCGTCTTTTCGCTCTAGAGTCTCTATTTCCCTTAACAGATCCTTGTGCTTTTGTATGTGCCATAGTTAATTATTAATGCTTTGTGAAAACAAAATCATTTTACTGCCAGTTTTTACAGATGTCAAGCTGCAAGAATTAATGATTTTAAATTTTTGAATTTCTACTTACACTTTTAACTTTATCAGACTTATTTGTCTCTTTGCTTTCTGACATAGCAATTTTTAATATCTGGAGCTTAGTTAGCATCTGCCTATGTCCTGTAACTTTTCTATAACGCGCTTTTGCTTTGAATTTTGCGACTCGGATTTTTTTACCCTTTTTTTGCTCAAGCACTTTGGCTGTAATTATAGCCCCATCAAGATGTGGCTGCCCAACTTGAATAACTCCATCATTTGCAAAAAGTAAAACTTTATCGAACTTATAATCACTGTCTGCCAAAATATCAAGTTTATCTACCTCGATTTCTGATCCCTCAGACACTTTATATTGCTTACCTCCTGTTTGTAATATTGCGTATTTCATAAGATTGATCAATTATAACAAATATCTTACCTAATTTCCAGCACATGTTTATTTTTTTGCCCTGAACCAAGACTGGCGACCATGCCCAGAAAAATAAAATTTGAAAGAAGTGAGCTTCCTCCAAATGAAACAAAAGGAAGTGTAATTCCAACTATTGGTAAAAGTCCCATATTCATGGCCATATTCACAAAACCTTGAATTAATAAAAATCCAAAACTGATACTAAGAAATGTTTTACCAAACAAGTCCTCGCTATTTTTAAAAATTGTATATATACGAATTGCCAAAAATAAAAATGCAATGACCACAACCATAACTCCCACAAATCCGATACCTTCAGCAATTGTTGCAAAAATAAAGTCAGTATGTCTTTCCGGTAAAAAACGCAAAACTGATTGTGTTCCCTCTGATATTCCTTTTCCCAAAAAAGTTCCGGATCCTACAGCAATAATGGCCTGGATTCCATTATATGATGCTCCCAATGGGTCATTTCCGGAATTAAGAAACGTAAATATTCTCTGTCTCTGGTAATCATGAAGCAAAAACCACAATAAAGGTGATGCAAGAATAACAGGTAACATTAAGAATAGGAACCAATATACCGGGTACCCGACAACTAATAAAGTAGAAACCGCAACTGCAAGATAAAGAAGAGCATTACCTAAATCCGGCTGAAGAAAAATCAGGACTATAACAGGGATTATTAATCCAATATCTATTAAAAATGATTTGAAATTGTTATCTTTACTTTTTGCAATCAGTGATGCAAAGGCAAGTGCAAGGAAAGGCTTTAGAATTTCAGAAAACTGCAACCTTATTCCAAATATATCAATCCATCTTACTGCTCCTCTGGTTTCAAGACCGATTATTAGTACGATAAAAAGTAAAATTAACGATATGATATAAATAGGAAACTTTAGCTCTTTTAAAAATTCCATATTTACTTTTGAGAATAAAAAATATGCAATAAGTCCCACAATGAGAGATACTAATTGG
>DATIJS010000043.1:0-4165 GCA_035478335.1 Saccharimonadales bacterium (SeqCode) | reverse complement strand
AATTTAACTGCGATGATGGTGACACCATTCCTCTTCGTGTTTGCAATATTTCTATATGTAAAATTTAGACAAGGCGGAAAAATATATAAGCCACATTACATAGTTCTGGGATTACTTTTGGGAATAATTCTGGCTGCATTTTATTGGCTGCCGGCTTTGCTTGAAATGAAATTAACAGATGTTTTGTCTGTAGTCGGCGGCGGATCTGACTACAAAGATCATTTTGTATGTTTGCCTCAGCTTTGGAGCAGTCCTTGGGGGTTTGGAGGATCAGTCAGGGGATGTGTTGACGGGTTGTCATTTAAAATCGGAAAATTACATATATTATTTGGATTAGGTTCATTATTGACTCTTTTTACATTATTTAAAAAAGAGAAAGACAAATTCCAAGTAAGCCTGCTGTTTATTATATTTTTAGTATCATCTGTGTTCCTTACTCTTGAACAGTCTAAATTTATCTGGGATCTAATTCCGCATATGGCTTTTTTTCAATTCCCCTGGAGATTTTTAATTCTCGTTTCTTTTTTCTTGTCTTTTTTGGGAGGATCTGTTTTTTGGTTTTTGGAAAATATTAATTTTTCTAAAAAATTTTCCGGATATTTCTATTGGTTAATATGCGCAGCAGCAGTTATTGCTATAATTTTTCTCAACAATAGTTTATTCGCTCCCCAAAAAATCATTGATGCAAAATCAGATGATTATACAAATAAAACAGTTCTTAATTGGAAAGTATCAAAAATCTCTGACGAGTATATGCCCAAGGGTTTTTTCAAACCTTTAAGACCAATTGATGTTCCAAGAAATATAGTTGAAACATCTAAGAAAAATTTTAAAATTTTATCTCTTAATAAAAAAACCCAACAAATCAGCTTTATCGTTGATGAAGGCAGTGAAACAACTATATATATAAATATTGCCTATTTTCCCGGATGGCATGTGTTTGTTGACGGCAAGCAAGTTTGGTTCAAGTACTCAGGGCAAGGTTTAATTTTGGATTTGTCAAAGGGAAAACACGAAATTTATCTTAAATTTATCCAAACACCTGTAGAAAAAGCTGGAAATGTTATTTCTATTGCTGGAGTTATCATGCTTATTGCTGGTATAATCAGTCATAGAAAGAGAATATTCTATGGCTAAAAAGTTACCGGAATTGTCAATTTTTTTCCCATTTTGGGATGAAGAAGCAAATATTGAAGCGGTTGTAGAATCCGCAATTCCAATTGCAAAAAATATTTCAGAAAAGTGGGAGATAATCATGGTTGATGACGGTTCATCAGATAATACCCTCAAAATCGCCACTAAATTAGCCCAAAAAAATGATAGACTTAGGGTAGTTTCCTTAGGTCAGAATCGTGGTTATGGCGCTGCATTAAGAGCAGGATTTGAGCATGCAAGGTACAATACAGTTGTTTTTACAGACGGAGACAGGCAATTTGATTTTTCAGAAATAGGTAAGTTTGTTGAGGAAATAAATACAACCGATATTGTAATTGGCTTTAGAAAAAAAAGAAACGACAAAAATCTTTTTAAACGATTATTGCTCATGAATCTTTTAAAAGTTTGTGATTTTTTGGTATTTAGGTTCTACTTTAAAGATATAGACTGTGGATTTAAAATGTTTAAAAAAGAAGCACTTGAAAAAATCTCACCTCTTCGTTCTGATGGTGCTATGATAACAACGGAAATCCTTGCTAAGGCAAAAAGAAAAAAGCTAAAAATAAAAGAAGTTGGCGTTACTCATTTTCCAAGAATAAGTGGTCATCAAAGTGGGGCAAACTTCCCAGTAATAGTACGTGCAATCCTTGAAAGTTTTATTCTTTGGTACGATTTACATTATGGACGAGCTTGATTTACTCACACTTGGCAAACAATCTATAAGGGGGGTTTTAGCACTTATCTCCCAAACTTTTGTTCTACAACTTATTTCAACAGGCGCTCTGGTAATTGTTCTAACTATTTTGACACCAGCTGATGTCGGGGTATTTGTGGCGGTTACTGCGCTTAGGCGGATAATTGATTTTTTTACTGATTTTGGTTTTGGTGCTGCGCTTGTACAGAAAAAAGATGAACTCACGCAGGATGATATAGGAACTACATTTACGATTCAAGCAGGAATTACTTTTTCTATTTTCTTACTCTCATTACTTCTGCAGAAGCAAGTTGGATCTTTTATGAAATTGAATAATCAGGGAATCAGACTTTTTTTAGCGCTTGTTTTTAGTGTTTTTTTGTCCTCCTTCAAAACCATTCCCTCGATTCTTCTAGAGCGTAAAATACAATTCCAAAAACTTGTAATTCCACAAGTTGCAGAAAGTCTCGTCTATAATATCCTACTTGTCATATTGGTTCTAAAAGGATTTCGTGTAGATAGCTATGTCTATGCATTTTTGGCTGCGGGGTTTGTGGGAATACCATTTTATTATTATGTTTCACCGTGGAAAATAACTTTTGGAATAAACAGAAAAGCATTGCATAATCTTAAATTCGGAGCACAATTTCAGGCAAAAAACATATTAGCAACAATAAAAGACGATTTATTGACGGTAATTTTAGCCAAATTTCTGACTTTTACAGAAATCGGCTATATAGGTTTTGCGCAAAGAATCGCCTTTCTTCCGTATAGATATGTAGTCGATAGTGTTACAAAGGTAACATTTTCTGCTTATTCCAGAATTCAGGAAAACACACAGGTTTTGAAAAAAGCTATTGAGAAGTCACTCTTTTTTGTAAGTGCAATAATGTTCCCGCTTCTTGCAGGTATAATTTTGATCATACCCTACTTTATTCATTATTTTCCCAAGTGGCACAATAAATGGGAGCCGGCAATAATCAGCCTGGTTTTCTTTTGCATAAACGCTGCTGTTTCTTCGATGTCCGGGCTTCTGATCAATGTTCTTGACGCAACCGGTAGAGTTAAAAAGACATTGTTTCTCATGATTATATGGACAATCCTCACCTGGACCTTGACTCCGCTTTTTATATATTTGTTCGGATATAATGGAGTTGCTGCATCAAGTGCTATTGTTACTTTAACTATTGGGTATTCAGTTTATCTGGTTCGAAAAATTGTTTACTTTGATTTTGGAAATATTATTTTAAAACCAATAGTATCAACAACAATAATGGGATTAGCTGTTTATGGATATATGTCGTTTTTTGTTAAAGATTTAATAACATTAGGAGTTGGAATAGTTATTGGGGGACTAGTTTATTTTAGTAGTTTTTATCTGTTGGCAAAAGAAGAATTGCATAGTGTTATAAATTTTGTTTTGAAAAAACATGAATAAAAAAATACTTATTTCAACTGTATTGACAGTTAGAAACGAAGAAAAAAAAATTGCAGATTGTTTGGAGTCTGTCAAATGGGCAGATGAGATTATAGTGGTTGATGATTCTTCAACAGATAGATCGTCACAAATTGCCAGGAAGTTTACAGATAAAGTTTTTCAGCACAAAAGCGTTGGTTATGTTGAGCCGGTTCGTAATTTTGCTATTTCAAAGGCATCAGGGGATTGGATTTTGATTCTGGACGCAGACGAACGCATCCCGGTCAGCTTGGCAAATAAATTGCAGGAGATTGCAAGGCTTGAGACTAAAGCAGAGGTAGTCGCTATCCCTAGGAAAAACATAATTTTTGGAAAATGGATTGTGCACACCGGTTGGTGGCCTGATCACCAGATACGGTTTTTCAGAAAAGGCAGTTTGGATTGGCCTACACAAATACATCAAAAGCCCATGGTCAATGGCGAGATTCTCCAGCTTGATGCAAAAGAAGAGTTAAGCATAACTCACTTTCACTACGAAACAATTTCTGAATACATTCTGCGTATGGATAGGTATACCGATATTGAATCGGCTGAATATATAAAACTAAAAAAGGATTTTGTCTGGACAGATATGCTTACCAAGCCATCAAATGAATTCCTTAGCCGCTTTTTTGCAAGAGCGGGATATAGAGATGGTTTGCATGGCTTGGTACTGGCGATGCTTCAGGCTATTTCGATGCTTGTTGTAACACTTAAGATTTGGGAGAAAAGAGGATTTGTTGAGGTTGATGCCAAAGTTTTATTTAAAGAAACAGAAAAAGAAGCCAAAAAAATGCGTAAAGATTTACTATTTTGGTTTACAAGTGAAAAAATTGCTGAGATTAAAAATCCAATAAGGA
>DATIJS010000042.1:0-1829 GCA_035478335.1 Saccharimonadales bacterium (SeqCode) | reverse complement strand
CCAATTAATAATGCAGCAACTGTAATCAGAGAGTTCCCCAGTAAAACATTTTTGACAACTTTGTATAGCAGCAAACCGACAACTGCAGTCGGGATGAAAGCCAGAATTATCGGTTTCCAGGCTTTTTTGTTGCTCCAAATCGTTTTCCAATAAATTACGACAACTGCCAAGATCGCACCGAGCTGAATGATGATCTCAAAGCTTTTGACAAAATCTGTTTGGGGAATTTGTAGAAGTTTGGCAGCCAAAACCATATGCCCGGTAGATGAAATAGGTAAAAATTCGGAAAACCCTTCAACGATTGAGAGGATAATTGCGTGTAAAAATACCATCAAAAGTAGTATATCAAATTAAGCAGCAAGTTGTTCTGCAGCTTGTAGGAATTGGGAATTCAGTAAATCCTGCTGATGTTCCTCTTTCTGCATCCAAACAGGCAATTCTCGCTGAGTAATAGGTCTTTTAATTGGACTCCCAGGCAAACCCACTTCTTTCAACCATTTTCGTTCAGCTGGGGATTCTTCATACTCACCTGGTTGTCTGAAATATCTCAATAGGATTTTCCCCAAATAACTGTCAGGTACTCCCAATATTGGTATATCTGCATTTCGCGCAGCCTCTACTGTTGCTTGTTGATCAAAGAATTCTCTCTGTCCATCTTGATTTATTCTCCATGCAACAGCTGCAAAACGTCCTAACTCATAATATGATTCTGGTAACTTATAAGATTCTATCGTCCAAGGTGATTGGGATGTTGCATCCTCAGGCTCCCCAAAACGAAGCTTAACATATACATTTTCATCATTGGAGATTGTAACAAAATTAGATCCATCAAATTCAATAGTAGGAATAGGATACTCTAGCTCATCTGTTAAGCCCACGTGAAAGCCACCATACTTATAAAGAGGACTATACCAGTGCCGCTGCCCTGCAAGATCGAGAACCAGATTATGGGCATGCCAATGACTAAATCCGGGTTTTTCAAAACCACTTAAAGCTCTACCAACCAAGTTGTCACGTTCGGCTTCATCTAATGAAGCGATAAAATTCCGTATATTCTGATCATACGTCGCATACAGGTGCCTTGAACTATATATCCCGTTAATCATATCGGCTACCCATCTAGGTCTACTCCGGCTAGAACCTTCATAATCAGGAGTATCTGGAAGCCACTGACTAATCTGCCAATCCCTAAAGGCTTTAAAATCTGCTATTGCTATCAGTGAAGATAATGGTGTAAACACAGTATCTGTTTCAGGGTCTTCAAATGCCTTAGCCCAATCTCTTCTTACCTCTTTGCCAAATTTTATATATTCTGTCCCAATCCCATATTTACCTACACGCCTGTGCATAGCCTCTTCTCTATCTGAAGCTTCCCTCCCTGGTTCATGTATTAAATGATGCTCGTCTTCGGCAGGCGTAAAATTACCAGCCGCATGGCGTCTGTTCCAATGTGTTTTTCTATACGGAGCAACTGTATTCAAAAATGTATGCATCGCTTCACCAAGAAAAGGTCGTGAATGGACAAGGACAAACTCTTGTCCCTCCTGGGTTTGACGTGATGATAAATATATCGGATCCTTGGCAAGTCCTAACCTATCTCTCATGGGAGGTGGAAAACTGGGCTCTTTTTCAACTGTCACAGTTCTTAATTTTTCATGATGCATGAGGGAGATTATACCACAAATACTTATAGGATTCTATTTGCTTGACAAAATATAAATTTGTAGCTACAATGTAATTACTATGATTACCAGCATTGTTTCCATCGGCAATTCCAAAGGTATACGGATTCCCAAAGTTCTGCTTGTTGAAAGCGGGCTGGGGAAAGA
>DATIJS010000041.1:0-6217 GCA_035478335.1 Saccharimonadales bacterium (SeqCode) | reverse complement strand
GGATTTTCAACATCTCTTTTTGCTCTACATTTAACGCAATACATGCTTGCCATAATTAATCACCTCCTCTCACCCTCCGAAGCTTTAGCGAAGGAGGGCTTCGCACGATTTAAATCTTAAATTTCAATATCATATTTAGATCCCTTTGACAGTAAATCTGATTACTAATTCCACAATAACGATAGCTCCGGTTAGAAATATTGTTTTTAGCAAATCCTTTGATAGATAGTTATATGAAGAAGTTGCGACAGTTGTTTGAGTGCTTGTTTTTATCTTGATTGAAGGGATTGAATTTGTCGCGGTATTTATTTTGGGGAGTGAATAGACTGTTGTGTCAACCTTTTTTTCAGTTGAAGAAACAGAGACACGTCTTAAATCGGCTAGTATTTTTTGTTTTCTTGTTTTTACCTTTTTAGCCATGAGTGAGCCTAGATTACACTATTGACTAAAGGTATGTCAAGAGGCTAATATTAATTGATGCAGTCTCTCCTTTTTGTTTTAGTACTCCTTGTTGTCGTTGTTTGGCTTAGTGTAATCACTTTTTATTTGCGCCGGATGATAAGGAATTATAGTCTTCTAACAGAAGGTATGCGCAAGAAGACTCTTGAGGATATTTTGACCAATATGGTCAAAGAACAAAAAATCTCAAAAAAAGATATTGCCTTTTTGTCTCAGCGTTGCGATAATATAGAAAGAGAAGGATTATCATATATCCAAAAAATTGGACTTCTGCGTTTCAATCCATTCAAAGATACTGGAGGCGATCAGAGTTTTATCCTTTCTCTAATTAATGCAGAAGACACTGGCGTTGTGATTACTGCTTTGTATTCCAGATCAGGAACGCGCTGGTACGCAAAAAGAGTAAACAATGGTAAAGGCGTAGAACACGAGTTGTCGGAGGATGAAAAGAAATCGTTGAAAATGGCCAAGGGAAGTTAATAATTTATGAATAACAAAAATTTAAAAATAATTGGTCTACTTGTATATCTTGCTGCAGCCGGAATTTCATATTTTCTTTTTTCAGGCAACTCATCAGTTGTTGGAACTTTGCCTGGAACTTCACCAGTATCATTAAAGCCAAAAGGAGATAATGACTATCAGGCAATAACCTTTGATCCTAACGCACCAAAGACAGAAGAGTGTCCGATTAATGGTGCTATGTATGGTAAAGATCAAAAGGCCTGGTGGGAGAAGCACAGACCGCTTGGAGTGATGATCGAAAACCACTCAGAGGCAAGGCCACAGTCGGGAATTAATTCAGCAGATGTAACATATGAAGCAGTTGCAGAAGGTGGAATAACCAGGACCCTCAATATTTTCTACTGTCAGGATGCAGGAATAGTGGGACCGGTCAGATCTGCAAGGACTTATTTTCTGGATTTTGTTTCAGAATATGGAGATAATCCTCTTTATGCTCATGTCGGAGGGGCAAATACACCTGGACCGGCCGACGCACTCGGTCAGATAAATGATTATGGTTGGGGCGGATATAATGACATGAATCAGTTCTCAATTGGCTTCCCGACATATTACAGAGATCAGACAAGGCTTGGTCACGATGCAGCAACTGAGCACACAATGTATTCTGTTACCAATAAATTGTGGGATATAGGCGCATCAAGGAAATTAACCAATCTTGATAAAGACGGAAAAACTTGGGATACAAATTTTGTTAAGTATACTTTTAAAGATGACGAGTCTGCTGCCAAAAGACCGGCAAGTCAAAGTATTAATTTGGAATTCTGGAATGATCCTGATTATTTTGTTGACTGGATTTATTCTCCAAAGGAAAATATTTATCTGAGGAAAAATGGAGGAGTACCGCATATTGATCGTGATACCAAAAAGCAGCTTTCTGCGCACAATATAGTGGTTCTTTTTATGTCCGAAAGACATGCCAACGATGGATATGAAGGAAATGCACATTTGTTGTATGGCACCAAAGGATCAGGACAGGCATTATTCTTCATGGACGGAAAAGAGATCAAGGGAACATGGAAGAAGAAGGATCGGGAAAGCAGAACTATCCTGACTGACAATGCAGGGAATGAAATAAAGTTCAACAGGGGAAAGATTTGGTTTGAAATCGAAGCGTTGGATGCGACTGTTACAGTTAAGTGATATTAACTTGACATGTGTTTTCCCTCGGGATACTATAAATATAGTAAACAGTTATTTTTATAATGAAATTATCCAACGGAAAACTGAGTATTAAGAGAACGCACATAAACCTCTTTTATCTCTTTGCGTTTGCTGTAATTCTCCTTGTAACACCTCTAGTGATAATTCAAAGCCAGCACAAAACCCAGATAGCATCCCACGCTGCATATCCAGAGCCTGCCTGTACTCAATTACATGGTACATGCGAAGATGGCTTCACTGGAGACAGAAGTCAAGATAATGGAGCGCCATGTGACGGAGGTAGCGGGAAAGCGGTTCTAGATGCTTGCCCAAATCAGCCTGAAACAGTTCGCTGCTGTGTGCCAAACGGTGGAAGTGGCCCAGGTCCAGGTGGTAGTGGCCCAGGTCCAGGTGGCGGGATTACCGATGATCATCTTTGTGATGAGTTTGGAGGAACATGTATGGATGACTGCTCCCCAGCTGAAAATTGCCATCCGGGTAAATGTGCAGGCAACACAGCGCGTCAGTGTTATAAGGCAAGTACCAATGATGTACCCAATACAAACAACTGTGCTGATGGTTCGACTGGTTGTAATGGTCCAGTTACGACTGCTCCAGGCGATTGTCCTGCAGGACAAACTAGAGACCATGACGGGACATGTCTCTCTAATGCTGCTCCTGCCCCTGCCCAACCTACATGCTCATCATTTAACTGCAGTCATTTCGGCATTTCCGTAATAGGATACGAGCCATGTACTAGTGATCAATGGAAGGACGGTCCAGAGAATACTCCAGAAAACCGTGCACTGGTAAAACAGTATTGCACCACTACATCAAATAATGCTTGTCGGGCAAAGGATGGACAAAATGTAGCTTATTACTCTCCTGTTGATGGTGCGCCATTTGATGGTGATAATGGCGATGGGGCGATTCCTAACTGCAAGGTGCCATTTGCTAAGTCTGAAGTTTTGAGTGTTGCGGCAGACCTTCAAGGCATAGGTAAAGAAGCAGGAGAAAACAACAATCCGCAAGCTAAGTCAGTTCCTGCGACAATTAAGATATTTGAAGGCTCAGGTCCATTAACAGCAGCTAAATATACGGCAAAAGATAATCTTACATATGATCCTGCAAGCGGAAAATATGTAAATTCTGAATTTGCACTTGGCATAATTCCTCAAGATGATTATCAAATGGTTATGCAGATTGATAAATATCTTGATAAACAGATTTCTAATTCAAGCGGGAGTAAGCTAATCGCAGTGGGACCCGCTACTGATGACACTAGTACAATTGCAATGCAAGTAGGTGATCTTGCTCCTGCACCTAACGGAGATAATTTTGTAAGCATTATTGATTGGAGCGCTGTGCGAGATTGTATGGCAGGGAATCCGCCAAGTGCCTGTACAAATAAACAACAAGCCGACTTAAATGATGATGGAGTAGTTGATGATAAGGATCTTAAGATTATTGAGTCCAATATGGGTCAATCGGGATTTTCGTTCGAAACGGCAGAATTTAAATGCGATCCTGATCCTACATGCAACAGCGGCAAAGATTCCCTGCAGCTTTGTTCCCTCCTCTGCACCAAAAAAACACAAAGAAGCTGATCCACATTCTATTGCTTGACTGATGGGTCAATTCCAGTTAAAATGTATAAAAAATTGGTATATGTTTGAAGATCTTATTACATCCAAATCTCGAGTCAAGTTATTAGACCTTTTTCTTGCCTCCCCTAGTGACATGTATCATGTCAGAGAATGCGTCAGAAGAGTCAAGGAAGAGATCAATGCCGTAAGGCGCGAGCTTATTCTTCTTGAAAAAAAAGGAGTCCTCAAAAAAGAACCTCGGGCAAATCGAGTCTACTATTCACTGTCCCGTGATTACCCATATTATTTTGATCTTTTGAGAATAGGAGCCAAGACAATGGGACTAGGGCAGGCAATTTTGGCAAATCGCGCAAAACTTGGGAAAATAAAATTTGCGATGCTTTCAGGTAAATTTGTAAGGCGTATAAAAGAGTCAGCAGAAGATGTGGATTTATTGGTAGTGGGAACAGTTGTTCTTCCGGAGTTGGCTATACTGGTACGCAGTGAAGAAGCACGCTTAGGAGTTGAAATCAATTATACTGTAATGACAGAGGAGGAGCTGAAATTCCGTAAGACCCGCAACGACCCATTTTTAAGTGCTATTTTGTCAGGATCACGCGTGATGCTTATCGGAGATGAGGAAGGAATGCTGGCATGAAACACCCCCGGTTCCTGCTCGCCATTGTATTTCTTGTAACTATAATTTCAGTTTTTTTGAATCTAACTCAGAGCTTCCAGATTAATGTTGGCCCCATTCACAAAAAGTTCCCGGGTCTTAGTCTCAATTCAATTCCGGGTGTTAAAATCAATAGGAGCTTTGCTTTTCGCAAGGGTCTTGATCTTGAAGGCGGAACGAGTATTACTCTTAAAGCAGACATGAAGGGTATACCACAGTCTCAGCAACAGAATGCAATTGATAGTGCAAAATCAGTAATAGAGAAAAGAATTAACCCTGCCGGAGTTTCAGAAGCTGTTGTTCAAACAGTGAAAGTGAATAAAGATTTTCGTATAATTGTTGAGATTCCGGGGGTTACAGATGTAAATCAGGCTTTAGAATTGGTGGGGAAGACAGCCAAGCTTTCTTTTTGGGAGGAAGGATCAGGTAGCGCAAGTGAATCCGCAAAAAAAGCAACAAATAGCGCTGAACTTATTGAACAAATTAAAACTGCGAGCGGTTCAGGCGTGCCTCTTGGAGTGGCGCAATTACTTGGACCAGATGCCAAAAAAACCAATTTGACAGGGTCCGATCTCAAGCAGGCAACAGTAGTATTTGATCAAAATTCAGGAAAACCGGAGGTTGGTTTGTCCTTCTCACCGGACGGATCCAAAAAATTTGCAGACATTACAAAGCGTAATGTTGGGAAAATTGTGGCAATTGCACTTGACAATATTGTAATGGAGGCGCCTCGTGTGAATGAGCCGATTTTCGGAGGTAGTGCCGTAATTACAGGTTCGTTTACGACACAACAGGCCAATACATTGCAGCGTCAGCTCAATGCCGGTGCACTTCCTGTATCGCTTTCAGTTCTTGAACAAAAAGCAACCGGTGCAACATTGGGAGAAGCTTCATTGCAAAAGAGTTTGCTTGCCGGAGCAATTGGATTTGTTGTTGTAGTAGTTTTTATGATAGTTCTATATGGCAGGCTGGGTTTTATAGCGTGTTTGGCGCTTGTTGTTTATATGCTTCTTGTACTGTCCTTATTCCGTCTGATTCCCGTTACCTTGACTCTTGCCGGAATTGCCGGTTTTATTCTCTCAATTGGTGTTGCGGTGGATGCCAATATCCTTATTTTTGAGAGAATGAAGGAAGAGATGAGACGTGGCATATCTCATGAGTCAGCAATTGACCTTGGGTTTTCAAGAGCATGGCCGTCAATCAGGGATTCAAATGTTTCAAGTCTTATCACAAGTTCAATTCTTTATTATTTCGGGACTACAATTGTCCGCGGATTTGCTTTTACTTTGGCACTGGGGGTAATTGTTTCAATGTTTTCGGCAATTGTCGTAACAAGAACATTTCTGAGATTATTGTATAGAAACTAGGGATTAGTGATTAGCGCTAAACCCTAAAACCTAAACTATGTTAAATATAATTGGTAAAAAAAATTTATATTTTATAATTTCGCTACTGGTAATTATTCCGGGAACGATTTCTTTGTTGTTGTGGGGCTTAAGGCTGTCAATTGACTTCACAGGAGGAACACGGACTACTTTACTTTTTCCAAAGACAGTAAATCAACAGACTGTTGAAAAAGTAAAAACAATTTTTAAACAGGAAAATGCTGAAATAGTTTCTATTAGATCAGCCGATAGGAGATTGATAGTACAGACGAAGCCAATCAATGAACAGCAGAACAGTTCAATTCTTAATGATCTGAAAAAGGATTTGGGAACAGTGAAACAGGAAGATTTTGAAACAATTGGCGCAACAATAGGTGCTGAAACAACACTAAATGCTTTTAAAACTGTTGGGATTGCCTCGGTGATGATTGTTTTGTATATTGCGTATT
>DATIJS010000040.1:0-5782 GCA_035478335.1 Saccharimonadales bacterium (SeqCode) | reverse complement strand
ATCTTGTCCAAATTCAGACCTATTTCTTTATATGCATCCCTGAAAGGCATTCCCTTTTTGACCAATTCATAGGCCGCGTGTGTTGCAAAAAGATCAGGCGTGCAGGAAGCGAGTAGCACGTCCTCATTTGGAGTAAGATTTTTGAGAACCAATTTCACGATTCCCATCGATTCGCTAGTGATGTCCAGTGTGTCGATAAAAAGCTCTTTTGTTTCACCAAAATCGACATTGTATCCACTGGGCAAACCGGCAACTATAGAAGCCGCAGTCTGGGTGTGTCCAACTACCAGATGCGAGCGGGACCTAAGAACCTCCATGATATC
Organism: Saccharimonadales bacterium (SeqCode); assembly: GCA_035478335.1. Taxonomy (GTDB): domain Bacteria; phylum Patescibacteriota; class Microgenomatia; order Levybacterales; family UBA12049; genus DATLDE01. The sequence goes on along the minus strand of DATIJS010000040.1, from coordinate 5,459 downwards.
CAGATTCTTCTTCTGCGGCATGATGCTTGATCCGGACATCAGGGAATCATCCACTTTGAAAAAGTTGTATTCACTTGTCGTATAAAGCAGCAAATCCTGTGCAAAGCGTGAAAGTGTCAACATGATCTGGGAAAGCGCATGCATGATAGCAAGTTCAAACTTCACTCTTCCGGACATGGTATAAAGTGAATTGTTCTGAAGCTTTTCAAAGCCCAAAAGCTCAGAAACAAGTGTTCTATTTATCGGAAGAGAAACTCCATAAGAAGCACCTGAGCCAAGCGGCGACTGGTCCGTGATGACAAAAGCGCTTTTCAGAAGTAATAGGTCATCAATCATGCTTTCCGCAAAGCTGCCCATCCACATCCCGACACTTGATGGCATAGCTTTTTGCATATGAGTATAACCGGGCATCGGTACAAATTCATATTTCACGGCCATTTCCTGAAATGCCTTTACCAGATCAGCGGCGCTATCAAAAATTTCGAATAATTCTTCCTTGGCAAAAAGCCTCAGATCCAGAACTACCTGATCATTTCTTGAGCGTGCTGTATGGATTTTTTTAGCAGGAAGACCTACTTTCTCAGTCAGGAAGTTTTCTATTTTGGTATGGACATCTTCATCATGTGAATCAATTACAAATTTGCCATCCTCATACAGCTTGATGACTTCCAGGAGTTCATTTTTCAAGAGAACAAACTCGGTTTCGGACAATACTTCAATTGTTGAAAGCATTTTTGCATGGGCAATCGAGCCGAGAGCATCGACCTTGGTCAGCCGGTTATCCAAGACTGCGCTTCGCCCAAAAGCATACATTTCCGCCAATTCATTTTGAGTGTAATTTTTATGCCAAAGTTTTTTCATAGTCTTTTTTATTATATATTATTTCCCCAATAAAAAACCGCCTTTGCAAATATCCAAAATTTAGATATTTACAAGGACGGTGAAATTTATCTAATGGTCAATTTTGATCTTTGATTTTTGACCTTTGAATTTCGTCGTGGTACCACCTTGTTTCATCCACCGAAGCCTATGAGCGAAGGTGGACCTTCATTAAATCTTTTACAGTTTTGTCTCTGTAGAGTATTTTTACTCTCTGCTCCCGGATCGCGACTCCAGTCAAACGCATTTAATCTTTAACTGTCTATAGTATATCAGCAGGCAGGAGAAAAGTCAATAAAATTAGTTCTTCTCGTTTTTCACTAATGCTTCCAGCTGCTCTTTCAGCCCTGGTAGATCATCCCTTATCGTTTCCCAGACCACATTCAGTTTTAATCCAAAATATTCATGAATGATCTTATTTCTCATGGCGACAATCTTTCGCCACGGAATATCAGGATATCTGTCTTTAAAGCTTTTTGGCAGTTGCTGGCTAGCCTCACCGATAATTTCTATATTTCTGACAACTGCCTGCTGCACGATTCTTGTTTGGATAAATTCGTCAACTAATAGTCCTTCTGTGTCTTCTTCGATATTGCCAATACTTTCAAGAATATCGTAAATATAGATAAGAGGATCCCGTGTCATATAATCTGAATCTGATCTTGCATGATGTATGGCTTTAAGCGGGGTTTAATTGCCTCATAATCGACAAGGTCAACTTTTCTGTTTACCACTGCTTCCAATTTGTCCTCCAGATCAATTACATCAAACAGGCTCATGCCTTTGGGCAAATCTACCAGAATATCTAAATCGCTTTTGACGGTTTGTTCACCCCGCGCGACACTGCCAAAAATCGCGGCGCGTGTAACCCCCGCCTGCTTGAGTACAGGAATAGCCTTTTGTTTTATCTCGTCCAAAATTAATTGCTTCATAACATCAGTTTAGCACAGAATTTTTGAAAAACAATAATTAAATTTAAGCTCTTCTGACTTTTGAATCTTTCCATTCCCAGCATTGATATGTAAGTACATGTAATTACACGTATATACATGTATATACGTAACAAAAACTGAAAGTGTAGAATCTTGAAATTCTGTTGGGAAATCTGAAGCAAATTGGATTATCAAAGTAAACTCACTAGTCATCTAAAAGACTACTGAGTCTTGGAGCAATATGTGGTTGTCGTAGCTTATTTATTGCGTGCATCTCCATTTTCCTAACATCTCCCCTACTCATTCCAACCTGCAAACCTACTTCTTCCAATGTTCTTGGTTCTCCGCCCTCATCTAATCCATATCTTAATTTAACTACTGCTCGCTCTTCTTCTCTCAAATGAGATAATGCTTCACCAACAATATATGGAATATCTGATTCTAGTGTACTGCTATCTGAAGCTGGAAGAGTCCCCCCGGCTACATTTTCCAAACCACTCCTTTCATCGAGAATATATTCATTCCCTGTGGACATATCCTGCTGAGGCGAATAACCTCGATCCATAGATCCCATATGATCACCAATTAATCGCGCAAAACGGATTGTATTTACATTTATTAAATCCGTACCATCCTGCTTTTTAGCTGATCCTTTTGAATCCTTACCACTCTGCTTTATAGCTGATCCTTTTTCAGGAATATCAAGCATTTCAGCTACCTCACTGTCACTCAATAATGGCCTTCGCCTTGAACGTCTCGCTAAATTCGCTCCCTCAACCTGGCCAATCATAGAACGTGTATGAGTTGGGATTCGGACAGCGCTGCGCATGCTTGTTATTTCCTTTCTCATCCTACCTGTCACATAATGCGATGCGATGGTAAGAAATTTACCTCTGTCAGGATCATGTATTTCAGCCGCTCTTAAAAGACCCTCCATACCCACTTGCACTAAGTCATCCCTATCAATAGCTGCAGCTGATGACGGAAGAGATCTTGCATATCTTGTGGCAACTCCCTGCACAAACCTTCCGTATTGTCCTACAATTGCTGCCTTAGCGTCTTTATCGCCTTCTCTTACTCGCGCAAAAGTCTCAGGTGTAATGGGGGGGGGTACATGACCTCTTCTTTCGTGTGACATCATCATATTATAACTAAAATCTAGCAAAATGTCAATATTATAGGATTATAAAGGCTAAGAACTTACTCCCCTTCTTTCCGGAGCATTAGGTAGTAGATGATTGGCACGAAGAAGAGTTTGATTGCTCCTGAGAAAAGAAGTCCCGCGATGATAGCTCCCCCAAGTCCACGCCAGAGAGGATCAGTCAGAGTAATTGGAATCAGACCCACAATTGTCGCAAGTGATGTCAAAAGCACTGGCTCAAGACGATTGGCTGATGCATCAACAATTGCTGCTTTCAAAGGAATACCAAGTCCCCTGTTCTCATTAATCTTTTCAATAACAACAATCGCATGAGTCACCACAATTCCAAAAAGTGCCAAAATTCCGATAAGCGCCGGAAACGACAGAGGCGTTCCGGTCAGCGCAAAAACATAAAACACACCGGCAATTGTAAGGGGAATAAGCATCATTGCGATAAGCGCTTGACGGAATGAATGGAACTCCACAACCATTGTGATCAAAATCAAAAGAAAAGAGATGATCATCGCCTGCAGAATTGACTGAACAGACTTGTTATTTTCATCATTGACCCCTCCTGTTGCCCATGAATAACCGGTTGGTAAATGTAAATCATCTGCCGCTTTTTCAAGCTTTTTGTTGGTATCGGTTATCGAGTAGCCTTTTGCAACTGCCGCTGACACAGCGATCGTCCGCTTCCCCTTCTCACGTGTAATAACTGTCGGATTGGTTTCCAATTTCAAACTTCCAAGTGACAAAAGCGGAACAGCCGGCTTGTCTTTCCCGGCCGGTATTGAAATACTCCCCAAGTTACTTGGTGATTGCGCATTGTATGCATTTTGCCGAAGGATTATATCCTGATCATCTGTTTCGCTCCCAAGCTTTATCGTGTCTAGTGTAAATCCCTGAGTGTATGATCGAAGCTGTAGACCAATTGTGTCAACAGTTATATCTTCCTCAGCCAATTTGGTCTTGTCCGGCACAAAAACAAGCTTACTGATACCGGGTTTTACTGATTTCTGAACATTGCTAACACCGGGTTGTTTATTCAAAAATGTCACAAGCTGGTCAGCGTTTTTATCAAGAACTGACAGATCGTCTCCTGACAATTTTATCTGAACGTCCGCTCCGGCCGGAGGACCGCCTGATAATTCCTCAACCAAAAATTCTCCTTTAGTGTAATCTTTATATGTCTTTCGCAGTCTATCTGCAATCTCGCTTGATGAGACATTCCGCGTCTTATGACCTGGCAAATGAAGAGTAAAAAGAATTGCACTCGGATCACCATTTCTATTGCCGCTACTTGTATCAAGTGACTGCCCGATGTCTGCAACTACATAGTCAACAATTTCAGTTTTTCGTAATTTATTAAGAACATTTAAAGCTTCCTGATTTGTAGTATCGAGATTGGTACCTGCCGGCATTTTGACAGATACATAGACAACATCCGCATCCTGTTTGGGGAAAAATTCATTGGTCACAAATCCAAATGCAATCAGCAAATAACCGCCAATTGCAAAAGCAATAATCGCAAAAAGCGTCTTTCTTCTTGCAGATTTGGAATGAATTATATTATCAATTGTTCTTCTGTAAACATTACTGAGTCTCTCAATATCAATTAACCCATGATCCAAAACTCTTCCTGTGTGCTTGTGTAAATATTTAAATATTCCGGATTTTGCCGTTCGCTTAACATACTCTTTTCTAAGCGCTCCGCGGACCCGGTATGTAACTAGAGCAAAAATAACAAATACCAGAACAAGAAGAGGTGTGAATTGGGTTTTGGGAACAATTGCCAAAAATAATCCCAGAACTATGAGAATTCCAAGCACTCTGAAGAGAATAATAACGCGACGCGGGAAAACCGGTTTGAGAAATATAATCATCAAAGGAATTGTGATAAGTACCGCAATTGAGGTGGACGAGAGAAGTGTCGCTGTCACTACAATCGGGATTGATTTTATAAATTCACCTATTATCCCGGTTGCCAGAAGAAGCGGTAAAAATGCCCAGATTGTGGCAATTGTTGTTGACCAGAGTGGAACTATAAAATCCCGCCAAACCATAAGACCTGTTTCGTATGGCGTGAAATTCCCTGTTTTGTAATAACGGGTCATCGCAGCAACAGTCACGATCGTATCGTCAATTAAAAGTCCAAGTGCGATAAGAAAAGCAAAAGTTGTTAAGAAGTTAAGTGTCAATCCCATCGCGTTAATTATTGCCAATGCCGAAAGCATAGTCAGAGGAACTGTGATGGACGCGATAATTGCTTGTCTCAGGCCCAGAAAAACAAAAAGCAAAATGAAAACCAATGCAACTGTTGAAAGAAATTCTGCGAATAAATCACTGAATTGAGTTGTTATATCCGTTGCTGTATTCATAACAGTCTGAAGCTTGAACTCACCATTATATTTACTCAGAGTATTTTCAACTGTTTTGCGTGCATCCTGCTCGGCCGAATCTATATTGGCGCTGCTTGTTTTGTAGACAAAAAACTGTACTCCCTGTCT
>DATIJS010000039.1:0-37541 GCA_035478335.1 Saccharimonadales bacterium (SeqCode) | reverse complement strand
ATTATAACAGGCCGTCTGACAATTAACAAGTGACAGTTTAATTTTCAATTTGAAATTTTCAGTTTTCAATGAAATTACAAAAAATAATTTTCAATTACACAGATGTGTTTGTGGCTATCTTAGAAAAGATTAAGGTAAATTCTTGCGCTTCCTGCCAACATTCTCTACATTCTTCTTTTAGTACTTCTTCTGCTTTTGCTAGGAGTCTTAACCAATACTTAGTTTCTTTCGCTTCTTTCTTGCAAATAAAGATTTTGTTTCTAATTATGAAGCGATTAGCTCGCATGAAATGAGACAATGAGCCCAAATCCAAGGCAGAGAATGCAATAATAAATTAACCTAAGTCGGCTGCATGTACATATTTGTTACCGACTTTCTCCATAATCCACATTCTAATAATTTGAGTTGGTCCCAAACCTTTTTTTTGAGCCTCGGTCCTCACAATATCAAGAATTTGAGGATCCAGACGGATATTAATTGTTTCCGATAAGTTTTTGGAAAATACAACTTTGACAGGTTTACCCTTTTTCCAAGCTTCATCAAAATTCTCTTCCCAAAACTTTGCCTCTTTTTCGTGGTCCATAAAAATCGCTTTGGTTGGCTTTGTTATTTTACTTTTCATGATTTTGTTGTTTTAGTTTTCACCTCCTTCTCGTATGCTGTAATAACGTAATAAATTCCCTGACCATAATATTTGAGATTGCGGTCCTCAGGCGATAGGGCAATAGCAAGTAACTTTCCCTTTTTAGTTTTTCCAATTAATTGGATCCGATTTCGGTAACTCTTCTCTGCTTTATATTTTCCGCTTAAACATACTTCTTCAACTTCATCCTGGGTGATTTTGTGCTTTGCAAGATGTTCTCGGTTCCAGTCATCCCAGATAAGCTCATTGACTTTTATCATAAGCTAATTATAGTGTAGCACATTGTGCTACAAAGTCAATAATTTTTTGGATTTGTGAGCCTACGGTGCTATCTCATTGGAGATAATATCCGTTGCCTTCAAAAATGACGGGGCATTGAGGATCATGTCAAGTCGCGGCGTGATGCTAAGATAAGGAGTGGTCGAATTTGAGCTACAAAGCGTACGGTTATTTTGGAAAGTGCCATTTGCCCCTTCGGCATTGATCACAAATACTCCCTCAGCATTCAGCATATTATCGGGAGTCGCACAATTGTTATTTCCATCTATTACGAAGTTTTTGCCTGCCGTGAAAAATCCCTGAATTTGTCCTGATCCTATTGGGGGACGTGCAGCTGCTGGAATACCTACAGATTTATCAATCGTGATGTCGTTTAGAGCTGAAAAAAGAGCTGTTGAGTTGGTGGGAACTGTTATATTGGCTTTGACAGTCAGGTTTCCATTGATCAGAAATACGTAATTTTTACCGGCCGGAAAATTGTAAGGATTTACGAGTGTTACATCGCTATCTGCAGTATACACTCCATTTGGAAGTCCTGCAGGAAGACTACAACTGGAAAGAATACCGCAGCCAGCAAGAGAAGTCATGGGCGTAGTTACTATTTGTCCCCGGCTTGCGTTACTCATAAGATAACTATAACTTGTCCGCAAGCGGTTACCCGAGGGGAATGAATATAATTCAGAATAAGCGGGTCCACCTACGATTGCATTTGTTGAAGATGCACTGCCGGGTGAGAAATCCGAAGAGCTGTTACCTGAAAATATTAATCCGGGAGTAGACCCGATAACTGCATCAACCGCTGAGGCATAATTTCCGGAAGGAACATGATTGCTAAAACCATTGTCTAAGCGCATATCGAAGTTGTAGCTTTGCATCCAGACACTTGTATTGTTGATTGAGAAGTTAAGATTGACCACATTGTTTGAACTACAGGAGCCTGCAGGGGATGGACTGGTGGCGCAACCGGCTCCTACTTTTACAAAAAACGACGGAGGTGGACCCGTTAACGGATGAACCATGTTATATCCTGCAGGTTTACCGTTATAATATACTGTATAACTCCCCGCAGGTAATCCGGCAATTGAGTACGTCCCGTCGGCGTTATTAGTTACAGTTACACCGGCGGGTGAAGGCGATATGCTAATGTTTGGAGAAGTAGCATAGTAACTTTCTGATGCTTCTTTGATTTTAGTTGAGTTGCCATCAACAAAAGCACCTCCTGAAATGGTATAAGTTGAGCTACCACCGCTTGAGCATAGAATTGGCATATCCGCGGAAAATCCCCCAGGTAGAAAGTAGCTCAAACGCGCATATGTTACTCTTCCGTCATTTGGAATACCTGGAATTATCCCCGCATTATCTTTTGAGCTAAGAGTAATGGGCCCTGAGCCTACATCGGCGTTATACCACCAATTTCCGAGATTATCACCTACTTGAAGAGTGATGTTGGTATTGGGTGACCAGGATATGTTGACGGGGTATGTATTGGTTGCTGAATTTAAAGGGCCACAGTTAAGAACTGGACGTTTGCATCCTTTTCCACCATCTCCGCCTTTTCCACCAGTCCCGAAAACTTGAGATTGACCTTTTCCACCCGGTCCTCCACATCCAGGTCCACCATCTCCGCCTTTTCCACCAATACCAAGAGTTGCCGCGTAAAGCTGCTCAATAATTCCCGGAAATTTTAGCCATAGAGAGCCAATGTTAAAATGTGGCCACAAAAAGTCATAAGTTAACTGTATGCCTCCATTTCCGCCTGCTCCTCCTGGACTTGGAGTTCCGGATCCATTTCCGCCTCCGCCGCCATCTCCACCGGCACCGCCGCCAGCGCCTTGTCCTGCTCCACCGCCTCCACCGCTTCCGCCTCCACCTCCGCCTCCACCTATTGCGCTTAGTCCACCTCCACCGCCTCCACCTCCGCCTGCACCACCTCGTACACCGCAGCCACCTTTACCTCCATTCCCGCCCCCAGCTTGAAAAGAGTTACCTCCCATTCCGGATTCTCCAGAGGTTGCAGCAGCCCCTGAAGTGCATGGATCACCGCTTATAATACCTCCACCAGCGCCCGGGTTCGGATGTCCTCCATTGCCTCCATTATGTCCACGTACTCCATTTGTTACCGTAGTATTGGTGTCAGGAACGAAAGGTGGTGGGGCAGGAGTAGAAGTGGGACATGCTCCTAAATTAATACATTCTCCACAGGAGTTACATTGTTGATATGTGTTATTTGTGCACACAGGTGAGTGATTGGCAGGATCATCCCCACCGCAAGAGGTATAATTGCTGTAATCGCTATAGTTACTATAGTCACTATAGTTACTATAGTCCGAGTAACCGCCGGAGTCAGAATAGTTAGTATAATTGCCATAAGCGCTGTAGTTGGAGTAACCTCCGGAGTCAGAATAATTAGTGTAATCCGAGTAACCTCCGGAGTCAGAATAATTAGTATAATTGCCATAAGCACTGTAATTACTATAATTGCCATAAGCACTGTAATTACTATAATTGCCATAAGCACTGTAATCGCCATAAGCACTGTAATCGCCATAAGCACTGTAATCGCCATAGTCACTGTAGGTGCAGGCTAGAGCTTGAGGAATTTCCCACCAATTTGCTCTGCCATGCATACAACCAAAAGCAGGGTCGTCATTAACATAAACGTGAAAAACCACAAAGAAAACCAAAGTTAAAGTAGTAAAAATGCTTATCTTTATCGTTGTTTTAAAATCAGGAATAAATTTCCGGAATTTAATATGTTTAATTTTGATCTTAATATTGTGAAGGAATTTTTTAAATTTCATATAATATTTTTATTAAATAAGACTGGTTAATACTTGTTTATAGCATTTTTGCCGGTATGAAGGATAGGTGGAATTACATAAATCAAATACTTTTAATTTTTTTTCAAACGTATACGAAAGCATGGTGGGTATTACATTTTTCATACAGTTATCAAAAAGTGGGTTTTTTTCCTCAAACTGATTACAAATTTCAAATAAATTCTGTTGATTTATTCCCAGATTGCCGGTTATGCTTAGCGCACCATGAATGAAGCATTCATTTATAGCCTTTCTCGTTGGAGCATTTTGACATTCTTTATACAGCAATTTTGGGTCGTCTTTATGGATATAATTATAGAGGTGAGATATTTCTTTCCAGCAGGCATCTGACTGGATATTGCTATATTTTTTACATAAAATTTCGATATTACTTGCTGTTTCTTGGGTTTTTTTAACGGGTTGTTTAATAATTCCATGAGCAAAAAGACCTTCGCCGAGATCATTTTCCATAAATACACCGCTCAAGCATTCATATCGGTTTTGCAAATCTGAGATATTTTCGCAGACATTAGATGCCTTATTAATATCTCCAGTGAATTGAACTAAAAGAAGGTGCCCCATACCATGAGAACAGCTTAGTTGATTAAAAGGATTGTTTCCAATTAGTTCTTTGCAGATAAATTCAATAGAATGGTCATTTATTACAAATGATGGATCATGAAGTAGGTGAACTTCAAGCGCGCCGTGTATAAATCCCCCTGAACACATGGATGGAGAATCTTTTTTAATAACATTTTTCCAATTTTCCGGATTTTTTTCTGTCTCCGCCTGAGCAATTCTATGACCAATAAAATGACAATCTACAGGGTCAATATCTTGCAGAGCTATTAGCGTTTTTCTCGCAAGGCCCAGGTCATTTTTTTTGGTAAGTGTGTAGAAATACTTTGAGTAACAGAGGTTTTTGTCTGCAGATTTTTTGCATTCAGAGTTTGCCGTATGCGCAAGCTTTACTGGATTGTTAAAATACGTTACAAGATATAGCAGGCATATTATTTCAAGTATTATAAAAGAAAATATTAAATAGTGCCATTTTTTTATTGTGGCAACTTTTTTAAATTGGTTTGGTTTTTTGGTCATGATCTATTCAGCTTTTATAGTTAGAGTATTTGTCTTGATTTTGTAGCCTTCTTGCGAACTTATTTCAGCATATACTTTAGCTGTGCCTTCTTGAGGCGCATAAAAGTATATTTCAGCTACATTGACTTTGCCACTTTCAAGTTCCGGTGTCCGCCTAACAAGAAAAATGTCAGGAGGGTAATCCGGTTTGGCAATATTTGAAAAACTTGATAGGAGTATTCGAATTAACATTCCGGTGAAATGAAGCTTGATTTTAACATCATGTAGATCCTGTTTGGTGTTGTTGCGATAAACGATACGGAGAATATTAATTATTTTGTATCTTTTTTCATAAGTTTTGAGATCTCCATTAGTTTTTGGTACGTAAGATATGGGATATCGGGATTCAAGTGTCGCATCTATACCGTGAGGAATTAAGGGATAGATAAATGTTTGATATTGCTCTGGAAACGGATCGGAATTTATATCCTTATCTTTTTTGCCAAAATGGCTCAGAGAAAATAGGCCAATGGGTATAATAAGTAAGAGTAGGAGAATAAAAGATAATTTTTTGTAGTTATTCATAAATTTATGCTTGACTATTCTGAAATCGCCTTGATCTCTTCAGTATTTGTCTCAACCACCCTTTTTTTATCAGCAATTACTGTTGCTTTTATTGTTGAAGTGCCAGGCTCTTTTGCGATGAAATCGTATTCTGCTAATCTTAATTCACCTTTTTTTAAGGGGCCATAATAATAGTCCAATTCAGTGGGTGTTGTAATCCCTTTGGGGCTAAAATCGTATTTTCCATGCCCGTGGTAACTTAATACATTTTGCGTATTTGTCTCGTTCTGTATTTTAATTTCTACACTATTATAGTCTGAATCGCTATTATTCATGAAAATAATAATTACTGTTGTAGGTGTTTTTGCTATATATCCATTTTTCCCGGTGGGTGAGGTACTTCGCAGTTTTTCAAGAGTTATATTTGGTCGGAAAACAACCAGATTTGCTTCAAGCGGTTGGTAGGGAACATACCCTTTTGCCTGTAGGATCATATTTGAGGCTGTGACCGGAAATGCTTTAAAAAACATTAGTATAAGCCCAAAAAAAACAATTACAATAATTATGCCGGTTAATAATTTTTTTTGTAAATTCATTAAAAATTGATCCAATTTCAGCATAAACTTGCCTCAGATAATTGTCAATATACGTTAGTGACTCATTAACGATTTCTTGCAATTTCTGAAGCATATTGATAAATTGAGTATATGGCTGTTGATCAATCAAGCCCCGAAATTGAAGAAGTTCCTGTTGAGTCTTTAGACTCTCAAGTTCCCGAACCGACAGGGATTACGCGTGGCGCATTCTTAAGAGGAGCAGCTGCTACCGGACTTGCTGCTCTGGGATTAAGAAGGGCGGGAAGTGTTTTGCCTGATGTTGAAAGGCATTCGGATTTGAGCGAAGCATTCCAGACAAAATGGCATAAGATTGGTTTTGAACCGGGGAACCACGATTATTATTCAGATAAAGATCCCAAAAAAAATAGAGATATATTAGGAGAGGTAACGGCTGGAAAGTTTGATTCACACACTTGGAATCCTGAGGTAGCTCAAAGACTACAGCAGTACCATCCAAGACCAAAAGTCCTTACTATCGATAGTGCGTACACTGGTGTATCCTACGAAAAAAGTGAGGATGGAATAAACAAATCTAGCAATGAGCCTGATCGGGTTTCGATGTGGGCATGGTTGCCCGAAAATCCTTCTCAGATAAATCCGGATGGACCGCTTTATGTTGTGAGCTCTGAACAGCTTGTACCTGTTAATGAGGGTCATTCATTTTTTAAAGAAGGAGAAGAGGAGGAGTTGCGTGCAGCTTTTAATACAAAGATTGATAAAGATTATAAGCAATTCCCTACACAGCTCGATCGCGAAGCGCAACATGATATTACAAAACTATTGTTTGTTGCCATGGGGTTGGGAGCTGCGGGTATCGCCATAGATGAGTTAACTACTACAGAGCAAAAACGTCATGAAAAGTCTGGGCATGTTTCAAGAAGAAAATTATTGGGAATGGCAGGAGCAGGAGCTGTGGCTGTGGCTTTAGGCGCTGGAGTATCAGAAGAGAGGAAATCTTTACTTGGAAAAGCAGTTGAGACTCCCAGTCTGAGAAGAAAAGAACAGTTTTTGAAGTTGGCAGATCTTATTTCGCCTGGTTCTTCATATACAACTGACTGGCTAAATGCCAGAAATGCAATGTATGTACTCAAAACCAAAGACAGTATGGATGCTCTCCAGGAATCAGGAGCAATAACAAAGGAGGATCAGGCAGCAATTGTAGCAGGGGGAGGGCATTCAAGGGGGGTAAATGAGTTATTGGGAAGTGACGAAGCCTGCGTTGAGGCAATCCAAAAATACACAAAAGCTCTATTCAAATTAGTTGATAAATATGCAAAAAAAGATCAATCGGTAAAAGTCAAAGAAAGCATTGTCGAGATTCTAGCAAGTGTCAACATATTCGATGTAAGAGATCCAAAGCCTGAGGCTACGATAGAACGTTCTCTTCTGAAGGCTGTCAGATTCAAGGGCGGGGGAAGGTCAAATCGCGTTTATGACGCACTTTCTGAACTTGTTCCAAGTCTTAAAAAAAGCGATCAGGAAATATCAATTATAGATAATGTCCCGGAGGGGGATATTCCCTCGGATGAGGATTTGATTCACACCGCTCCTGCCAACCCAACAGTATCTGAAGCAGATCTTCCTCCCGAAATGAGTGGGCGGATATAATAAATATATAATAGTTTCGTAAGAATGGCGTATTTAAACCAGTTAGCGCTTGCATTTTATAGGACATAGGTGTAAAATTTTGTTGAGGATTTAAATTATGGCATTAGAGCTTGGAAGAAGACCAACAGTAGACAGGCGACCCCCAGGAGGAGGTCGTGGAGCAGGTGAAAGATCCGGCGGACTCAGACGAAAAGCAGCGGTTACGCTTTTTGCCATGGGCGCAGCTGGTTTAACTCCTTATGTTGATAATATGGCCGAGCGCGTTGTTCCTCAGGCTCCATCGGCAGCTAACGCAGATGCAAGAATAGACTTGGGGGTTGTTCCAGATCAAGCAACTGAGCCACATTTCGCTTACGGGGTTTTAGGGACTGAAGCTCGAGATATTCTTGGTAGGCGTTATCCCGAAATGGATCTTAATCGGCGCCCTGAAAATACTCCAGCATTTACAGCTCTAGATGGATACAGACAGGAGGTAATAGAATTTGCTGGCAATTATAATTATGCTGAACCTCAAGGAGTAGCTAATTATGATGCAACTAAAGACTTAGTAGATACTCTTTCTCAAATGCCTGCCTCAAAAACAGGTTTTTCAATAAGACTAAGAGATGATATAAAGAGTGGATTTCTTACATTAGTTAGTCCAAGTGATCTTTTGCCGGGTGAGACCGCTCCTAGTTCCGCGCCGTCGTACTTTGAAGTATCCCCTGATGGAGAGGTTTTGGGAGTTGTTAAAATTGATCCAGAGTCGAGAGATCCTAAGATTCAACAAGCTCAGCAACAACTTTTAAATAGCGCTGATAGTATGGTGCAAATTTTAGCTACAGCGGATTTTCTTGGCCCCAATGGAGAATCTCTTCCACAAGCGGGTCAGTTGAGTTGGGCGGCTAAGCTTGCAAATGCTATTTACGTGAGAAATAATGGTGGGCCAAAGCAAGATGGAATCGACTACTCGTCGTATGTGCGAGGCTTGAGAACAGCTGGTGCTCAGAATAGTGCTGTTTCTGATGGTACTTGGAGCGTCATTCCTGCAATTAGTCGTGCGTTTACACCCGCTGATGTCCACGCAGATGGAAGTTAAATGACTTCATTATTTTACCACTTGACTTTTATAGGACGGTAGTGTATTATGACGAAACGTTATTTTACTATGAGAGAAATACCTAGTGTTCAACCAGTAAGAAAAGATGCTTTAGCAAATGGATTGCCAGCAAAGGCACACCGCGGACGATTGGCTAGAGCGGGTGTTGCTGCTCTTCTATTAACTGGCATTGGAGCTTGTTCGCCATCTTCGCCTGACGCAGGTTCGCCAAGACCTACTACTACCTCTTCAAGTATTGATCGCACTGCGGCTTCTAATCCTACTAATGGATCAAATGGTGTTCCAGGAGAAGAGAGACAGTTAGTTCTTCTTGGAGATGACATATGGGGATATGCTGATCAAAGGGTTGCGCCAGCGCCAACTACGTCTACTACACGTGTCACTCCCACCACTCGTCCTGGTTATTCGGATAATTAATAAGATTTAACTAATCATACCTCATTGGATACCATAATCCCTTCGAAAGTTAATTTTAATTTCGCAGCACTTGACTTTTATAGGATGTTGATGTATTATTGCATAAATTAATTTCATTATGAGAGAAAGACTAAGAACTCAACCAGAGCGACAAGACCGAGAGAATAGAACCAGGGGATTGTTAGCAAGTGCGGCACGAAAACCATTGGTTAGATTTGGGGTCTCGCTTGCTTTACTGGCAGGTCCAGTTGCTTGCGGATCATCTGCTCCAAATGCCGGGCGCGGTGAAGTACCCGTATCTGTTACTTCAATTCCGGGTTTGACTACAACTACTATTGGCAGGGTTGAAGCAGTACAGCCGGAAGTAACAGCGCCTCAAACTCCATCCGTTGATGTAGCTCCAGCCACAGATACTGTTACTGCAGATACTATGCCAGCAAGTCCTGATATAGATTCGTCTCCAACAAGCCCAATCACCACAGCTACAACTTTGTTTAGCCGAACGGATAGAGGACCCGTAACAACTGTTGCAGACGCTGTGCCAACTCCTGCAACTACGCCAACAACTCAGTCCAGCGAACCCGAAGAGGTTCAGACTGCTCCACCTGTGACAACAGCTCCGGTTTCACAAACACCAGGTACAGTATTGGTCGGTGGCGTAGAAGAATCTGTCCCTTTTCAATTTACAAGGGAAGGGGGTTGCGGACCAGTAGGAGCCCCAGTATGCATTCCCAGCGTAGCGGGTTATCTTAGAGAAGGACCTGATGGATTTCCTGCAGCAAGAGATTGTGATCAAGGCGGTAAAGCTGTTGCCCTGACTTGCGAGGCTGTAGCTCCTGCAACTCAGGTGGGCCCACAAGCGCCATCCAACCGTGTTGCGCCAAGTTGGCAACAATAAAATTTCGTTTTAATTGACTTCAAATTGAGGCCTACTGTAAGATGGGATTATGTCCTCAGAGAAACATAAAACTTCCCTTAAAAAAAATAAAAAATACTTAATATTACTATTTCTTGCAGCGTTTTTACTCTCTTTCATTTTTACTAACTATCTACACAAACAATCAACGGTCGTGGTAAACCTTTCCGATACGGGATTTGTGTCAGAGTCTATAACTGTACCAAATGGAACAACTGTTACCTGGAAAATTTCAGGGAAAAATGCTCATTGGCCGGCATCAGATCCTCATCCGGATCATACAGATTATCCGGAAGGCGGAGGCTGCATCGGAAGCGCGCTTGATGCATGTAAGCCATTAAAACCAGGTGAATCGTACAGCTTTAAATTTGATAGAGAAGGCACATGGGGAATGCATGACCATTTATTCCCAGGGCATACAATGCAAATTTCAGTAGGTAGTGAAATAACAGGTGATTTTGGTTTTTTAAATATTACTTTATTCAGACTTAGCGACTTCTCCAATAAAGAAAAGATAGTGAGAGAAATGGCAAAAAAAGATCCGGAAAAGGCTTGGAAATTTATTAATAAAGTTTATATTAAAAATGGTGTTGAAGTGGGAAATGGACACATGTTAGCTCACATTGTGGGAAATGAAGCCTTCAATAAGTACGGATTTAAAGGAGTTTATGTATGCGATTCTTCCCATTTTGGATATGGCTGCATCCATGGAGTTACAGAAGAAATGTTATTAAGAAAAGGGAAGGATGGTATAAAAGAAATAGAGTCGGAATGTGTGAAGCATTGGCTACCTAAGGAAAAGGTTGCTTTTTCAGGATGTATTCATGGAGCGGGACATGGTCTTCTTGCATGGCGGGCATTAGATGTGCATAAGGCGCTTTTGGACTGCGATATGTTTACTCGTGATGCATATGATTGCTATGACGGTGTATTTATGGAGTATTCTAGAAGCGCTGTAAGTAACTCACTTGATCAAAACGAAATATGGAAAATATGTAATGGATTACCGGAAAAATTCCAGATGCAATGTGCAAAAAATCAGATTATTTTTTTTAAAAAAAACTTTAATATAGATTACTCAAAGTTTATCAAAATTTGCGAAATTGCTCCCAACAGAATTAATTATGAAAACTGCATTGTGGGGATGGGTCAAAATGCAGGCACAGAAAGCCTGGGTAGATATAATGATGTAAATAAAATTTGCAAGTTACTTTTGGACACTAAAAGCTATAATACATGCATCTTAAATGCTTCAAAAAGTATTGCTTTTCATCAATTCGAAAACTGGCAGGATACTACGCAAAAATTGTGCAATACAATCTCTGAGGACTCAGGAAAAAAATCTTGTCTTTTTGCAATTGAGCGCATAAGACAAGATTAAAAATAAATTAGTTATTCTTAGTTGGAATTATTTATTACCTCAAAATAAGAAACGACTGGCAATAATAAATTTGTGAAGGGTAAGCATGACTTAAAATCTGAACTTATGGTATTTCTATATCCATAGATTTACCAAGTTGCTTTACACGCTCTACGCATTTATCATTTGTCGTTTTTAACAAGTTGCAAAAATGATTTGCATCTGAAGGCATATATTCAACCATATAGATGGCGCCATATTCTTCCATTGATGTTTTTAGTTCTTTTGAAGCTTTTTTATATGTCTCAAAAAATGTCATATCTTTGTTTTTCACGTACTCAGGTAAGTATAGTCTCACTATGCCGCGACCGCAGCCATCTTTTTGGGTCTGAGACGCTGAGCAAAGCTTTAGAATATCTTCAGGTTTTTTGCCCCATTCTTGCCACGCATAAGGAATATATCCGAAACATCGCTTTTTTTGTTCATCCTGCAAATCATAATGTGAACAATATTCAAATAGATCTTTTGTTTTGGATACTTTTCTGACAGGGTTGGTAGGTAAAAATTTTTCCATAAAAACTGCATCATAACAGCTTCCCTTTTGCGCAGAATGTAGCATCTTACACAGATCCAGAGCGTCTTGTGTTTTGTAAAGCACAAGAGGCATAATGCCGTGTCCCGTACCATGAATGCAAGCTGCTTGTTTTACAATGTTTCCTTGTGCAAACTCTTCACAAGCCTCATCAGCTTTTTCCATAATGCGATCATTTGTTGGGTGGATTTCTTTATTTGCAAACAAAAAACTTTCCATCACGCCCATCGTACAGCCGGCTGCACAGAATGGATCACACATATTTAGGGAGTCCACATATCCGTATTTCTGATACATTGCTCTTCCGATTGTATGACCAAGTGGATGACAATAATTACCGACTTCAGGATTTGTTTTGTATTCCTTTTTAATTAGTTCAAACAGAGGTTCTACATTATTTTTTTTTAAATATGCATTTACAAGAGGAACTGTACATTTATAGGAAGATGAACTTTCACCTGGAGGGCAGGCAAGTAATTGGTTAAGCAATATTTTTGGATTGTTTTTGACTCCTTGGGGAGTGATTATTTGTTTAAGGTCGCTTTGAGAGAACCAACCAATTAAAAAACTTCCAAGTAAGATAGCTATGTAGACTGGAAGAGATTTTATCCAGAAACTGCCTTTTTTCATACACTGTAATTAATTGTATCACAATTTTTTAATGACTCAGAACAAGCAAATAGTATAATATTTTTTTCCCAAGCTGGATATATCAATTACATATTTTGCTATATTTATTTTCAAATGTGGCACATATTTTTTTCACTTTGGCCCCCTCGTAAATATCCCTGGAAGATATAAGTATTCTCCGGAAACATCCTTTTTTATCATTTTCTGAAAATGCTTTTGAGCTGCAAAGTGTAACCGCTTTTACATATTCCTCATCCGGTGTACCGGAGTTAAATATGCTTACAATTACAGCTGGAATGCAAAGATCAGAAATGCGTGAGTCTCTTTTTTGGCATTTTGCTATAAATTGTAAGTACTCATCGTTTGAATCCTTTTGAGACGTGAAATTTATCAAAGATAGCATTGCGGTGTTTTCGAAATAGGGGTCTGGTATTCTTTTTACCACTTTTAGAGTGTCTGAAAGATTGTTATGTGTCAGCCCGGAAAGCTGTGGAGCTATCTGAAAAAAGCAATCTTTGCGGTACTGTTCAATTTGTGAAAAACATATTGCAAACGGATCTGTGATATCAATTTTGAAGTCGTATTGCCTACCAGTCATATAGCTTATTACCGCATGGAAGGCTCCTGAATAACAAAAACTTAAAAGATTTTTATTTTTGATCTTATCACAAGAATGCAGTGATTTATCTAGAAGTGGTTGTGGTTTTCCCCAAAACTTGATATCCGGAGGATCCGGTACAAGGCCAATGCCTATTCCATGATAGCAGCTTTCTTTAACACGTAGGGATAATTCGTTGGGTGCATACAGTTGTGATTCACAGAATTTTGTGGCCCGTTCAAAAGAGGAAGATGTCAGCATTTTCCCCATGAAACCATGCCAAAAACCATATCCGCAATAAGAAGTTTCCAATCCCGCTTTGATTTTATCTTGCCTTTTTGATTGCATTTTATAAACATATCCTCCCAGGTCATGTGCATATTGGTGACAATCATTGGGAGCTATTTTGGCGAGCTGCCTAAATAATCTAAATCCTTCATCCAGTCCTCTTTTATTAAGCGTACTTTGAAGTAGATTTTCAAAACAAGTTCTTTGGTTACCCCCGACCATCTTTGTACAATTACTCTCTGAAAGAGAGTAATTATTGACTTGTCCTACAATTATTTGGCCTTGAAAAAATGGAGAAAGATGATCATGATAGTTAAATATACCTTCTTTTTCAAAACGGAAAGTCCATTTTTTTCCCTGATCAATCGGTCTTTTAGAATCAAAATCCGAGTAAATAGTATGGATAGGATGTGGATTTGAAGCCGGCCAAAATGGTTTGCCTGTTTTGTTAAGAAAAACGACATTGTCGCCTTTGGCTATGGTAATCCTGCTCGGATAGAAGCCATCTTTTCGTAATTCAACAATCCTAAAGTTATTTCCATGTAGATAAAATCCAATTGCAAAAGAGATTATGAATGCTACAAATAAAATTTTCATGAAATGTTTTTGCATATATACAGTGTAGCAAAAAACATTCCGAGAGTTTATTATTTTGCACAAAAAAAGGAAAAATGTATAATATAAGTATGGGTAGATTGAGGAAAAAGTCGATGCAGAAGAAGGGAGATAGTATAGTTAACATGTTCATAATTTTCATTCTGGCTGTATTCGCAGGTAGTATATTGGCTCCGATAATTGGAACCTCGAATAATCACCGGCCCAATTTACCACCAAGAAGCAAAGAAATTCAAGCAATTCTTTCAGAAAAAGATTTTCGTAAGCAAGTTGCGCAATACACCAAGCTTATCGAGCGCGTAGGACCCATCGAGGCTCAAGAAGAATTTCAACATTCAGGTATACCCTTTACGGGACAGATGCATCTTCTTAATCACACAGTTGGGAATATTATATGGAAAAAATACGGACCTAAGGGTATTACAATGTGTAAGGATTATTTTTCTTCATCCTGCTACCACGGATTTATATTGAATGCGATAGGTGACGGGAAACTGGATAATATCAATCTCGCCATGAAAGAATGCAAAAAGGTTGGGTGGGAAAGTTATTTACAGTGCGCCCATGCGGTAGGTCATGGATTTTTGGCATATTTGGGATATGCGAATATGATGAAGGCATTGGATATGTGTGATCAAGTCAAAACGAATATTAAAGATTTTGCAGCAAATTATTGCTACAATGGTGTATTTATGGAAAATATATGGGGACTCCATGAAGGTCGTCCATCACCCGATCGTTGGGTGAGTAAAGATGACATGCGCTTTCCATGCGATTACAAAGAACTTAAAGAACGCCACTTGCCTGAATGTTGGTATAATCAAGCACTGCATTTGAATAACGAATTTTTCCATGGCGATTTAGTTAAAGTTGCAAAAGTATGCGATACAGTAGAAGGGGATCGCAGTAAATACATGTGTTTTGACGGAGTTTTTAGATCTTTGCATTCTATGACTGCGAATGACATCCCTAAAAAATTTGATAAATGTAAGCAAATGCCAAATGGATGGGAAGAAACCTGTATAGCTTTACAGGCAGGCGCTTCTTTTCAGCAGGGAGATCGTGAACTGCCTTTTATAATATGCGCGGAAACTAAAGTGGGCAAAAGCAAATGCTATCAGGAGATAGCAAACTCAATTCAGGGTAATATATACAAGGTAGCAGAAAAGAACGAATTGTGTAAAAGAATACCAAATGAGTATAGGATGGGTGTATGTAAAACTATTGTACGTTCAATTTAGTGGAATTTGTCCTATTGCTTAGGTTACTATCTTGATCTGTTTTTATTTGGGCGCTGAAATTATAAGTTCCTGTATTTTTGCTGAATACCCATACGTATACATCTCCGGCTTCTTTTGGTTTTATATCCGATATATCGTATACACGTTTTCCAGTTCGAGATATATCGGTAGCGCTTGTAGTAGCCGTTGATGTATTTGAAAAATCTACTTTATCAGGGCTAGTCGGATAGATCCAAAGTTTAAGGTTGGTAAGAGGTTTGTCTGAGGTATTTTCATAATGTATTGCAATCGCAGCTTTGTCTACTTTTTCAAATTCTTTTTTGTAGTCAATTACGTTTTCATCATATGCTTTTATTGAAGTTTTATCAATTTTTAGGGATGCTTTTATTACATTTTCTTTATTGGACGTGGGTAAATCTATGGTAGAAGGTGCCTGCGGGATTTCAGAAGAAGATTTATCTTTCAATTTTGATGTTTGATTGGAGAGTATTACTCCTAGCATAAGGCCTGCTGCAATCACCATAATAGTTACCAAAATTCTTTTGTTCATATTGTATATTTACGATATCAATTACAAGGGTAATAGTCAACATTAAAATGAGTAAACTAGATATTGATTTTAATCCCCGGGGACCCTCCTTCGCTTCCTCCTTCGTTAAAACTTCGAAGGACGAGGAAAGCTTCGGAAGGGCGAAGCGTGGTGGTTCAAATAACTATCTTTATCCCAGGAGACATAGTTGATTTCAAAGTCGCATTTTTAATATTTTTTGCTTGAACTGCAGCTATCATTGCATTTATATTTTCGATAAGCTGCTTCTCTTCATATGAAAGTTTGCGGACTGTGAGGTAGTTGATTAAAACTAAGGAGAATAGTAAAATAATGTTATGAATAAGCACTGGTCAGTTGATGAGGAAAAATTTAAGAAAGAAAATCCTGAAAAATACCGTTTGTGGAAACTTGCATTTAAAATAAATTATGGACTTGATGGCGAAAAGCTTGATCGTGAAGAAGTGAAAAAAGCCTGGCCCAAGATCAAGGACGAGATTGACCCGTACAAGCGCCGTTTGATAGAATTCTTGTTATGGGGAAAAGTATACTCACTCCCACCCAACATATCGTTTTGGACTTGGCAGCAGCCGACCAGGGGATAACATCTTGGTTTTATTTTACTGGAGGCACAGCGCTTTCTGAGTTTTACCTTCATCATCGTTTATCGGAAGATCTTGATTTTTTTTCCAATACTGAATTTAGTCATGAAATAGTAGATCAATTTATACAAAAAGCTTCAAAAAGGATAAATGCTAAACCTCAGAAAAAAAATATATTGGGACATGCAATTATTAATCTTCATCTCAAAGATAAATCAACGCTTAAAATTGATTTTGTTCACCAGCCATACAAGTCACTTGAAACAGGGGGGAAATATAAAGATCTTAGGCTTGCAAGCATCTGGGATATTGCGGTAGACAAACTTTACACAATTTTTAACAGAGTTAAAGCACGGGATTTTGTTGATCTTTATTTTCTCATGAAAGAGACAGATTGCAGCCTAGAGCAACTTATCAGTGCAATGCAGGAAAAGTACGAAATTGATTTTGATGAAATTAGTCTCTTGAGCCGTTTGCCTATAGTTAAAGATCTTTCCGATTTTCCAACAATGCTTGTTCCTTTTGACAAAAAAGAAATGGAGAAATTTTACCTCAATTTAACAAAAAAGATGGAAAATAAGCTTTTTAAATAACTATCTTTATCCCGGGAGACATTGTTGATTTCAAAGTCGCATTTTTAATATTTTTTGCTTGAACTGCAGCTATCATTGCATTTATATTTTCGATAAGCTGCTTCTCTTCAAACGAAAGCTTGCCGACTGTGAGGTGCATTATTGGAGCTTTGGCTTCCGTTTTGAAATTCATTTGTCCGCCTTCAAATTTCTTCGCTGCTTCTTTTGGCTTGGGATTTACAGTACCGTTTTTTGGGTTTGGCATAAGACCTTTAGGCCCCAGAACTCTTGCAACTCTTGCCAAATGAGACATGGATTCCGGTGTTGCAATTAAAATATCGAAATTAACCTGGCCTGATTCAATCTCTTTAACCAAATCGGCAAGATGTTTGGGGTCAGCTGCATTATCAGCTATCTCAACTTTCATTTTTTTGCCTGTTCCATGGGGGAGAGTAAGACTTCCTGAGACACCCTTTTCAAGAGTATTGATGTGAAGTTCTACTGTCTGGTCAAACTGAGCAAGCTTGGTTGAATTAAGAATTTTTAAAGCTTCACTTAGTGTATATTTTTTATTTTTATCAACCATTTTTGACATTGCGAGGTAGCTACTGGAGTGTGCTTGTAATCTCTTGGAAGTCTTGGCTTTGTATTTACTCGTCTTTTTGACAGATTTTACTTCGGGTTTGGTTTCTTTTGAATCTTCTTTTTCTAGAGATTGCTTCGCTTCACTCGCAATGACAGGAGAGGATTTTTCTTCTGTTTCTTCTTTGGCTTTTGTTTCAGCACCCAGTTTCTTGGCGGCTTCAATCCTTTTGGCCTCAGCTTTTTGCTTAGCTTTTTGTTTCTGATCTTTTTCGTCTTCTTCAATTCCTATTGTTTTGACTCTTATTTTACCCATAAAACTCCTATTAGTCGGAAATTCTAAATTCTAATATCGAAACTCGAAACAAATTCAAAATTATAATTTTCAAATATCAAAACGTTTTGAGCGTTTTAATTTTTATATTTTGTGTTTGTTTAGGATTTCGGATTTCGTGCTTCGGATTTACTCAACCGAAATCCCCATACTTCTTGCTGTTCCTGCTACTATCCTGGCTCCCATTTCTATATCATCTGTGTTGAGATCTTCGAGTTTGTTCTTGGCAATTTCACGTGCTTGATCCATAGTGAGTTTGCCGATTTTCTCCCTACCCGGTTTCTGTGAGCCTTTTTCAACACTCATTGCCTTTTTGATCAGCTCAGCAACAGGGGATTTCTTGGTGATGAATGAAAATGTCCTGTCCTCATAAACTGTAATCACAACAGGGATAATATTGCCTTTCTGATCGGCTGTTTTGTCATTGTAAGCTTTGACAAACTCCATGATGTTGAGTCCATGAGGCCCAAGTGCAGTTCCTACAGGTGGCGCCGGTGTGGCTCCTCCTGCTGGTAGTGCTATTTTTATAAGTGTTTTTATCTTCTTAGCCATAGTTAGTTAGATCACCGCGGATTTCGAACAGATTTACGCGGATTTACTCCATATTCTTCTCCTGATATCCAGTTTATTTGATCCAAAATTTATTAATAAACCAATTTTAAAGTTAGTTCCTTTCAGATAGTAAGTCATCTGCGTTTCTGGATCTTTTCCCATAAAGGGAAGAGCTTTTATTTCTAACAATATTTTATTGTCTATAACAAAATCGGGTCTATAAACTCCAATCTTCTGTTTATCGTAAAGAACATCTATAGATTGTTCTTGTTTAAAATTGATCTCTTCTTTTTTTAACTCTAATGCTAATGCCTTGCAATAAATTCCTTCTTTGTGTCCAAAACCTAAAGTATTATATACCTTAAATATAGCCCCGCGTACTTTATATGTTAATTCTTCATATAAAAGATCTGCGCTCATCTGCTATAAATCCGTGAAAATCTTCTCTCAAATCTTTTTAACTTGCAAAAAATCCAATTCAACTGGTGTTTCGCGGCCGAAAATACTGACTAATACTTTAAGCTTCCCTCGTGTCTCGTCAATATTGTCAATAGTTCCCAGAAAATCGGCAAATGGTCCGTCTGTGATCTTGACTGCTTCACCTGTCACAAAAGCGACTTTGTAAAGCGGCTCATCCAAGTTCATGAATTTCTTGATAGCTTCAACTTCCTTCTCAGAAATAGGAGTTGGCTTATTTCCTGCACCGATAAAGCTGGTTACGCCCTGAGTGCTTCTGACCATGAACCATGATTCATCGTCAAGAATCATGCGGACCAGGACGTATCCCGGGAATATTTTCTCCTGAACAGTTTCTTTTTTGCCTTGTGAGACTTTGATAGTGCTGCGAGTCGGGACAATGATATCAAATACGCGGTCGTCAAATTTCATCGCTTCGGCACGTTGCTTCAGAGATCTGGCAACTTTGTTCTCATGTCCTGCGTAGGTGTGGAGAATATACCACTTGGCATTATCAGGCACAACAACAGGCTTTTTGTCCTCACCGTCTATTCCGGTTGTGTCGACATTGTCCACAGGTTTTGCGTCTGCTGCTTCTTCAACTTTTTCTTCTGTTGGTGTTTGTTGTTTATCCATAGTTTTTTAAAGGGGAAAGCGTTAAGCGTTAAGGGGAAAGTTTGTCTTTACCCTTTACGCTTTACCCTAATCCCTTACTTAATTATCAATCCCATCAACCTCGTAAATCCCAAATCCAATGCTCCGATATACAATCCTACTAGAACGCTTATTGTGATTACGACCAAAGTTAATCTTACTACTTCATCTCTGGTTGGCCAGATAACTTGTCTTAATTCCGTATACGTTTCCTGTAAAAACTTAGTAGGAGTAGTCATTTTTAAGATTGCCACAGATTAAGAGCTGATTTGCACTGATAAGTATTGTACCAAACTTGAAAGTGTTTTACAATAAGCACGAGCAGGTTGGTATGTCAAACTATTGACGAAGTAAAAAGATTGTATTAAAATCGTGGTTAAAGACGAAATATATGGCACGTAAATCAGTAAGAACAACACATGGCCGCGCAGTTAACATGCCTGAGATGATGGAAGGAGAAGGTCAAGGTGGAAATCCTGATGATGCAGGGAAACAAGAATATCTCAGAAAAAAAGAAGCGAGAATGAGGAGGAGACAAGAGGGTCAAGGAGGTAGTGGAGAGCGCAGGCGATAGAAATTATTTCTTACCCAATTCTGATATAAACATCATTGCAATATCACCCAAATTAGTTATAATTATTTCATAATGCGAAAAAAGATCCGCAAAGCCGTTATTCCTGCTGCCGGGTTTGGTACCCGCTTTTTACCCCAAACCAAGGCCATGCCCAAGGAAATGCTTCCGATTGTCGACAAGCCGGTTATCCAATACGTTGTTGAGGAAGCTGTTGCATCCGGCATCAAAGACATTATTATCGTCACAGGATCCCTCAAGCGGGCGATTGAAGACCATTTTGATGTTCCAAATGCTGACCTTATCCAAAATCTGCAGGCAGGTGGAAAAGAAAAATTGCTTGATCAGACAAGAGCAATTTCTGAGATGGCCAATTTTTTATATATCCGCCAGAAGGGAATGTATGGCAATGGTACACCTGTCCTATCAGCCGAGCCTGCAATTGAAGATGAATTTTTTGCCGTACTCTGGGGGGATGAGTTTATTTACAGCAATCCACCCAGACTTGCCCAGATGATGGAAGTGCATGATAAATTTGGGGGAGCTGTGATATCTGGAGTGAGAATTGAGAATAAAGAAGACTTGAAGCGTTATGGAATTGCCGAGGTTGAGGAAGTTGAGGGGAATGTTTTTAAGATCAAGAAAATTGTTGAAAAACCACATCCTGATAAAGCTCCTTCCAATCTTGCAACGCATGGAGCATATATCCTACCGCCCGAAATATTCGGGATCTTACGAGATCAAAAACCGGGAACTGGCGGGGAGATATATCTGCCTGAGGCTATCGACGCCCTCATCAAAACAGGCTATCCTGTCTATGCATGTGAGATAGAAAATGGGAAATATTTTGATACGGGAAACAAATTGGAATACATGAAGACTGTAGTTGAATTCGCTCTGGAGCATGAGGATATCAGTGAAGATTTCCGCAAATTCCTCAAAAGTTTGGAACTCTAGAATAGATAATTGGCTTTCAATTTTATTATTTAGTTTATTTTTGCAAAAGTTTTTATATTTTCTTTGTCCAGACAAAGAAACAAAGCTGTCGCCGGGTCTAGCTCTGGCTTTCGAAATTTCATTCGCTCACTAAAAGCGCCAGTCTTCACTTCGTTTGCTTTTCCGCTTTTCCTGCAAGCAGGTGTTCTCTCATAAAATTTCTCACGCAGTCGCAGCGAATCGGCGGAATAATGGTTTAAATCTTTTCTTGCGTTGGAAGCAGCAGTATAAAGACTCGTTGGGTGTGAGCATTCAAACAAAGCGCGTTAAGAAATCGCGAATATGTTGCCAGGGGGAATCCCTTTTGAGCGAAGCGAATGAAGGAAGGGGGCGGACAATCCCCCGGATAACGTATGAGTGATTTTAGCGCGACTTTGCGCGAACGAGCTTTTGGTTCTTTTCTCGGCAGAAAAGAACAAATAAATAAGTTTTTGCTATACTAATTAAATGCCTAAAAAGTATTTGTTGATTCTTTCAGGAGTTGCGCTTTTTTTTCTCTTCATTTTATTTTCCTACCTCGTCCACAGGAATCATTTTACGGCGATTGATTTCAATACAACTGTCAGGCTACAGGACAAGATTCCGAGAAAATTTGACAATATCTTCTCGACATTTAGCGACATTGGTAAAGTTGAGGTTATGACACTTGTGCTTATAGCTATTTTGATTTTTACCAGAAAAATAGTGGCCGGAATTGTCAGTCTGGGTTTATTTGTAGGATTTCATTTGATTGAGATTTATGGTAAGTTTTTTGTCGATCACGCGCCTCCTCCGCAATTTATGTTAAGAACCAAACACATTATTGATTTTCCTCAATTTCATGTCAGACTTGAGAATTCTTATCCTTCCGGTCATGCGGGGAGAACGATATTTATCTCGGTTATATTAGTAGTTTTGGTTCTGCAAAGCAGAATTCTCAACAGAACAGCTAAGTTTTTTATTATTGCTTTTATAGCATGTTTTGATTTGACGATGCTTATCTCACGCATTTATCTTGGGGAACATTGGACATCAGACATCATAGGAGGATCAATTCTGGGGGCAGGGCTTGGCTTGGTTAGTACTGGACTTTTGGTGTGGAATAAAAAAGAAGCAAAAACCTAAAGATAAATTATTTATCAGGGTAATTGTATTTTTGATTTGGATAATTGTATTTATTGTTTTGGAAACGGTCATCTTTTGATTTTTTTGCTTCATTAATTGCGTTACCAAACCTAGATAAGATAAGTAAAGTTCCAGCAATAATCAGTAAGATTTTAACTGTTTGGTTTTTTATTTTCATGGCAAAGCTTGGGTATGAATCTGAAAGGTAAAACATATATATTTGACTAGCCAAATTTATTCTTGTTGCATCGCTTATGAATTCGTAAAGACTTTCAGGGTATTTGCCGGTAAAAAGCACAGTGAACCATGAGAATAAGACTGCTATAACTTCACCATAGCTCAAAATAGCCCCGAAAAGCCTGTAGGGTATTTGCAGTATTAATCTTGCAATAAATCCCAGTATAGGAAAAGCCATTGCACGGCTAGGAGATTTGGGTTTGTCAATTTTTAACGTAAATACACCGTTGTCATCCAGTCCAAAACCCGGATATTTATCTGTTATACCATATAAATAAAGTTTGATTTTTGTATTAAATTTGAAGTATCCGAGAAAAAAATCATATGCAGCTTCCCAATATTTTCCTGTAAACAAAATAACAAAAGGGGTAATCAAAAATAGAGCCAAGCCTGCAAATGCCAGGAAAAATGCTTCAATTAAAACAGGAATGAGAAGAATTATTTTTATAAGTATGCCAAGAAGTGGAAATGCAAGAAGCCTATTTGGATTGGGATTATTTTTTATAACCAGCGTCGGATATAGATTTTTATTTTCAGCCATAGCCACAGGATATCCGAGTTTATCTCCCTTGTCAAGGAACAGAATGTGACATAACAGAAAAAATTTGCTATATTAGGGACATGAATCTTCAGGATACTTTTTATATTTTGGGAATTGTATTTATGACCATGAGCATCGTAATACTGATTGCAATGGCTATTTTACTGTTCTACATAATGAAAAAAGTTACTGAAATTCATAAATACATAGATGCAAAAATGGAAGATATTTCCTCAATTACAAGTCCGGTTAAAAACGCCTTTGGATTTGCGACAAGTTTTTTCTCAAACAGAGCTAAAAAGAAAAAATCAACTAAAAGATGAAAAAATTATTTATTCCCATTCTTCTTGGAACTACGAGGCCCGGTAGGCGCTCCTATAATGCTGCAAAGCTGGTTGAGAAGATTGGTAAAGGAATAAAAGAGATAGAAGTGCAGCTCGTTGATCCTCTCGATTATAAATTTCCATTTGATGGAAATGATCCGGAGAACAAAGATCCCCGCTATACAGAATTGACCGGGAGAGCAGATGCTTTTTTCATCGTAACTCCTGAATATAATCACAGTTTCCCGGGGACTCTAAAGCGTATGCTTGATTCGGAGCTAAAAAATTATATCCACAAACCGGTTGCCTTTGCGGGGGTATCTGATGGCATTTTTGGCGGAGCGCGGGCAATTGAGGCACTTATCAGGACAGTTCGCGAGATGGGTATGGTTGCAACTTTTTCAGATGTTTATTTTCCACAAGTCCAAAATACATTTGATGAGAAGGGAAATCTGTTGGACGATAAAGTTATCAAAAGAATTGAGAGGGGATTCACTGAGCTGATCTGGATGGCAAAAGCACTGAAATGGGGGAGGGAGAATTTGGAAAGTATTTATCACAAGAAATGAGCGTTATTGAGTGCGCCCAAGCATATGTATCGTAATTCCTGGTTTTGCATCCAGGGTATCGGCACCCCACGTATAGGTTGTCCTTTTTTGAATTTCGTGATATGGTGGCACAGGAGTAAGAGCTACTATTTCAGCATGTAATGTTCCATCAGTATAAGTCGCTGCCTTAGGTAATCCCGAACTTGGATCCTGGCTTGCTAATAGTTGCACCTGTAACTCTGCAGCAGTTGGATCAGGAGGGACTTCTTTGCCAAGATGAGCATAAAGCCTTCTTACTATTTCAGCACTATCTCGTTTGGAATCACTCTCTCCATCAGCAAACAGGACAATATATTTTCCGGGCTCTGTTTTCCTGCGCATAAATCGGTCCATCCTCAGGATTCTAGCTTTTACAAATTCTTCAACTAACACTTCATTAAACGGTTCTAAGAGTGCAGGTTCGGGGAGGTCTTCCCGTGGCGGTACAAGTCTATCAGTTATTCTTCTAACTTTTGCTCGAATTCTCTCTCGTCTTGTTGGTCCACCTTCGGGTCTTGTCATAGTTGTAGATTATATTTATCTTGAATATTTTTCAAACTTTTTTTATGCAGCTTCATCTAAGATTATGACGCTTGCCCATTCGTCTATGGTTTTTTGATCTGATGAGGGAAGCTGCAGTAATTCCGCTTCATCACTTAGTTGAGCGTAGTCATAGCTCACTTTTCTTTTGGATCGACTGATTTCCGTTTTGAGAGCCAATCCGGCAGAGCCAAGTCCTGTGAGCACGCCAGTTGGTTCGACTCCGTTTTTTATCAGATAAAAGCTCATTGCTCCACCTATAGCAGTTCCTGTTAAAGCTCTTCTTGCTTGCTTTCTAGCATCCAAGGCATCGGTTGAATGATCCAAGTACATCTTTTTTATTGCTAATCCATATCTAAGCGCATGAGCCGCAAGTATATTAATCGGTGTACCTGGAGGTAAATAATCTGGAACTAAATCATCTAGTTGTTCTTGAGACATAAAGCCTGGTGGATCCACAATCGGGTCAGCGTGATGGTAAATTTCTTCCGCGCCAATTGTAGGATTGTAAAATGAGTCGAAACGACTACTACTATCAATCGTAAGCTTAGTTCTAGCCACATCCTTAAGTGTAAAGCCAAAATCATGCATTGCAAGACGCGTCAATTTTTCAGCATCAATTCTGAAGATTCTCTTTTGCCTGGAGTGATTCCACTTATCTTCAATTTGTATACGCGGTAGCGCTTCTGGCTCTTTTCCAGGCGATCTATCTCTTCTTTCCATAATTGTAGATAATACCACAGATCTTATAGTTTTGCAACTTATAGTAGATAATTTGATGGCTGGGTTTGGAAGTTTATCTTATATCACTCAGGTATGGGGGCTTGTGTAGGGCGTTGAATTTGATAAAACCAGTCACATATGGAATTGAGCCTTTTATAATTCCATTCTTCATTCTTCTCCCATCAACAGTGACCGGAAGATTTATAAATTTGATTTTACCCAATTTAGCCACACGGAAGGTCAGATCTGTGTCTTCGTAACTTCCAACTTCGGGATTGAACCCTCCAGCTTTTTTGTAGATATCTGCCTGTATTGCGAAGTTGAATCCTGTCAGCCAAAAATGTCTGAATAGAAGGCGATAGCCGAACATCGATACAGGCTGAAGAACATTAAATGTTTTATTAATTCTTATAGTACTATTTTCGACTCTGCCTGTTCCTGTGACAGCAACAATTTTGGGATCTGCAAGAGGTTTGATCAATTTCTCAATCCAGTTTTTCGGAGCTATAGAGTCTCCATCAAGTGAAAGAATTATTGCGCCC
The DNA here is from genome assembly GCA_035478335.1 of Saccharimonadales bacterium (SeqCode). Taxonomy (GTDB): domain Bacteria; phylum Patescibacteriota; class Microgenomatia; order Levybacterales; family UBA12049; genus DATLDE01. The sequence continues at coordinate 11,715 of DATIJS010000039.1, read as the reverse complement.
GTTGCCTTTCTAAATCCTGCAAATCTTGCAGCGCCGCGGCCTTTTTTAGGCTCCTTGATGAGCTTGAGATCGAGCCTTTTTTTGTATTTTGAGGCTATTTGGTATGTTTTATCCGTTGAAGCATTGTCGACAACAATTACTTCATATTTTTCGTTTGTCGTTTGATATATAAGCGACTCGATGCATTTGCCGATTGTTTTCTCTTCATTAAAAGCCGGAATCACGACTGATATCATATTTATATTTTAGCATAAATTAGTTTATATAAAATTAACCAAGTCTTATAATATATTGTTTTTCAGTAGTAAATCTGATAAAATTCTTAATCAATATGGATCATCACGAGCGCAATCACAGAAGACATCATGTTCCAAAGGAGAGGCCACCTCAAGAAAGCGACATCAGACAGACAAGTGAGATGGTGCTCTTAAGAAATCGTGGTAGTGAGCCCCATATTGTTTTGGCAAGCCGCGAATTTAGAAATACAATACAACCTCAAGAACAGTTAAATTGGCTATATCTTTTTGCCACTCATGAAACAGTAGAGGATATTATTGTCGCCTCAAATCAGCATTTGGTAAGAGGAATTGCTGCAAATGCTCGAGTTCCTGTCCTGACCGATGAAGAAAAGTTAATAGGTGGAAACAAAGGGCTTTTGAGGGCAATCCGCGGATTTGATCTTGACACAAGAAGCGATTTTACCACTGCTGCCAAAATGGGAATAAGAGAGGGTATCCAAAGAACATCCGAGCGTAAGCACAGAGTCAAAAAAGCAGACAGGAATTTAACACAGGCATATTATCTAATGGATATCTTTGCAAATGAATATAGCAAAGAACCAAATAGTCATGAATTGCGTCGTCAATTATTGGCAAATACAGATTTAACCCGAACAGAGATTTCAAAAGTAATTGCGGCTATTTATGGTATAGATACCCACCCTGATAATGATGGCAAAAAAGCAAAAAATGGTAACGCATTGCATATTGATGAAAAGGCAGTGGAGCCGGAAAAAGACAGAGAGGAAGTGGCTATTTTGGAAAGACGAAGACAAGTTATGGTAAAAGCTAGAGGTAGGTTAACAGATATTGAACAAGAGCTGATTGGTTATCTGTTTAAGGAAGGGATCAAATTTGATTTGAACACAAGCGTTAAATTGCTTAAAGAAACTCTTTTGAAATTGAGGGATGACCCTGAGATACAGGATCTCAAGCAGGAAGAAAGCGTAGCTACTCTTGAAGCAAGTGATGTAAAAAGCTCAATGGATGCGAAGAATATGCCTGGTGAAGGATTAACGCTATCCCAGCTAATAGGAAATGCAAAGAGCAATTTGGAAAGAGTTAAAGCATTAAGAGCAGCAGGATATTCAATAAAACAGACACACGAAGCAATTGGTTTGCCTATGGACGAGATTAATGATCTTATCAAGCAACATATAAAAGATCTTACAAAAACACATGGTCTTTTAAGTCGAAAGCATGTAACAGAATGGGTTGAGAAAGAGGGGATGACAGTTGCAGAAATTGCAAGCATGCTTGAATTGAGCGCAAAAACGGTAACTGATTGCTTAGCAGTACACATAGAAAATAGACATTTGGAACCGGAAGTTAGACGTGACGATTTGACTAGAGGTGCTGAAAATAATCAAACTAAATGGGTAAGATCTATGATAAAAACACACAAGAGAATTTTTGATGCAGGATCAAGAAATGGAGATAAAAACGGAAAATATGTAGTTTATGGAGGTAAATAAGCTTACTCCCACTCCATAGTTGCCGGGGGCTTGTTGGTGATGTCATATACAACTCTTGAGACATCGGGTACTTCATTGACGATTCGGGAGGCGATTTTCTGCAAAAGTTCATAGGGTAGATCTGCCCACTTGAGAGTCATCACGTCTGTGGATTCATAGGCTTTGATCGCCACGACTTCAGCAAAGATGCGGCCATCACCCTTCACTGCTGTACTGAATGCACCGGTCATGATGGCAAAGCACTGAAATAGTTTTTCATAAAGACCGGCTTTCTTGACTTCCTCAACGACTATATCATCTGCGATAATCAGCTGTTCAAGTCTCTTTTTTGTGACCTCACCACGTATTCTGACTGCGTAACCGGGTCCTGGGAATGGCTGCTGCATCACAATGTCCTCAGGAAGACCGAGAAGTCTGCCAATCTCGCGCACCTCGTCTTTGTAAAAGTTTCGCATCGGTTCAATTAGTTCAAATCCCAACTCAGCAGGAAGGCCTCCGACATTGTGGTGAGATTTGATGTGAGATGCGTGTTTGGATCCTTTACTTTCAATGACATCTGAGTAAATTGTACCCTGTCCGAGGAACTTTGCGTCCGGATGAGCTAATGCAACGTCGCGGAAAATTTCGATGTATAATTTACCGATAGTCTTCCTTTTTATCTCAGGATCGGTAATTCCATTTAGATTGTCTAGAAAACGCTTTCTTTCATCTCTGATCACTAAATCTGCATTAATTAAATCTTTAAAGATATGAGTTACCAATTCATTGGTACCAATTCTCATAAGGCCTGAATCAACGTAAACGGGAATCAGATTTGGGCCAATAGCTTTTCCAATTAAAAACGCTGCAACCGTTGAATCAACTCCGCCGGAGACCGCCATAATTACTTTATTGTTACCAACACTTTGTTTGATTTCCGAGATTATCTTTTGCGGATCAAGAGAAACAGGGTTTGATTTTTCTTCGCAGATCTCAACGAAGTTCTTGAGAATTTCCTGCCCGTGTTCTGTGTGAGCTGCTTCAGGGTGAAACTGCACTCCGTAAATTTTACTTTTCTCATTTGCTATTGCTGCAAATTCAACTTGCTTTGTATGCCCAAAAGATTCATATTCTATTGGGAGTTTGGTTACAGTTACACCATGAGACATGATAACTGAAAATTGCTTTTCAGGCAGTTTGAAGATAGCATTTTGTTTGTCAAATGTTATATCCTCCGGCCCGTACTCGCTTTTTGCAGGTTTAACACTTCCTCCCAACAGGTGTGCAATCAACTGACAACCATAGCAAATCCCAAGAACAGGAATTCCCAGCTCAAATATTTTTTTATCAATTGTCGGGGCACCGTCTTCATAGACACTGGCTGGTCCGCCGGAGAGAATAATTCCCTTTATTTCAGGGTCAAGCGTTAAGCGTGAAGCGTTAAGTTTTGTTTCTTTTTTATCCTTTACCCTTTCCCCTTCACCCTTCACCCTGTTCATTGTTTCTTCGGGATTCGTGTATTCTGTAGTTACTCCGAGTTGTCTTAATCTTCTTCCTATGAGGTGAGCAGTTTGGGATCCGAAGTCTACAATGAGGATCATAATTGTATTATATATGTTTTTACATTGCAAAAAAAGGGTTATTTGTAAGCGCCTTGGCGGTGGAGGATTGCTGCGACTTCTATTTGATGTCTGGATTTATTTATTTGATAGATAATCCTGTACGGCCATGCTCTTAATGAGCGAAATTCTGAATATTCGGCATCTAGTTTTTTTCCAATTAGAGAGTCTTTCTCAAGCGCTTTCAGTTTTTCTTTTATTCTCTTTTGTTCGACTTTTGGAATTTTTTTATAGTTTTTTTGAGCTTTTTTCGAGAGGATAATTTGCATTGTGGGTTATTTATCCAGATCCTGCAGTTTCACAAATTTACCTTTTTTAATTTCCTCCATACCTTCTCTAATTTCTTTACGCGCGCCGGGAATAGCCAGGATCTCAGCCGTTTCCATAATAGATTCAAGTTCTTCCGTATTTATTAAAGTTACTTTTGGCTTGCCATTAACAGTGATTGTGACACTCTCTGAGCCTTCACTGACTCTTTCAACGAGTTTGGGCAAATTGTTTCTGGCGTTTGATATTGTTACAAAATCGCTCATATCTATAATGTACAACATTTTGTACAATCCGTCAAGAGTGGATAGTTAATTTCGTGATTTTACCTGTTGCAAAAAGCCACATAATAGTAATATAAATAAAGTGATGACTGAAAATAATACCTTAAATCCTACGCCTAAATATCCTGATAAAAGCGCCTGGATACTACTTTTTTTAACTTGGGTAGTTTATGCATATTTTACATTTCAAACACCTGCACAACAGGCTATGACCAGATACAAAATTGATGCTTTCCAAATAAGTCTTTTGAGGTGGTCTGTTGTCATTCCGGTTCTTTTTATATGGTCGGCGATTTTATACAGTTACCTCAAGCTTAAGGATTATTCACTAACTATTATAAAAAGTAAAGACGGACAAGGCTTTCGTTTTATATCTTATGGAGTTTTATTTATGCTCATCAGCAGCGCTGTTTCATCATTTATAACTCTTGCCGTCCAATTTTTGGTAAAGGATCAAATTGTTACAAATAACCTGCGTATATTAAACAACTATATTCTTGTTGTATTTTCACTTCTTAGTTTTTATCTTATTTGGAAGGGGTCAAAAGAGTTTTTGGAGTTGGTAAATGCTGAAAAGAAAGCTAAAAAGCAAAATCCAATTGTATTATTTGTAATAGCTCTATTGTCTTTTCCATATATTTATTTTGTGCTTCAAAATCCAATAAGATCAATGTCAGGTCTTCCCGACGTTCCGTCTACATATAATCTTCCTGATATTCTCATATTTTCAACAATTGTACTCCCATACATCATAAGTTGGTCTTTTGGGATTTTCTCTATTGTGAATATGTCTGTTTTTAAAGACGAAACAAAAGGAATAATTTATAAAACCGTACTCAGTAAGTTTTATAAAGGTTTTCTGACAGTTATAATACTTGTTATATCCCTGCAGTATCTTACGCAGTTCAGCACTTTTTTTACTCAAGCCAGTCTCTCAACTCTGCTTGTTATTATTTATATTATCTTATTAGTTGATGCTGCCGGTCTTGTTTACGTGGCGCAGGGAGCAAAACAATTAAATAGAATTGAGACAGTTTAACTTATGTCAGATGTATACGAAAACATAATAGCAATTACAAGCGATTATCTGGGTCCTGCCGGCCAGAGATTTATAGACCGTCAAATAGCATTTCATTTGAAGAAAAAACCTTCAGAGCTTACAAAAAATGATGTTCCCGATCTGGTTGAGTGGGTGAATGTCACCTTGTCTCTTCTCACAGATGATGCAAAAGTAGTAAGGGATTGCAGTGACAGGATTGCAAAATTGGCTGATTAAGTCGATGAATCAAAATAACCTTTACAAACTAACTTATCTTTTTGACGGAATTCAACGTTTCCAATCAACTCAAGTATACTCTGCTACTATCGTTGATTAGCGCCTTGAATTCCATTCAAAAATCCTAAGTGATTTTGCATAACTTATTTTGATTCATCGACTAGCCTCTTGCTTTCAAATCAACTTCTCAGCTACAGTTATATTAGGCAGCAATTGAAGTGAAAGACACCACATATAAATATATTTTAAAACTTATCATTCTTGGCGCGTTATATTTTATTGCAGGCAAACTGGGTTTAAAACTGGCTTATGTTAATACTAATGTGACGGCTGTATGGCCACCAACCGGAATAGCTCTTGCTGCTTTTCTGATGTTTGGATACCGCATGTGGCCGGCAATCTTTATCGGTGCATTTTTTACCAATATCACAACGACTGGGACAACAGCTCCGATTGCGCTTGCTATAGCAGTTGGGAATACGCTGGAAGGGTTGACGGGTGCTTATCTGGTCAATAAATTTGCTTCCGGAAAAAACGCATTTCTTAAAGCGCAAAATATATTTTTATTTCTTCTCCTGGCTGTTATTCTGAGCCCAACGGTTAGCGCAAATATAGGTGTAACCAGTCTTATCCTAGGCGGAAAAGCTCAGCTTTCAAATTTTTTCCAGATTTGGTTTACCTGGTGGATGGGGGATGCAATAGGCGCACTTATTGTGACGCCTTTTTTTCTATTTTGGAACGCAAGACACAGGCTATATTCAAGCAAGGGGCACAAACTTGAAGCATTCCTTTTGTTTTTAATACTGTTAATTCTAAGCATATTTATTTTTGGCGGTATATTTCCTCAATTCGAAAGAGCATATCCGCTTGAATTCTTAAGTATTCCGATTATTGTTTGGGTTGCTTTTAGATTTGGAAGACGTGAAACCATAACTGCAATTGTTGTATTGGCAGGTATTGCAATCTGGGGAACACTCAACGGATATGGTCCATTTATAAGGGCTTCTCAGAATGAATCCCTTCTTATTCTTCAATCATTCATGGCAGTTATTACTATAACAGCTCTTACGCTTGCGGTGGCCGTTGCTGAGAGGCGGAGTACTCAGGATGCATTGCAAGTCAGTGAGCAGAGATTCAAGGCATTAATTGAAAAAAGTTCAGAGGCAGTAAGTTTGACCGATCCAAACGGTCTGATTAGCTATGTCAGTCCTTCTTTCACAAGAGTTTTGGGATATAAGCCAGAGGAGGTAATTGGAAAAAGCGGTTTTATATTTATACATCCTGAGGACGTCGAATATGCGAAAAATACAACCTCAAAAATTGTCGGCAAACCGGGTGAGAGTGTTGTCACTGAAATACGGTGTGTGCACAAAGACGGTACATTCCGCTCAATTGAAATTACATCTACCAATCTCTTGGATAATCCCAGTATCAAAGCTGTAGTTTCAAATTTTCATGATATTACAGATATTGTAAAGACTGAAGACAAAATAATGCAGGAGAAAGCTGAGGATGAGGCACTTCTTGAAAGCATTGGTGACGGTATCATGGCAACGGATCCTGAGGGTAAAATAACTTATGTTAATAAGGCTTTTGAGGAGCAATTGGGATGGAAGCAAGGTGAACTTGAGGGAAAACAAAACTTCGAAAAATTGATAATTGAGGATGAATCGGGAAAGCTAATTTCTGAAAAAGACCATCCGTTGACTCAGGCTCTTAATACTAGAAAATTGATAAAAGCAACGCAGTATCTTGTCCGGAAAAATGGTGAAAAATTTCCGGCTATTATTACTGCAACGCCTGTGGTTTTGAACGGAAAAATAATCGGAGCAATAAAAGTTATTCATGATGTCACAAAAGAAAAAGAGATTGATAGGGCAAAAACAGAGTTTGTATCCTTAGCATCTCACCAGTTAAGAACACCCCCCTCAATCGTAAAATGGTACACAGAAATGCTTCTTAATAATCCTGATTTTGAAAGGCTAACTGATAAGCAGAAAGAGTACATAAGGCAAATCAGCGCAGCCGGACAGAGGATGGTAGTTCTTGTAAATACGCTTCTTAATGTATCCCGTTTGGAGCTTGGGACTTTTAAGTCCAAACCGGAGCAGATAGATGTTGTAAAAGTTGCCCGGGATGTTTTATCTGAATTGGCTCCTGCAATTGGTACAAAGAAGCTCAAAATTTTGGAGGATTATTCAAAGGATTTGCCAAAGATTTTGGAGGATTTGGGATCAGTTACAATAATTTTTCAGAATCTGTTTTCAAATGCTGTGAAATACACACCCGAAAAAGGGACGATAAAAATTAAAATTTCAAAAGAGAACGGGAAAATAAGTATAATGGTTACTGATTCCGGTTACGGAATTCCGCAAAGTCAGCAGCCAAAAATGTTTACAAAATTATTTAGAGCAGACAATGTTTTGGAAAAAGTTCCAGAGGGAAATGGCCTCGGTCTCTATATAGTCAAAGCATTGCTTGATAGAATGGGAGGCAAGATTTCATTCAAATCTATCGAAAGCAAGGGTACAACATTCTCTGTTAGTCTTCCTCTAAAGGAAGAACAAGCCCAAAAATAAACATATTGATTTTTGGGAAAAAATGTAGCACTATAATTACAGTGGAGAATAAAAGAGATAAAAAAATAATACTTATTGTTGAAGATGAAGCGCCATTGCTGCAGGCAATGCGTGAGACTTTTTTGGAAAACGGATATAAAGTTGATAATGCAAAAAATGGAGTTGAAGGTTTGGAGCTTGCTCAGCGGGATCGACCGGATTTGATAATTTTGGATGTTTTGATGCCTGAGATGGATGGCATGACTATGATTCAAAGTCTAAGGAAAGAACCTTGGGGAGTTAATGTTCCTGTAATTATTTTAACTAATGTAAATCCCGAGAGCAACAAAATTCTAGACTCAATTATAAAAAGTAAACCTGCCTATTATCTGATCAAATCAAATGTTGATCTTGCCGATATAGTCGAGAAAGTAAAGAGTGTACTTGAAAATTCATCTACCTGATAGCCTGGTAAACCTCCGGAATATCATTTTTGGAAAGTACTATTTGAAAAAGCTGCAGATTTCGCGCTTTGAATCCTCCGGCGCTCGCAAGCAGATAGTATTTCCACATCCGATAGAATGTTTGATTATATTTTTCCGGATACATCTTTTGCAGCTTGGGCCAATTCTTTTCAAAATTTTTGTACCATTCCATAAGAGTTTTGAAATAGTAATATCCGAAATTGTGAACATCTTCGATAATAAACTTGCCTTCTACAGCTTTAGCAATTTGCGTAAGCGAGGGGACAAGTGAATTGGGGAAAATGTATTTATCTGCCCAGGGGTCGTTTGTTGTTTGTGATATTTTCAATCCAATTGTATGAAGCAGAAAAAGCCCATTTTGCTTGAGCATACTTTCCGCAACGCGCATATAGGTATCGTAATTTTTATAAGTAACATGTTCAAACATACCAATCGAAACTATTCTGTCAAAAGGCTTCTCTTTAAGATCGCGGTAATCCATGACTTTAATCGTCACAGGCAGGTCTTTGCATCTAATTTGGGCAAGCTTTGATTGCTCCTTGGATACTGTAATGCCCACAACTTCAACTCCATAATTTTTCGCAGCATGTCTTGCAAAATTGCCCCAACCGCAGCCAATATCCAGAACTCTCATCCCTTTTTTAAGGTGCATTTTTCGGCAAATTAGATCAAGTTTGGCGATTTGTGCTTCTTGCAAATTTTTCGCACCCTTCCAATATCCACAGGAGTAATTTAGATCAGGATCAAGCATGTTCTCATACAATTCATTGCCGAAGTCATAATGCTGCTGTCCCACTTTGAAAGCTCTTTTTTTATCTGCAACGTTAATCAATTTATGTTTGAGAACAAAAAGAATTAGCTTGAGACTTTTTTTGATCTTATTATCCAAACGGGCAGTCATTATACGGGACATTGTCTCATCCAGCTGTCGGGAATCCCACCAGCCCTCCATGTAGGATTCACCAAGTCCGAGTGAGCCGTCAGTCAGAATGCGTTTGTAGAATCTATTGTCATGGAGTTGAATATCCCAGGGATTGCGGCCGTTAATTTTGATCCCGGCAATTTGGAGCAGATCCTTAACTGTTTTCTCAGCCTGATCCATAAGATTAGAAATATTATACAGCTAAATTCCAGGAAGGCAAGAGGGAGTAGTAAATGATTGAATATTAAACTTATAAATAGAGTTAAGTTAACAGACAAAAATTTAGATAAAAAAATATAGAATGCATTATAAGCATAATAATATGAATATAATTTGTTCCAAAATTATTTCTGCTGAATTTTTGTTTGGGAAAAGGTGAAGATGATAAATGCCAGGAGGGCCATGCCTGCACCGAAGAGGAAAGTTGCGGATGGGTTTACAGTAGACCACAAAATACCGCCTACAAATGACGCTAGGAAAGTTCCGATCGCTGTGAGTGTGTAATAAGCTCCGAAAAAAGTTCCGGATTCTTCTTTTTTGATAAACTCTGCAACATAGGCTTTGGATACTCCATCCGTTGCCGCGATATAGATGCCGTAAATTGGGAATAGAAACCAGATAAAATTTGGAGTCTTTATCAATCCGAAAAGTAGGTAAACGGCTGCGAATACCAAAAGTCCTCCTGAAAAAACTTTTTTGGGCCCGATTTTGTCGGATAGTTGGCCAAGTGGAGTGGCAAAAGCAGTTTGAGCTATGTTGTAAAGAACATATGTCAGTACTACAAGTGTGGTTGTCAGGCCTAGATTCTTCGCACGAAGTAGCAGGAACGCGTCCGAGCTGTTGCCTGCGGAAAAGATAAAGCTGATGATCAAAAAAAGCTTAAGCCTTGCATCAAGCAGATTCCATTTTAGATTTTTGAGATGAAATTTGCGCTCGGTTTTTGGTTTAGCCGTTTCTTTCACAAAGATAAAGAGGAGGAATACTGCGATGACTGCCGGGATAAAGGCGATGAAAAATGTAAGTCTTATATTATCTTTTAGAAGTACTAGGAGTAAAAGAGCAAGAAGAGGGCCGAAGACTGCTCCCAGACTGTCAAACGCGCGGTGGAAGCCGAAAATAAAGCCTTTATTTTTGGGATTGGAATTATCCAAAAGCAAACTGTCCCTGGCAGCTGTGCGCATGCCTTTTCCAAGCCTATCAATAAATCTTGCAAAAAGTACCAAAGGCCAGATAGATGCGAGTCCGATCAGGAGTTTGGACGCTGCACCCAAAGAATACCCTCCGATGACAAATGGTTTTCGTCTCTGGATATAATCGGAGTATGCTCCGAATAAAAATTTGGTAATCGCAGCAGTTGCTTCGGCAGTACCTTCGATCAACCCGACTATGGGAATTGGAGTTCCGAGAACCGATGTCAAAAAAATCGGGACAATCGGATAGATCATCTCGGAGGAGAGGTCATTGAAAAAGCTGACAAACCCCAGAATAAAAACAGGCCGGGGAATTGAGCGGATTTTGGAAAATTTCATATTTTGATTATAGCAAATAGCTCTATTCTGCTTGATTGAGCCGAGGATATTTGATATAGTACTTCGATGGTAAATTTAGGAGAGAGAAATGCTTATCGTAGTGTATTACCTGAGAGCATCTTGCCGAGTTATGCTACTAATAGCCGAAGTTTCAGGAGTGAGACAAGGTCTGGGCTGTCGCGCGGTTTGGCACACAAACTTCAGGAAATATCTGTTAATTATGATGACAGGACTGAGCTGGTTGATTTGAGGGTTCCTCAAAAGCATATGATTCAACATGCTTCAGAGTGGTTATATGGATATAGAAAAAATCCAGCAGCAATCAGAGATTTATATTTAGGCTTAACCCCCGCGATAAGAAAAGACCTTTTCGAAGTATTTGAACAGGCAATTGCAGGCGGACTCACAACGATTGGGCAGATACGAGCCGCAGATAAAACAGACTTGAAGGCTCTTGTGTCTTCTCAAACGGGTAAGTTCGCGCTCGATGATAGACAAGCAAGATTTTTGAAGCAAGCATTTGGTTCATTTCCAATTGACGTTTAGAAGTAAAGTTACAAAGTTACAGAGGTATACTCTGCTACAATAAATTCATGCAAGAATTTCTGGGAATATCTTCTTCCGTGGTATTTTTGGCTGGTTGTTTTCCCTATATACGGGATATTTTACTAAAAACCACTATTCCGGAACGCGCGCCATGGTTCATCTGGACAGTTCTTGGGGTTATATCTTTTGCAGCGCTTCTCGCCGAAGGAGCAACCTGGTCGCTTTGTCTGATTGCTGCTTTTGTAGTGGGAGACTTGATAATATTCGGTCTGTCTCTTAAATATGGAGTAGGGGGTTTTAGAAAAAGAGATGTTGCAGCACTTGTAGGATCGGCAATAGGATTGTATTTATGGTATCTCACGCGGCATGCTTATATTTCTCTTTTCATCACGATTTTGATTGATGCAAGCGGGTATTTATTGATTTATGTCAAAGTTTTGGAAGACCCGAAAACTGAAACAGTCAGTGCGTGGATATGTTTTGCGCTCTCAGGTCTT
>DATIJS010000038.1:0-8126 GCA_035478335.1 Saccharimonadales bacterium (SeqCode) | reverse complement strand
GATTTAGCAAACAAAGATTTAACTGAATGGTTAGTTAAGTACAATTCATACCGTCCTCATCAAGCCCTTGACTACATGACGCCTCTTGAATATGCTAATATGTACTTTGCAGAAGTGGTACCTATGACCCCTGCCAGAACATTCGCTTGACAACTACTGTATAATCAGAAGATAAGATTGTTCAATTGTTAGCAATTTAGCAATTTAGCAATTTAGCAATTAAGCAATTTATGAAACATTTAGTGATCGTTGAGTCGCCAACCAAAGCCAGAACAATATCCAAATTCTTAGGTTCTGATTATGACATCAAATTTTCAATGGGACATGTGATGGATCTTCCCAAAAGCAAGATTGCAATTGATTTTGATAATAATTTTGCTCCAATGTATGAAGTTATTGCTGATAAGAAAAAATTGATTGCAGAGCTCAAGAGTCTTGCCAAAAATGCTGACAACATAATTCTTGCAACTGACCCTGACCGGGAGGGGGAGGCGATTGCTGAGCACATCAGGAGTGTATTAATAGAGGATAAGAAGCTGAAAATTGCAGGACAAAAATTTCAGCGGATTGCTTTTCATGAGATTACAGAATCGGCTATAAAAGAAGCGCTTAATAATCCCCGCGAGGTCGATATGAATTTGGTTGATGCCCAGACTGCAAGACGTGTTCTTGACCGGTTAGTTGGTTATCAGCTTTCACCTTTATTATGGAAGAAAGTCAGGCGGGGTCTCTCAGCAGGTCGCGTCCAGAGTGTTGCTTTACGTTTGATTGCTGAGCGGGAGCGGGAGATTGAACGATTTGCAAAATCAAACTACTGGACGATTCACGCGCTTCTTGCAAATAAGATAGGGAATGCTGAGTTTGAACTGTTTGAGATTAATTCAGAAAAGATAGAGAGAAAAGAAAGTTTTAAATTGTATGACGGGGATTATTCAATAAGTAAAACAATTATCGACTCGGAAGAAAAAGCCTCAGAAATAGTTAAAGAGCTAAATTCAAAAGAATTTAAAGTATCAGAGATCGCTGAAAAACAATCAAAGAGAAATCCAGCACCACCTTTTACTACTTCAACTCTTCAGCAGGATGCAAGCCGCAGATATGGGTTTTCCGGAAAGCGCACGATGAGTTTGGCACAAAAGCTGTATGAGGAAGGATTTATTACTTATCACAGAACTGACTCGGTTGCTCTGTCTAAGCAGGCCATAGCTATGATGCGCGGATTTATTGAAAAGGAATTTGGTAAGAAGTATCTCTCAGACGCGCCCCGTGTTTTCTCCGGAAAACAAAAAAACGCTCAGGAAGCACATGAAGGAATCAGACCAACTGTTGCAGCGAGACAATCAACTGATGTTGCCTCAGCAATGGGAGCAGATTATGCTAAATTGTATGATCTGATTTGGAGACGCGCAATAGCTTCTCAAATGGCAGAAGCAATTGTAGAATCTACTACTGTCTTTGCAGAAACCAATAAAAATGGTAATATTTACCGCCTGAAAGCTGCAGGTTCTGTATTGGTTTTTGATGGATTTCTCAAATTAAATCCGCAAGCTTTGAAAGAAACACAACTTCCCAAATTCATCTCCGGGGAAAATCTTGATCTGAAAAATGCCCGTTCGGAGCCACATGAGACACCTGCGCCTCCTCGTTATAATGAAGCATCAATCATCCAAACTCTTGAAGAGAAAGGAATCGGCAGACCTTCAACTTATGCTGCAATTATTTCAACTCTGGTTGATCGTGCATACGTAGAACGGATTGAGCGCAAATTTGTCCCAACTCCAATTGGAATGTCGGTTAATGATTTTCTGGTAACCAATTTTGGGGACATAGATGATATCCCTTTTACTGCCTCAATGGAAGAAAGCCTTGATGATATCGCGAGTGGCAAGAAGCAGTGGGCTGCTATGATGTGGGATTTTTATACTCCTTTTGAAAAAGATATTAAAGATGCTGAAGGAGCGGATCGTGTAGCGATAGCAACTGAAGCAACTGATGAAAAATGTCCTGAATGCGGCAAAGGCAATCTTGTGATAAGACATGGTAAATTTGGCAAATTCTTTTCATGCAGTACATTTCCAGATTGTAAATTCACTAAAGCTTTTGTTGAAGAGACCAATCAAATTTGTCCCAAAGACAGTGGAAAGATAATTGTCCGCAAGACTAGAAAGGGCCGCAAATTCTACGGCTGCGCCAATTATCCCGCTTGCGATTTCGCAGCATGGAAGCTGGAAGATATAAAAACAAGTGGGTCTGAATCGAAATCTTCAGCAAAAACTAAAAACACCAAAAGCAAGTGAGATATAATTATTGTACAATAAAATTATGAACGGACTTGAACTTGTCGTTGTGCGCTCAATTGCTGTTTATCTTTTTATAATTCTTTTTATTAGGTTTTTTGGCAAAAAAGAACTGACTCAACTTTCGGTTGCAGACCTGGTCTTCATAATACTCATTGGAAATTCTGTCCAGAACGCGATGGTGGGGAATGATGCAGGATTAGTCGACGGTTTGGTAGCTGCATTTTCACTTTTTGTAATAAATATGATTATCAAAAAAATATTCTTCAATTCAGATTCGATCAGGCATTTTGTGCAGGGAGAGCCAGTACTTTTGGTTTACAAAGGAAAAGTAAATGAGGCAAATTTGAAATCTGCAGAAATTCCTTTTGAAGAACTGGAACAAGTTGTACGAGAGCATGGAATTGAAGAAATTGCTGAAGTCGATTTGGCAGTTTTAGAAATAGATGGAAATATCAGTGTGTTGTCAGATGAGTTTAGAAAAAAAACTGTGCAGAGAAGGCGCGCCCACAAGATAGTCAGAAAATCCTCCTAGTAATAATTATTTGCATACCAAATCACAATTGGAGCCGGTGTAAATACAGGTTTTCCCTTCAGAATTTTTGTATGCAAGCATGGGACAAGCTTTAAGGCGTGGGGGAATGGTTTTGTTTTCGGGGCAAAAGCTTCCGCCCGGCGGGAGTGTGGGATAAATATAATTTGAGGGAATGCTGCCGGTTCCACCGATTGGAAAATAGGGAGTACATGAAGGGTTTGCGTTTACAATTGGCGACTGTGTAAGTGAGGACTGTAGGGGAGTGGGCGATGGATCATTACAAATTTTCTTGGGAGCGCAGCCTCCATTTGGATCAGTGTATGTCGGATCACAAATAGTTTCCCAGTGTTTGCAAAAAAGAGTCGATTGATCCGATGATTGCTGACTAAAGCTTTTCTGATACTGCATACCTATATAAAAACCGCCGAAGGGAAGAGAAATGAAGAGAATTAAAGCCAAAAACTTGGAGAATCTTGTGACAGTGGTTAAGGATTTGGGAAGCGGCATATTTATTGTTTAGTTTTATATGGCGGAAGATTTAAATTATCTTCTATGCGGTCAGTTCGTCTGCTATTTTCAACAATCCTTTCATCAAAATCTCCAGACATATATTCAACAGCTTTGTAATTTTTATTTGCTAAGGTGGTTAGTTTTTTAAGTGCTTTTCCATGCTGGCCCAATATCCCAGCCTGTTCTTGTAGCTCTGTCTTAATCTCTTCTTGGCCTTTTACCAGCTTTTCCAATAATTGTTTATCTGTCATGGGTTTAAAATATAGCACTCTATTGTTCCCTATGCAATATAACAAAGTTATTCAAATAGTGTTAAAATTTATTTATGAATCCATATTTAGAAGTTGTGATTGCAGCGATACTTTTTGGAACCGCCGGCGTTTTTGTAAAGATACTTAATTTGCCGGCAACTACAATTTCATTTTTTAGAGTTGCTGTACCGACAGTCGTCCTTTTTGTTTATTTTATCTCAAGAGGGAAAAATATTTTTAAAGATGCAAACAAAACAGTTATTCTTCTTTCATTAATAAGTGCCCTGCGGATTTTCTATGGTTATTTGCATTTTTACATACGTCAGTAGGCAATGCTATTATCATACTTTACACCTGGCCGATATTTACAGTTGTTCTTAGTGCTGTGTTCCTGAAAGAAAAACTTACAAGAAAAAAGATACTGTTGGTTTTGCTGGCATTTATAGGAATTTTTATAGTTTTTGCAAATAAAGAATTTTCATTTGCAAATAAGGATTTTTTAGGTATGTCGGCGATGTTAATTTCTGCATCATTGTCTGCAATTACCACTATATTTTTCAAAAAGGAGCTTACAAATTATTCAAAATACCAGCTAATTTTTTATCAAAATGCTGCAGGTGCAATTATCTTCTTGCCGTTTTTACTTATCAATAAACCTTTTCCAGCGCTTCCTCAAGTGACAGTGGCAAGCATTTACTCATTGATTGTTGGCCTGATTGCTTTTATTTTGTGGTTTTCTGCTTTGAAAAAGACCAATGCATCAACAGTTGCTATTATTTCGTACATAGAAGTTGTAAGCGCATTGTTACTTAGCGCACTAATTCTAAAAGAGGCAATTACATGGAATATGGCAGTTGGAGGGACAATAATTCTAGGGGTATCTTACTTTGCTAAAAAGATAGAAGTCATTCCTCTTACGGAATAAGATATTGTATAATGTCTGAATGATCAAATTGGCGGCGAAGGATTTGAGGCATTCACCGATTAATGAGGAGGAGAAGAAGAAACTCAAGAAAAACCCAATATATATAGTGCTGGACAATGTTTTGGACACTTATAATATAGGAGCTATTTTTCGCCTTGCTGATGCGGTTGCAGCCACAAAAGTAATTTTGTGCGAGGGATCTGAGACGCCCCCCAATCATAGGATCAAAAAGGCCAGCATAAATACGACCGAATGGGTAGAGTGGAGCTACGCTCTGACTGCTGTCGACGCAATCCAAGATCTAAGATCCAAGAACAAAGAACTACAAGTAATTTCTGTTGAATTGGATAAAAGGAGTGTTCCTTATGACAAGATTGAATATAAATTACCGGTCGCAATCGTAGTAGGTCATGAAACAGATGGCGTTTCAGAAGAAGTATTGAAAATGTCAGATCAGATTGTCGAGCTTCCTATGTTTGGGGTAAATATCTCTTTGAACGTGATGGTGAGTTTGGGAATTGTATTGTATGAGGTTGTAAAAAGCTTGCCCAAAAAATAGTTTATACTTCAGCTAGAGGTATGATTTTTTTATCAAGACCGGTTATCGCATCTATCTCACTTTCTGAAACATTCATCAATTGTTTGTCCTGCTCATCTGTTTCATATACAAATTTATAAAGGTTTGGTAAAGTTCTGTAGAGAATTTCTCCGTAAGTTATGTTTTTGGAATTTTGCTTCATTACATTCCATGAATTTTTATTTCCATATAGTAAAATATCTATGCTAGAAGCAGGGGTAAGTGTGTTTTTGGGAGATTTAAGAAAGGCAAGGGAGGGACGGTGCATTGAGAGCGCGGTTGTGGGAACACCTATGCATTCCTGAATGCTCATTCGGTCACCAAGTTCGTTTAGCATCCTTAAAAATGCTATTTTTGTTTTTGAAAGTACAGTTGGCTGATTGACTCCTCCATGAAGTTTTAAGCCATAGTAAAATGCAAGTAAAATATAGTCAAGCATGGTGCTTGGTATTAATTCCTTATTTGTAATAGCTTTAGCTAGGCTATCTGGAGTAAGTTCTACCTCATAGCTTCTATCTTCTGATACCAATTTATTTCCTTCTTTCCAAAGCCTGACTCGATATTTTTGTCCCGGTGGAAGAGCCCAGAAAAGATATGTTCCTGTCCTTTCATCTAGAGTGAATGCTCCTTCTATTTTGTCGAAATGCTTTTCCATAAGCGTGTGATAGTCGGTGTTAAAGAGGATATTGTGTATTATTGTATTTTGATAAATATGATGTTCGAGTAACAGCTTGTTCACAACGCGCTCCTGTTCAATATAAACAAGGTTGGGGGTATAATCGCCAAGAAAGAAAAATAATTTATTCCAGAGAATATAGTTCGTTTTCGTGATCTGATCGGAATAGTTAGAAAGATTCAAAACGTCATTTCTTGAATAGACACTATCAAGAATAAAATAAAGCCCTTCTGCATTTTTTGGCGTGATTGATCCCTCTCTTAATAAGCTGTCAATTTTGAGTTTGGCGTCTTGAATAGCTTGTTTGCCATAAGAAGGGTAATATACAACAGGGCAAGACCTAACGCTTCTTGAGAAAAGGGGAATCTGCGTGAGTCCGGGTTTGGTTCCGGAAAAACTATTAAAAACCAGTCCTCTTGGACTGGCATAGTTATCAAAAGATACATTTGCGCACGCAAGCACAATAATATTTTCAAGCTTTGAGTTCTTCGCATCAGATGCATAAAGCGCATGGTGAACACTGCTATTGAAATAGTCTGGAGTTGTCAGGGGACTGTGGTGTTCTGCAGTTGAAACATAATAGTGTTCAGATAATTGTCTAGCTGTGCTTTGCGCAACTCCTTGTCCCAAAATTTTTGCAACTTCTGATGAGAATGTTTGAATAAATTCATTTTTCCTCTCAAGTTCTATCATTGCAGTATTTGAATCTTTTGCATAGCTTTCCGCTATTTGATACATGGTCATAGGACCGAGTCTGTGAAGAATATCAGAAAGTGCGGGTCGTCGCTCTAGAACTTTTGTTCTGAGCATGTTAAGTTTGGTTGAGGTCTCCTCAAAACTATTTATATTTACTGAGCTTTGTGAAGGCAGAATCAATGGCTGAGCGTTGTGATCTTGAGGAATGATTTGTGAATTTATTGGCATATAATTAATAGTTCTCGAAGATGTAATAATATACCAACTTTTATAGAAAAGCAATATGGTAAATTAATACTTTTGAGGCTAAAATTGTTAGTCTAACAATGATACAATATACTAAATATAGAAAGCCTATATGAACAAGCAAAAAGCATTACGCAAAATAGCAAACGAGATTGAGAAGTGTGAGATTTGCAAAGCAGGTAAAAGTGGGAAGGCTGTGTCGGGGGAGGGCAATCCGGATGCTGATATTGTTTTTATTGGTGAAGCACCTGGCAAGCAGGAAGCAGCAACCGGCAGGCCGTTTATTGGTCGATCCGGGAAGCTTTTACGCAGTTTGATCCGTGAGGTGGGTTTAAAAGAAGAGGATGTATTCATTACAAGTCCTGTAAAATATCTTCCCAACGGTCCCGACGGCACACCAGGCGGGACACCCAATCCCGCAGATATCGCTCATGGAAGAATCCATCTGATGGAACAGTTTGCTGTTATTCAACCCAAAATAGTTATGCTTTTGGGGAGAGTTGCAGCAGAGGGAGTTCTTCAGAGAAAAGTTTTTGTTGTGTCAGAGCACGGCCAAGTTATTGATGAGAGTAATGGTGTCAAATATTTTTTGACAATTCATCCAGCAGCTGCCTTACGATTTCCCAATAAATACAAGCCCATGATCAGAGAGGATTTTGAGAAGTTGAAAAACTTGTAAAACGGCAACTATTACTAGATGCAAAGCTATCTTTCTAGAGAATTTGGGACTGGGAATTTTTTATAACATTACAATTTCAGGATTTTACACAGCAAAGTTGCAGCATCTGGATCGTCACCACGGGCAGAATCTACATCAAATTTATTCTTTGAAAACCCAATTCTGGATTTAGCAGCATAAAAATGAAAATACTCAACAAATTCCAAGGCCATATTATCGTCTGTTTGAATTTTTACGGCTGCTTCAAGGGTGTCGTATTCGGCTCGTTTTCTATTGCTATTTTTGGTTGAAGCAAATAGATGAATTCTAGCTGGAAGGTTATGACGTTTCGTAAAAGTCAGTATCCAATCCCCATGCTCAGTATGAGTCTCTAAATCTCTTGATCGCAAAAAAGGAAATAAATGTTTTTTTGGCTGTAAGTTTCTCAAACCATAGTTAAAAAGTTCTACAATCTTTTTATCCATAGAGTCTGATGGCTTAAAACTAAGTTTTTGTTTCATAGATATATTTTAACACGTAAGCTAGAAACTATTCTATTTGAAGCTAAATCTTATAGCGGGTTTATTGATCATAAATCCAGTGCAATTTACCTCTTGACAAAATCCTATAATAATGATATTATCCCTTTCAATGCTTTTGGTTAAGGCCAATTGTAAAGTTAATTATGAATAGATCAATACTTAAGACATCAGCAATAGCTCTTACTCTTCTTGCTCTAAGTAGCGGAATTGCTT
>DATIJS010000037.1:0-3177 GCA_035478335.1 Saccharimonadales bacterium (SeqCode) | reverse complement strand
CCCGGAAAAACAAACTTCTTGAAGCGCAAAAAAAGGGTAAAAAGAAAATGGTCACAACCGGAAAAGTGCAGTTATCTCAAGAGGCCCTCTTCTCCATGATTACAGATAATTAAGACGTAGGATTTATGACTTATGGAGCTACTTACATTCTACATCCTAAATCTTAAATCACACTAGAGTAGGAAGAAGAGGAATCCGCCGCCGACTATAAATGTAACTATTACTGCTCCTATACCAATAGCAGCACTGCTTGATCCTGTTGGTGCGAGTGTTGGAGTAGGATTAGCTGCCGGAGGATTGGTCACGGTACTTCCGCCACCGGTAACAGTAACAATTTGCTGACAGCTAGCAGAGTCACTAACGCCGCCGGAATTGTCAGTCAATAATGCAAACGCCGTAAATGTGCCTGCATTTTGATAATTATGCGAAGCTTGTGCGCTAACCGATGCAGTCCCAACGCCGCCTGATGCAGTCACATCTGCTACCTGACCGTCTCCGAAATTAAATGTTACCTTACTTATGGTTCCATCTGAATCAGTCCCATTTGCTGTAAATGCAAGAGCAAGAGGTGTGTTGCCTGTTGCGCTTCTATCAAGTGCAAGATTGCTGCAAACAGGATTTGCATTTGCTGAGGGCGTAGAACTGGGCGATGGGCTGACCACAGGAGTAATTATTGGTGTTACCGGTATGGTTGGAACAGGTGTCGAGGTCGGAATGTCAACGGATGGTGTTACAACAGTCCCGCCAATAGCAATATATGCAGGAGTTGCTGAAGACAATACATTTTCAGATGCCTGATCATTTGACCCAATTGAAAGTATCTGAGTTGTTGCTCCATACGAAACAAGCGTAGGCGTACCCGGAGGAGTATTGCTGATAGCTTTAAAAGTAACCGTTGCCGCTTTAACCTTTGTCTGTATCGACTTTGTAGGATCAGGACCAACAGAAAGTGTCACAGATATTTTCCCGGGTGTAAAAACAGGACCTTCAAGAACTGATGGGAAAATTAAGTTGTTTTGGACAAATGCATTCGCTGAGGCTGTTGCCAATTTTTGCGGATCATATTGAATTTCAATCTTTACAAAAGAGACAAGGTTCTTTCCGGGATCGACTGTTATATCAAGCGGAACTGGATCTCCAACATTTTTTTGTATAGGGGCAGTTGCTGATGAATCAGGAATAAAAGTTACGTTTGTTGATTTCTCAGCATGACTTCTTGTCTCCTGCTGTTTTTGAACTAAATATATGGTAACCGGTATACCAATAAGAAGTATCGCAATAAAGCCAAAAAGAAAAATCCTTCTTCCGTTCATGTGCATATTTTAATCGTATATAAGATTAATTGGCGTGTCAAGCATTAGTTAAGTCTTTTTGCTACAATATATTTATGAAAATTTTAGTAACAGGCGGAGCAGGTTATATTGGAAGTTTTATGGTTAAAAGACTTCTTGATGAAAATACTGATGTAGTCGTTGCAGACAGCCTCGAAAGAGGACATAAGGAAAGCGTTGATTCCCGTGCGCAATTGATTATTGGAAATCTATTGGATGAAAATTATTTAAATGAACTTTTTTCGAAAAACAAATTTGATGCAATAATTCATTTCGCAGGCTACATATCGATGGGTGAATCAATGAAAAAACCTGAATTGTATTTTGAGAATAATTTTGTTTCTACATTAAATCTTCTGAAATACGCAACTCTAAATAAAGTAAATAATATAATTTTTTCATCAACAGCTGGTGTTTATGGAAATCCTATAACAACACCTATTCCTGAGGATCATCCTAAAAACCCTGAAAATCCCTACAGCGAGAGCAAGCTTCAGGTTGAAAAAGTACTTAGCTGGTATCAAAAAATCTACAACTTAAATTTCGTGGCACTCCGTTATTTTAATGCAAGCGGAGCATCTCTTGATGGACTGATGGGTGAAAATCATAATCCGGAAAGCCATATTATTCCCAACGCTATACATGCCGCTTTGAAAAATGAACCATTTAATCTGTTTGGCTCAGACTATAAAACTCAGGACGGTACATGCGTTAGGGATTACATCCACGTTTTGGACTTGGTGGAAGCTCATATTTTGGCTTTGAAAAAGCTAAAAGATTCTCAAGGAGGGTTTTATTACAATGTCGGGACAGGAAATGGATATTCCAACAAAGACGTTATTGAGATGATAAAAAAAGTTTCAGGTATTAATCTTGTGGTGCATGCAGAAGGCAGAAGACCGGGAGACGCAGATATTCTCGTTGCAAATGTAGATAAAATAACTAATGAGTTAAATTTTTCCCCAAAACATTCTGATCTTGAAACAATAATCAAAACGGCATGGGCATGGCATAAATCGCAAAGCGATTTGAAACATAAAGTATAAAAAGTAAAACGTAAAAAACGTTTTTATATTTTAAGATTTAAAATTTATATTTTGATATGGCTGACAAGTATGAAAAGCTACCTATTTTTAAAGAGGCGCATCAATTGGTACTACAAGTTTATAAATTAACAAAAACATATCCAACTGACGAAAAATTTGGAATAATTAGTCAGATTAGAAGATCTTCATCTTCTATAATTGCAAACATCATTGAGGGTAATGCACGGGGTTATAGAAAAGAATTTATTAACTTTCTTTTAATTGCAAATGGCTCTCTCGAAGAAACAAAATACTTTTTACTTTTATCTAAAGACTTAGGATATATTACAGAAATTGAATACCTAAAATGCCACGATCAGACTGAAACTGTTGGAAAACAATTAAATGGGTTAATCAAATATTTAAAGGTGAATCAAAAAGTCAAATCTTTATAAGTTTTATGTTTGTTATTTTTAAGTTTTAAGTTTTATAATTTAGATTTTATATGAAAATAGCTTTAGATATTTCACCACTAAATGATAACCGCCTTTTAAGCCACCGCGTTAGAGGAACAGGATTTTATTTATCGAATCTTAAAGCCGCACTCCTCAAATTTTTCCCTGAAAATAATTATCTTTTTTTCAATAGAGGAGATAAATTGGATACGGACATAAATCTTGTTCACTATCCTTACTTTGAACCTTTTTTTCTAACAATTCCCCTTTCAAAAAGAAACAAAACAGTTGTCACAATTCACGATCTGACTCCCCTTGTATTTCCAGCTCATTTTCCATCCGGTATAAAAGGCAGATTAAAATGGC